>CAXNIN010000244.1:0-7064 GCA_964202365.1 Myxococcota bacterium | reverse complement strand
AAGACGACGTCGATCGCCTCGACCGTGGCCGCGACCGCGCCGCTGGGATTGATGGAGACAATCTCGGGGAGCGCGGCGTCTCCGGTGACGAGCACGGTCCCGGTGCCGACGCCCCCGCCGCCGACGGAGCCGACGTACACCGTCGCCGTACCGCTGTACCCGCTGTCGAAATCCAAGGCGAAACTACCCTCCCCGGATCCGTCGAGGCTCACGACCAGGCCCTCACCGCTCGCCGTGCCGCCCGGCGTGCCGAGGTCCGCCCGCACGAGGAGATCCTGCCACGCGGCGACGTCGCCCGTGCAGTCGGTCGCGGCGACGTCCACCGTGACGCCACCGATCGAGGCGACACTCGCGACGGACACCGCCACCGACACCGGGCCGGTCGGCTCGCCGTCGTCGGCCCCGACGTACACCGTGCCGGAGACGGAGTCCGCGCACGCGTTCGCGTCGACCACGAGGACATCCACCGTGCGTGCGCCCGTCGTTTCGTAGGTGAACGTGACGGCGGTCGCGAGGGAGCGGACCGCCGCGCTCTCGCCGTCGGAGAAGTGGCGCACGGCGATGCCGGCGCCCGCGTGGGAGGAGCCGGCGGTGTCGGCATCGACCTCGACGGTGGCGCCGGTGGTGAGGCACACCACGGCGTCGTCCCGGCCCTCCAGCTCGAGGGCGGCGGTCGGGCCGTTCGCGCACGCGAGGTCCACCACGTCGAACACGGCGCTCTCCCCGAGATAGCCGTCGCCGTCGACGGCATCGAGGGTCTCGGAGAGCGTCGGGGCGGCGCACGTGAGGTCGACCACGGCGCGCCCTGCCTCGAAGGCGGAGGTGACGACGGGGTCGCACCCGCCGCCGCGCGTCGTGAGCGATACGGTGTCGGCGTAGGTGTCGACGGCGTTTCCCCAAGTGTCCACGGCCGTGACCGTCACCACGGCGGGCTCGTCCACGGAGACCCACTCGGCGATGTCGACGTCGAGGCCGTCGAACCCGGCCGGATTGACGTCAATCAGACGGCTCGCGCCGAGCCGCACGCCCGCCTGCGCGGCAGAGACGCGCACGGCGTCGCCGGCGGCGAACACGACTGCGGAGACCTGAGCGGTCCCGGAGGGGCCGAACGTCGCCGACGAGGGCGTCATCGTCGCGCCGGTGTCCTCGAGCTGAATGAGCGGATCCGGGCGGACGACGTAGGGGTTTCCGAACGCATCGTATCCGCGCAGGTCGATGGTGAAGGCCACGCCGGCGGTGAACGAGCTTCCCTGGGGGTCGAGCGTCACCTCGGCGAGCGCGCCGTTGGTGACGACGAGAGGGTCCGGGGCCTCGCCAGCGAGCGCGAACACGCGCGCCCGCACCTCCGCGTCGGTCACGGCGCCCTCGACCGTGCAGTCGAAGTTCTGAACCCCGGAGACGAGGCCGGTCCACTGGCAGAAGATGGTCTCGGTGACGTCGGAGAACGCGACGGGGTCGGTGCCGCCGGGGTCGAACGAGACGCTGTTTCCGAAGTCGTCGAGCACACGGACGGTCGCGCCGAACGTCTGGCCGGCGGTCACGCTGGTCGCGTCGAGGCGGAGCTGGACCGCCGCGGCGTCGGCCGCCCGCACCTCGATGGGGGGCGCCTCGCCCTGTCCGCCGTCGGCGTCCGCCGCGGTGATGACGACGGCGTCGCCCGCCGCCCAGAGGCTCGCCAGGCACACCTGCGCGCCTCCGGCGAAGCCATCGCACGCCTGGGTGCCCGTGCCGCTCTCCGGATCGAGCCCGCCCAGGTCGTCGGTCAGAACCACGTCCGCCACGTGGTCGGTGATGAGATTGCCGTAGGCGTCGACCGCCTCCACGAAGACGAGCACGTCGTCGCCCGCCACCACGTCGCTCGGCGCGGCCTGGACTTCGTACCCCGCGAGATCGGCGGCGAGCACCTCGAAGGGCTCGGTCTCCCAGAGCTGATCGAAGACGTACGCGGAGATGCGGTCTTCGGGGCACGCGTTCGTGAGCGTGATCGGGACGCGGCCCTCCCCGACGATCTCCACGTTGGTGGTGATCGCGTTGAAGCAGCCGTCGAAGAGGAGGACCGTAGCGGGCTGCGTCGTGAGCAGGTTGCCGAGCGCATCCTTGAAGCGGATCGTGAGATCGAACGGCTCTCCGGCCACCGTCCGGAAGTCCGCGCGCGGGAGCGTGAGCTCCACCTCCGCGACGGGCCCCGGCTGCCAGGAGAGCGTCTGGGCGTCGCCGCGCACCACGCCGGGCTCGACCGGCGCGACCTCCAGCCGTACGTCCGACTCCGATTCGGAGGTCACGAGGATCACGCCGCTCCCGCTTGGGCCGAGCCAGCCGGTGACGCCGATCCCGTCCTCGAGCGGCACCTGATCGTCCAGGCCATCTGCGTAGAACCACACGTCGGCCACGTTCGTCTCTTCCGACGCGGGCAGCGCGCGCACCTCCACCCCGAACGGAAGGCGCACGGCCAGATCCGTAGGGTCCCCCAGGCTGATTGTCACCGCGGCGTAGCTTCCGACCGCGTACGACGCGCCGGTGACGTAGAGATCGAGGTGGTCGGCGCGCGTGTCGCTGACCGTGAACGCGCTCTCCATCACGGTCTCGGCGCCGCTCGGCACCTGCACGCGCAGGTCGTACACACCCGTCTCCAGCCCCGCGGGCACCTCGGCGCCGAGCCGATCGTAGGTGAGGTGCCGCACCTCGTCGAGCCGGAAGGCCTCCCCGTCGCGCTCGAGCCAGGCCTGGAAGGTCCCCTCGATGCGCCCCCCGGCGTCGGTCGACTCAGAGACGATCACGGTCGGGTAGAAGTGCTCCCCGCGGATCTCAATCTCCGTATTCTCCCCGTTGTACCCCCACGCCGGCTCGAGCTCGCTCACCGTGGGCGGATCGGCCTGGAGCGTACACCCCGCCCCGACAACCAGCGCGGCGACGGCACCGAACGCCGCCGCCCATCGCGACGGGCGCGGCGCGGCGGGCCTCGATGGCGGGGGAAGGGTCATCTCGTCAATAGAGTAGCCGGTAACCTGCCGAGAGCGACAGGCCGCCCACGGAGCCCTCGAAGGCGATCTGGCTCGACCCGGCGGTGTAGAGCAGGTAGCGCCCCTCGATGAAGAGCTCGGAGCTCCCGAGGCGGTATCCGCCGCCGGCCTGAACGGAGAGGCCGGGCGACGCGAAGTCGACGCCGGCGAGCCCCCGGTCGGTGCCGAAATCCACGGTCATACTGTACGGCGTGACGACGGCGGCGATGCCGGCGTGGAGCGACCGCCGCCCCCACCTCTCGAGCACCTGGATGCCGATGTCGACCGGCACCAGGGTGGCGCGGACCGCGATGGTTTCGCCGGCGAGGAGGTCGTCCACCGACGTGTCGAGCGTGTAGGCGCTCACGCCGAGGCGGGCCCCGACGATGCTCGGGAACTTCGGAATCCGCTGCACCACGGACGCGGAGAGCACCGGCGACGACACCACGCCGAAGTTCGAGATCCACCCCCCGGACACCCCGACGGCGCCGTTCACCGGACGCGGCTCGAGCGCAAGGTCGGTCGCGACGGTACCCGCCGCGGTCGTCGCGGTGATCCGCACGGTCTGGTCCACGAGCCCGGGCGGCGGCATGTACGTGGCGCGGAGGCTCCCGTCGGCGTGGCGCGTCGGCGCGCTCACCTCGCCGGCGCTCGCCCCGAGCGTCACCGGCTCGTCGCGTACGGGCGTGCCCGACGCGTCGAGCATTCGCACCTCGATGGCACCCGTGGCGCCGCTCCCGGTCAGGAGCGGCCGCGGTGAAACGTCGAGGAACACCTGCCGCACGCGGCCGGCACGGATGGGGAGCTCCACACGCTGGAGACGGTCGGCGGCGGCGGGGTCGGGCACCACCTTCGGGAGCGCGGGCGACCACGGGGCCTCGCGCGCCAGGCCACCGGCCGCCTCGGCGCGCAGCGTCACAGCTACCGTGGGGGCTCCGGCAAACCGGACCACGGCCCAGCCGCGCGCGTCGGTGACCGCGTCCTCGACGCGATCGCCGACGCGCACGCGCACGGGCGCGGCGCCGACGGGCCGTTCACGGCGGTCGAGCGCGCGCACGAACGCGACCAGGGCGGCCTCCTCGGCGGCGGGTGTGAGCTCGAGCGACCACGCCGCGCCGGTGGCGGGCGGGTGGTCCCAGGCGGCGGTCAACACGTCCCCTCCCCGCTCCAGGGCCGCGGCTCCCCGGTACTCGCCGCGGAGCGCCCCTTCGCTCGGCTCGAGGACCAACTCGCCCGTCTCGGCGGTGACCCGCAGCCCCTCCGCCGCCACTCGCTCCCCCCGGCGGTCGAGCAGCGCCGCCTGAACCTGTGCAATCGGAAAATCTGCGGAGAGGGCGTCCGGGTAGACCCGGAGCTCCACACGCGCCGGCCGGTCGGCGCCGAGGGGCACGCGGAGCGCGAGGGCGGCGTCGGCGAGCGCGCACTCGACCCGCGGGTCGAAGAGCGCGCCGCCGGTGCCCGGGACGTCCATCGCCGCGCGGTAGAGCCCCTTTCCGGCGACCACCACTTCCGTTCGGCCCGACGCGCCGCTGCGGCAGAGGGGCGGCGCGCCGGTCCACGGCGCACCGGTGGGCCCCCACGCGCCGAGCCACAGATCCGCGCCGCGGTCGCCCCCGCGGGGCGCCTCCACGCCCACGAGCACGGGGCGCGTGGCGGACGGGAGCGGCCCCTGGGAGCGCTGGGTGTTGCCGAGGTCGTCGGACACCGTGATCTCGTACGACACCTCGCCGGGCCACGCGTCGAAGGAGACGTTGACCGCCCCGGTCGCGTCGGCGACGAAGGGCCCGTACGACCGCTTGCCGACCCGCACGACGACCGTGCTCGCCGGCTCGGCGGTGAGCGTGAGCTGGGGCCGGGCCCGGAGGCGCACGAGGCCGAACGACGGGGTCCCGCGGGGGTCGTCGAGGTCGATGAGCCCGACGCCCATGACGCGCGCCTGGCGGTCCGACCCGGGCTCGACGGCCACCACCACCGCGTCCGCCTCGGACCGCACCTCGAGCACCCGCCCCTCGGAGGTCCGCGCGAGCAGGGCATCCGGGCCGCCGACGGCGTCGCGCTTTCGAGGAAAGCGGAGCTCGACCCGCGGCGTACCGATGGCCGCCTCGACTTCGGGCGCCGCATCGAACGCCGGGAGCGGCGGCGGCGCGAGCGGGAGCGCGCGCGTCGCCACGGCGGCGCCGTCCACGCGAACGGTGAGCGTGGCGACCCGCTCAGTGGCGGGGGCCTCGTAGCGGAAGCGGTACCGCCCGGGCGCCACCTCGCCGTCGAGCGGCACCGAGGCCCCCGACGCGCTCGTGAGCGCGACGTCCGCGCCCTCGACGAGGCGCGCGCCGTCCGTCACGAGCACCTCCAGCGCCCCGGTGGCGCCCGGCGAGGGCGCGCCTTCGGGGGCGTAGAGGAGCGCATCGGCCGCGAGGACGCCTGCGATCAGCGCGAGCAAGACGTCCTCCCCGGTTGGCGACTCAGTAGCGGATTTCCACGCCCACGCTGGGCGCGGTGGTGTCGCGGACGACCGTGCTGTTCACGGCGGTGGCGCCCCCGAGGACGGAGGTTGCCTCCACGCGGACGTCGTTGGTTCCCTCGTCGAGCGGGACGCGCGCGGTGAAGTCGCCGCGCGGATCTGCCTTCACGACGGTCCACGCGCCCTCGCGCCCGACGCGCACGGTGGCGCCGGGCTCCGTACGGCCGGTGACGGCGACGGTCTCGGCGCGGGTGCGGGTCGCGGAGGGCCAGGCCACGCTCAGCAGCAGCTCCTCACTGGCGCGGCCGACGACGGCGGCGCCGCCCGGCGCGGCCACGAGGCGCTCCCCCACGGAGACCTTGGTGGCGCCTTCCACACCGTCGAGGGCGAGGTCCCCGCGGGTGGACGCCACGCCGAAGGTGCCGTCGTCGCCGCGCACCGCGGTGAAGTCGGCGTCGGTCGCGGTCACCGTGCGGCCGTCGGACGAGATGCCGACCGGGCCCGAGCCGGGCCGGATTGTCGCCTGCACGCGGCCGCCCTCCAGCTCGAGCCGCACGCCCGCGTCGTCGACCGCAACAATGCGCAGCGAGGAGCTCTCCTCCACCGTCACGCGCGAATCGGGGCCGAGCGCGAGCACGGCGCGCCCGCCGGCACCCGCCACGATGCGGTCGCGCGGGAGGAGCGCCTGCCCGGCTTCGGCAGGCGCCTCTACCCCGAGAGCGTCGACGCGCCGCACGGCGCCTTCGACGAACGCCACCTCAAGCCGCGAACCTCCAGTATCGCCGAAGATCGCCCCGTACGCGAGCCACCCCACCGCGAGGACGGCGAGCAGCACCGCGAGCGCCTGGAGCTCCTTCGGCATCAGGCGTTCCCCCGCGGCGCGCGGAGCCGCCACGCCCGCGGGCCGCCGGGCTCTCCCTCGGGCTCCTCCAGCGTGAGCGCGTTCTCCTGGAGCACCTGGCGCGCCACCCAGAACCCGAGGCCGGCGGCTCGCCAATCGTCGGTGGACGCGACGGTCGGCGCGATCTCGAAGCGGATCTCCACCTCCGCCGCGCGCGCGGTCTCGACGACGCGGAGCGTCGCGCCCGGCGCCGCCACCGTGCGGAGCGACGTCAGGAGCTGGCCGAGCGCGCGTCCGAGCGCGGTCGCGTCGCCGCGGATCGGCAACTGCACCCCTTCTCGCGCGAGCTCCACGATCACCCCCCGCTGGCGGAGCGCGCCCCCTACGAGGGTGAGGACATCGCGCACCACCAAGGCGAGATCTACCACACCTCCGTCTCGACTCGCGGCGGCGCCGGGTCCGGTGAACCGGAGGAGGTTGGCGACAATCTCCTTGCACCGGATCGCCTGCTCCTCCGCGGCGCGCAACAGCCCCGCCTCGGGCCGGTCCTTGAGCTGCATCCCGAGGATCTGCACGATTCCGAGCACGCCCGCGAGCGGGTTGTTGAGCTCGTGCGCGAGCCCCGCGGACAGTTCGCCGACGGCCGCCAACTGGCCGGACTGCACGAGCCCCGCCTGGGCTTCGCGGAGCTCCGCGGTGCGCGTCTCCACGCGGGCCTGCAACTCCTGGTTGAAGCGTTCGATCTCGTTGTTCTTCGCCGCGA
>CAXNIN010000243.1:0-7077 GCA_964202365.1 Myxococcota bacterium | reverse complement strand
CGTTGCGCCGGAAGGCGCCCCCGAGGGCGCCCCGCCGCCCCCCGCCGAGCCGCCCCCCGCGCAGCCGCCCCCCGCCGCGCCGGCGGTCCGGCTCCCCCCGCCGCCCCCGCCGCGCCAGGCCCCCGGCGCCGACGCCATCGGCGTGTGGGCGCTCGCCGTTACCGGCGGGCTCGCCCTGCTCCTCGCCGCGATCTTCGCGCTCCGCGAGGTCATCGCCGCCGGCCTCCTCGGCCCTGGCGCGCGCTGCGCCATCGGCGCCGCGGTCGGCGCTTTCGCGCTCCTCGCCAGCGAATTCGCGCGCGGCCGGCGGTACGACGTCCCCGCGGCCGCCCTTGGCGGCGGCGGCGCCGGTGTCGTGTACGCGGTGTTGTACGCCGGCCACGCCCGCTACGGCTTGTTCGGCTCGGAGGTGGCGTTCGCGCTGATGGTCGCCACCACGGCGGCTACGCTGTTCGCCGCCGAGCGTCGCGACAGCCGGTTCATGGCCTCTCTCGCGCTGGTGGGCGGCTACCTCACGCCGGTCCTGCTCTCCACGGGCGAGAACAAGGCCGTCGCGTTCTTCGGCTACCTCGCGCTGCTCGACGCCGGGCTGCTCGTGGCGGCCACCCGTCGGCGCTGGACCACGCTCATCGCGGTGGCCGGCGTCGCCACCGCGGCTTTGTACCTCGGCTGGGTCGCGTCCTACTACGCCGCGGATCAGGCGGTGGTCGGGCTGGTCGCCCCCACGGTGCTCGCGGCGCTGTTCGTCGCGATCGCGGCGCGCCGCGCCACCCATCTCTCCGAGGCCGTCGCCGGCGGCGCGAGCGCGCTGCTCCTCCTGCTCGCGGCGGCCGCGTACGTCGTCCCCGCCGATCCGCTCGCCCGCGACCGCGTGAGCGGGCTCGCGCTGCCGACGCCCGCCGGCGACGCTCCGTGGGTGGTCGTCGCGTTCGTGGTGCTGGCGCCGCTCCTGCCGCTGCTCGCGGGCCGGCGCCGCAACGCGCTCTGGCTCGAGTCCGGCGCCGTCGCGGTCGCATCGCTGCTCCTGCTTGCGCTCACCTTCGGGTGGAGCCTCGGGAGCACCCCCGAGTGGGCCGTCGTGGCGGCGGGGCTCGTCGGGGTGCCCGTGGTGGTCGCGCTCACGGGCACGCAGGCGTGGGCGCTGCCGCAGCTCGTCGCGGGCCTCGCGCTCGCCGGCGTCTCCCTCGCCGGCGTCTCCCTCGCCGGCAGCCCGCCGATGGCGCTCGTGGCGTACATCGCGGCGCTCCTCGGCGTGCTCGGCGCGGCCGTCGGCAACACGCGCGGGCCGCGGGTGTTCCTCGTAGCCGCGGCGGTGGGCGCCGCCCTCCCCCTCCTCGCGCCGCTCGCCGAGCCCTTCGCCGCGGAAGACGCCGGCGCCTGGTTCTTCGGCGCCGCCGTCGTGTACGCCGCCTACACGTTCCCGCCGTTTTGGAGGCCGCGCGCGGGCGACCTCTACGGGGCGCTCTCCGCCGGGCTCGCCGGGCCGCTCCTGTTCTTCCCGCTCCACCGCATCTGGGTCGAGACCCTCGGCGACGCCTACATCGGCCTCCTCCCCGTGCTCCTCGGGATCGGCACGCTGCTCGCGGCGGTCACCCTGGTGCGCGCGGTGAAGGTGCGTTCGGACGATCGCGAGCTCGCCATTCTCGTCACGGTGGTGCTCCTGTTCGCGGCCGGCGCGGTCCCCCTCCAGCTCGAAGAAGCGTGGCTCACCCTCGGCTGGGCCATCGAAGTGGCGCTCCTCGGCGCGCTCTCCCGCCGCCTCACGCACCCGGGCATCCGCGTGTTCGCGGGCGCGCTCGCCCTCGCGGTGTGCGTGCGGCTGCTGCTCAACCCCGACGCGCTCGACTACGGCGGCGGCGACGGCTGGATCATCCTCAACTGGACGCTCTACACCTGGGGCGTGCCGGCGGTCTGCCTGCTCGTGGCCGCGAAGTTGTTCGACACCCCCGTGTGGTTCCGCACGGCGCTCCGCACCGCCGCGGTGCTCCTCCTCTTCGCCCTCGTCAACCTCGAGGTCGCCCACGCGTTCGCCCACGACGACGTGCTCTCGTTCTCCAGCGAAGACCTCGCCGAGAGCATGACGCGGTCCATCGCCTGGGCCGGGTATGGGCTCTTGCTCATCGCCGTGGGCACGGCCCGGGACGCGCGCGGCGCGCGGCTCGCGGGGCTGTCCTTCGCGCTCCTGGGCGCCCTCAAGGTGTTCGTGGTGGATCTCTGGAGCCTCTCGGGCCTCGCCCGCGTGGGCTCCTTCGCCGGCCTCGCCGTGACCCTCCTCGTCGGCGCGATCGCGTTCCAGCGAATCGTCCTGAAGGATCGCAAGCCATGATGTCGACGTTCCTCGTGTTTCTGGCTGCCGCCGCCACCGCGCGCGCCGCGGACCCCTCGACGTACGCGCTCTCCGCGCCGGTCGAGCTCCCCGCGACCGGCGCCGTTCGCGTCACGCTCCCGCCCGACCTCGTCGGCGGCAACGTGGACACGCTCGCGCAGGGCCTCCTCCTCGCCGACGCCACCGGCCGCGCCGTGCCCTACGCGGTGCTCCGCTCGTCGAACGCCGGCGCCGCGGAGACGGAGACGCTCTTCACCGTCCCGGTGGGCGACACCTCCTGGGAGACCGACGCCGCCGAGGCCCCGGTGGACCGCCTCGCGCTGGACATCGACGACCTCGCCGGCTCCGGCCCGTTCCGCGCCACCGTCGAGCACCGCGCGGCGGGCGCGTGGCGCGCCGTCGACGAGCGTCTCGTTTACGCGCTCGACTCCGAGGAGAGCCGCACGCTCGACGTGCCGCACGTGACGGGCCCTTTCCGGGTCACCCTCGCGGGCTACCGCGGCGTCCGTCCGCGGCTGCTCGGCGTGTCGGCGCTCACGTACGCGCCCGACCACGTCCCGCCCAACGTGGAAACCGTCGCGATGCCCACCCCCGTGGTCACCGAGATGGGCTCGGCGCGGTACACGCTCCGGCTTCCCGGCGTCCGCACGATTCGGGCGCTCCGGTTCTCCTTCGCCGACGACGTCGACGTGTTCGAGCGCGAGGTCACGATCCGCGCGGTGGGGACGGAGTTGTACGGCAACTCCTACGCGAGCGGCCGCCTCCGCCGGCTCCGCGTGGGGGAGGCGAACGTCGATCGTCTCGAGGTGCCCGTCGAGAGGCTCGTCGGCGACACGTTCGTGCTCGAGATCCCGCTCGAACGCGGGGCGCCGCTCCCGCTCGCGTCGGTCGACATCCTCTCCGAAGGCGTCCGCCTCGTCACGCGCGACGCCGGGCCGGGGCCTCACACGCTCCTCGGCGCGGCCACGGTGGCGGACTCCGCGTACGACCTCGCGATCGCGCTGCCCGAGCTCCTCCGCCCCGAGCCGCCGATCGTCGCGGTGCAAGCGCCTTCGCCGAACCCCGTGTTCGTGCCGGTGCCCACCCGCGAAGAGGTGGATCAGGCCGGGCCGGACCTCGCGCTCGCCCGCTTCCGCTACGAGCGGCCGATCGAGGGCGCCGGCTGGGTGCGCGTCGCGCTCGGCCGCGACGTGTTGGCGCGCACCCGCCCGGATCTCGCGGACGTGCGCGTGGTGGACTCCGCCGGGCGCCAGGTGCCGTTCCTGCTCTGGGACACCGACGAAGAAGAGCCCGTCACCATCGGCGAGGTCGAGCGCCGCGAGGAAGGCCGCAGCACCCTCCTCCGCATCCCGATCGACGGCGACGCGCCGGTCGCCACGCTCGCGCTCACCACGAGCCGCGATGTGTTCGAGCGCACCGTCACCGTGCTCCGCGACGCCGGCCGCTCGACCATCCCGCTCCGCCAGGTGGTCTGGAGCGGGCCCACCCGCGGCAGCACGTTGGCCATGGAGATCGGCGACCGCGTGGGGGACACGCTCCTCGTGCGCATCGACAACGGCGACGACGCCCCGCTGCCCATCGACGCCATCGTGGTCACCGCGGCGCGCTGGGAGATCCGCACCCGGCTGCCGGAGGGCGGCGCCCGGCTCGTGTACGGCGCCCCCGGGGCCTCCGCGCCCGAGTTCGACCTCGCGCTCCTAAGCGACGAGGTGCGCCGCATGCCCGTGGCCTCCGCCACGCTCGGCGAGGAGCGCACCCTCGCCGCGCCCGCTCCGACGCTGCTCGACCGCGGCGCCACGCTCGCGGGGGTCGCGATGTTGGCCGTGGGGCTGTTGGGCATGGTCGTGCGGGTGCTCCGCGGCGTGTCCGCCCCCGCCGAGCCGTGAGCGCGCGGGCGCCGGGAGGCGCTCGCCCGGCGGCCGGTGCGCCCCCAGCTCGAACCGATTAGAGTCCGCGCCCCGGAGACCCCATGTCGCTCAAGGACCACGTCGCGGACGAGCTGAAGAAGGCCATGCTGGCCAAGGACACCGCGCGCACCACCGGGCTGCGCATGATCCGCGCGGCCTTCATCGAGCTCGAGAAGGAAGGCAAGGGCGAGGTCACCGACGAGCGGTGCTTCGAGTCGCTCCGCCGGCTCAAGAAGCAGCGCGAGGACTCCATCACGTCGTACGTGGCGGCCAACCGGGAAGACCTCGCCGAGGTCGAGCGGCTCGAGCTCGTCATCATCGAGGGGTTCCTCCCGAAGCTCGCCGACGAAGCCACCACGCTCGTGTGGGTGCGCGAGGCCATCGCCGCCAGCGGCGCGACCGGGCCGAAGGAGATGGGCAAGGCGATGGGGATGTTGATGAAGGCCCACAAGGCCGACGTCGACGCCGGTATCGCACGGAAGCTCCTCGAGAAGGAGCTGGGCGCCTAGTGTTCCGCCGCGTCTTCATCGCGAACCGCGGCGAGGTGGCCGCGCGCGTCGCGCGCACGTGTCGCCGCATGGGCATCGGGGTCGTCGCCGCGGTCACCGACCCCGACAAGGACCTCGCGTGGCTCGCCGAAGCCGACGCCGTCGCGCACGTGGGCGGCCGCGCCGGCTACCTCGACGGCGAGGCCATCCTCGCCGCCGCGCGCGCCGCGCAGTGCTCCGCCCTCCACCCGGGGTGGGGCTTCCTCTCCGAGAACGCCCTGTTCGCCACCCGCTGCGAAAATGAGCGCGTCACGCTCATCGGGCCGTCGCCGCGGTCCATGCGCACCATGGGCGACAAGCAGGTGGCCCGGGAAACCATGGGCGCGCTCGGCATGCCGCTCATCCCCGGCTCCCCCGGCAACGTCGACTCGGTCGGTCAGGCCCTCTCCGTCGCGGCCGAGCTCGGCTACCCCGTGCTCCTCAAGGCGCGGTCGGGCGGCGGCGGGCGCGGCATGCGCCGCGTCGACGCACCCGCCGCCATGGCGGAAGCGTTCGCGCAGGCGAGCGCCGAAGGGCAGAGCGCCTTCGGCGACGGCACGCTCTACCTCGAGAAGCTCGTCGTCAACGGGCGCCACATCGAGTTCCAGGTCCTCGGCGACCGCCACGGCAACCTCACCGTGCTCGGCGAGCGCGAGTGCAGCGTGCAGCGTCGTCACCAGAAGTTGCTCGAAGAGAGCCCGTCCCCGGTGATCACGCCCGCCGAGCGCGCCCGCATGAGCGCGATTGTCGGCGAAGCCTGCCGCCGGGCCGGCTACTACGGCGCCGGCACCGTCGAGATGTTGCGCGACCCCTCCGGCGCGCTCTACTTCATGGAGATGAACACCCGCCTCCAGGTGGAGCACCCCGTCACGGAGATGGTCACGGGGCTCGACCTCGTGGAGCTCCAGCTCCGCGTCGCGGCGAACGAGGTCGTCAACCCGACGTTCACGCTGTCGGGGCACGCGATCGAGTGCCGCATCAACGCGGAAGACCCCGCCCGGGGCTTCAAGCCCGCGCCGGGCCGCGTCACGAAGCTCGTCCTTCCGGAAGGCGACGGCATCCGCGTCGACACCCACCTCCGCGGCGGCGACGCCATCTCGCCGTTCTACGACTCGATGGTGGCGAAGGTCATCGCGCACGGCGCGAACCGCGGCGAGGCCATCGCCCGCATGGACGCCGCGCTTGCGGCGATGGTGGTCGAGGGGGTTCCCACGACCATCCCGCTGCAACGTCAGATCCTCGCCGACGCCCGGTTCGTCTCGGGCGTGTACGACACGAGCTTCCTCGACGGGTCGACCTGAAGCGGTGACCACGGCCGCGCCCCGCCCCGGGGGGATCGCGCTCCCCGCCCTCGTCGCGTTCGCGGTCGGGCTCGCGCTCCGCCTCGGCCTGCTCGCGGCGTCGCCGTTGAACTTCAGCTTCGACGGCTTTCAGCGGTGGGCCGGGCGCGAGCACCTCCTCGTGCAGTCCTGGCTGCCCGCGACCCAGGCCATCATCGCGAGTGTCGCGGCGCTCGGGGGAGACCTCTCCGACGTGCGCCTCGCGCTGGCGTTGGTCGCGTCCGGCGCGAGCGGCGCCGCCGCTGTCGTGGCCGGGCAGCTCGGCGGGCGACGCGCGGCGTGGGCCGCCGTGGTGCCCGCGGTGTACGGCCCGTCGCTCCTGTGGGGCACCGCGCTCTACCAGGAAGGCACGTTCCTCCTCCTGCTCTTCGGCGGCCTCGCGCTCGCTCTCGCCGGGCGCACGTTCGCCGCGGACCTCGTGTTCGGGGCGCTCGCCCTCGTGCGGTACGAGGGGTGGCCGTGCGTGCTCCTCTACCTCGCGTGGCGTCGCGACCCGCGCGCGTTCGCGGTGCTGTGGGGGGCAGGGCTCTGGCTCGTCCTCCGCGGCGGCCTCGGTATCGAAGGCCACGCCGCCTCGCCGATGGACTTCGACGACTGGGAGCGCCTCGGGGACCGCGTCACGCCGGCGTCCTTTGCCCGCGACGCCGGCCGCCTGTCGGAGATGGCGTGGGGCACGGGCGCCGTTACGTTCGCCGTGGCGGGGGCGTGCGGGGCGTGGGCGGCGTGGGCGCGGCGCGGGGTGCCGCTCCTCGCCGCAGTGGGCGTTTCGCAGGTCGCAGCAGTGGGTGGCTGGCTCGCCGGGCTCGAGGTCGCCACGTCGCGCATGCTCGTCCTCCCGGCGCAGATCGCGGGGGTGCTGGGCGCCGTGGGCGTGGCGGTGCTCTGGCACCGGCTGCCGCGGTGGGGCCGCCCCGCCGTTGTCGCGGGCGGCGCCGCGCTGTGCGTGCTCGGCGTCGTCCACGCCTGGGCGGGGCTCG
>CAXNIN010000242.1:0-7134 GCA_964202365.1 Myxococcota bacterium | reverse complement strand
ATCTAACCCTGCCTCGTCTTCTTCGTCATCGGCCTCCTGCGCGGCGAGCCCCCGCTCCTCATGTTCCTCACCGCGCTCTCCCTCGCGGTGGCCGCGATCCCCGAGGCGCTCCCCGCGGTGGTGACGGTCTCCCTCGCGCTCGGCGCCCGGAAGATGGTGGCCACGAACGCCCTCGTCCGCCGCCTCCCCGCGGTCGAGACCCTCGGCTCTGTCACCTACATCTGCTCCGACAAGACCGGCACGCTCACCGAGAACCGCATGCGGGTCGAGGAGGTGCGCCCCGCCGCGCCCAGCGCCCCCGCCGACGAGCCGCACCGCACCCTGCTCGACGCCGTCGCGCTCTGCAACGACGCCGCGCCCGGCGCGGACGGCACGCTCCAGGGCGATCCCACCGAGACCGCGCTCTACGACGCCGCCACGCGCGCCGGCCGATCCCCGGCCGCCCTCGCCGCAGCGCTCCCGCGCGTCGACGAGGTCCCGTTCGCCTCGGAGCGGGCCCGGATGTCCACGATCCACGCCCGTGACGCCGGGCTCGTCGTGTACACCAAGGGCGCGCCCGAGCGCGTGCTCGAGGTATGCGCGGACCGCCTCGGGCCCGAAGGCGCCGCCGCGCTCGACCGCTCGGCCGTCCTCGCCGAGGCCGACGCCATGGCCCGGTCGGGGCTCCGCGTCCTCGCCGTCGCCACGCGCGAACTCTCCGCTGCGCCCGCGGCGATCACGCCCGAGACCATCGAGCGCGACCTCACGTTCCTCGGCCTCGTCGGCCTCCTCGACCCCCCACGCGCGGAGGCGGGCGAGGCGGTGCGGCTGTGCCAGGCCGCGGGCATCCACGTCGTGATGATCACCGGCGATCACCCGGCCACCGCCTCGGCGATCGCGCGGTCGCTCGGCATCGTCGACCACGGCGGGCGGGTGATCGACGGCCGGGAGCTCGACACCCTCGACCAGGCCGCGTTCGAGAGCGTGGTGGAGGAGGTCCGCGTCTACGCCCGCGTCGCCCCAGAGCAGAAGATCCGCATCGTGAAGGCGCTCCAGTCGCGCGGACAGTTCGTGGCGATGACCGGAGACGGTGTGAACGACGCGCCCGCGTTGCGACGCGCGAACATCGGCGTCGCCATGGGGCGCGGCGGCACGGACGTCGCCCGCGAAGCGGCTCACATGGTGCTGCTCGACGACAACTTCGCCACGATCGTGGCCGCTGTCCGCGAAGGCCGCCGCATCTACGACAACATCCGGAAGTTCATCCGCTACACGCTCACGAGCAACTCCGGCGAGATCTGGTCGCTCTTCCTCGCGCCCTTCCTCGGCCTCCCGGTCCCGCTCCTGCCGATCCACATCCTGTGGGTCAACCTCGTCACCGACGGGCTCCCGGGACTCGCCCTCTCGGTCGAGCCCGCCGAGCGCTCCATCATGCACCGCCGGCCTCGCCCGCCGGAGGAGAGCATCTTCGCCCACGGCCTGTGGCAACACGCACTGTGGGTCGGGCTCCTCATGGGCGGCGTCACGCTCTCCGTACTCGCCTGGGCGCTCGCGCACGGGCACGCGTGGCAGAGCATGGCGTTCACCGTGCTCACGCTCTCCCAGATGGGGCACGTGCTCGCCGTACGCTCCGAGCGCGACTCGCTCTTCACGCAGGGGCTGCGCTCGAACCTCCCGCTCCTCGGCGCGGTCGCGCTCACCTTCCTGCTCCAGATGGCCACGCTGTACGTGCCGCTCCTCCAGCCGGTCTTCCGCACCGAGGCACTCTCGCCGCTCGAGCTCGGCGTGTGCATCGCCGCGTCGTCCGTCGTCTTCGTGGGCGTGGAAATCGAGAAGTGGCTGGCGCGCACGGGCCGCATCTACGACCTCGCGCCCGAGGCCGCGTGAACCCCCTCATCGTCGCGATCGCAGCAACACTCGCACTCGGCGTCCTAAAGCTCACTGTCGCGCTGATGACGGGCTCTCAGGCCGTGCTCGCGTCCGCGGCGGACTCCCTCGCCGACGCAGGCGTCTCGGGCCTCAACCTCTGGGCCATGCGCCACGCCGCGCGTCCGGCCGACGCCGGGCACCCGTACGGCCACGGGAAAGCCGAGGCGCTCGCGAGCCTGGCGCAGGGCATCGTGCTCGCCGGCATCGTGGTCGGCGTAGGGCGTGGCGCGGTCCTCCGCCTGATCGGCGGGGCCCCTGTCATCGACGCGGGCCCCGCGCTGGCCGCGATGGCCATCTCGATGACAGGATCGTTCGCCATCGCCGCCTGGCTCGATCGCGCCGCGGTCCGTACGGGCTCCCTCGTGCTCCGCGCCGACGCCGTCCACTACCGGATGGACCTCTGGACCGGGCTCGCGGTGGTGATCGGCCTGGGCGCCGCCGCCGCCGCCGACGGCGCGAGCCGCGCCGACGCCGTCGCCTCGCTCGCCGTGTGCGGCATCATGGTGCGGGACATCTTCGGGCTGCTGCGCGACGCCGTCGGCGAGCTGATGGACAGCCAACTCCCGGAAGCCGAGCGCGCGGCCGTCGAGCGCGTGCTGGCTCGCTTCGCCGCGCGGATCACGGGCTGGAACGACCTCCGCACGCGCCGCGCCGGGCCCGACCGCTTCGTGCAGCTCCGGCTCACCGTCCCCGGCACCCTCACGCTCGCCGACGCCCACGCGCTCGCGCACGAGGTCGAAGCCGCGATCGTGGCCGAGATCGCGGGTGTGGACGTGTTCGTGCAGATCGACGTGGCGCCCCTCCCGGCCGGGTAGCGGCGCGCCGCTCGCCGATGCGGGCGATCCGACCCATGTTTGTGGGCGACATCCCACAACTCCCCCGTCTCCATCCCGCGGCGCCCTGGCACGCCGCTTGCTCGCCGTCCCTCCGACACAGGAGCCCTCGATGTTCGCCAACCCGCTCGTCCCCGTGGACTTCTCCGAACACTCCGCCGCCGCCCTTCGCCTCGCCGTGAAGCTCGCGCGCGCCTCGAAGGGGGGGCGCCTCACCCTCCTGCACGTGGGGCTCGCCCCGGGGGTCGGCTCCTACGACCTCGGCGGCTACGGCGTCCCCGTGCCGGACACCCTCGTGCAGCTCCACGAAGCCGCCGCGCAGGAACAGGAGCACGCGCTCAAGAAGCTTGCCCGCGAGGAGATCCCGGACGACGTGCCCTGGCAGGCCATCACGCGCGAGGGCGCCGCCGCGGACGAGGTCTTGGCGCAGGCCACCGAAGGGGGCCACGATGTCGTCGTCATGGGCACCCACGGTCGCGGCGGTCTGCAGCGCGCCTTCCTCGGCTCGGTCACCGAACGGGTGCTCCGCGCCTCGCCGATCCCCGTGCTGGTCACCCGTTAGCATGGACACGGAGCAGCTCCTCGCGGAGCGGCGGGTGACCGCCGCCGAGGCCGTCGCCCTCCTCCCCGCGAGGGGCCGCGTCGCCGTGGGCGCCAACGCGGGCGAGCCCACCACCCTCGTCAACGCGTTGGCGGACAACGCCGCGCGCTTCGACGGGCTCGAGGTCACCCACCTCCTCTCGTTCGCCGGCGAGCGCCTCGTCGCGCCCGCCGCGCGCGGGCACCTCCGCGTCAACGCCCTCTTCATCGGGCCGGCCATCCGGGAGGCCGTGGCGGCGGGCCACGCCGACTACACGCCCGTCTTCCTCTCCGAGATCCCGGCCCTCTTCCGCCCCGGCGGCCCCCTCCCGCTCGACGCCGCGCTCGTCCAGCTCTCCCCGCCCGACGCGCACGGGTGGTGCTCCATGGGCGTCTCGGTCGACGTGATGCGGTCGGCGATCTCCCACGCCCGTCTCGTGATCGCCGAGATCAACCCCCGCATGCCGCGCACGCAGGGCGCCTCGTACGTTCACCTCTCCGATGTGCACCACATTGTCGACGTGGACCACCCCCTCCCGACGCTCCCCGCCGAGCCCGCCGACCCGGTGCGCGCCGGCATCGCGAAGCACGTCGCCGAGCTCGTCGAGGACGGGTGCACGGTCCAGGCAGGGATAGGCGCCATCCCGGACGCCGTCATGGGGCTGCTCGGCGACCGCGTCGATCTCGGCTTCCACACCGAGCTCCTCTCGGACGGCATGATGCGGCTCGTCGAGGCGGGCGTCGCGACCGGTGCGCGCAAGGAGACGTGGCCCGGCAAGGCCGTCACGTCGTTCGTGCTCGGGGGCGAGGCGCTCTACCGGTGGGTGAGCGACAACCCCGCGGTGGAGATGCAGCCCTCCGACATCACCAACGACCCCGCGCGAATCGCCCGCAACCCGAACTTCGTCGCGATCAACGCTGCGCTCTCGGTCGATCTCACGGGCCAGGTCAACAGCGACAGTATCGGAACGCACTTCTACTCTGGCATCGGCGGCCAGGTAGACTTCCTCCGGGGCGCGGCGCGCTCCGTCGGCGGCCGCCCCATCGTCGCGCTGCCCTCCACCGCGCGCGGCGGCACGGTCTCCCGCATCGTCCCCACCCTCGCCCCGGGCGCCGGCGTCGTCACGAGCCGCGGCGACGTGCACTGGGTGGTAACGGAATTCGGGCGCGCCAACCTTCACGGCCTGACCATCTCCCGACGCGCCCGCGCGCTCCTCGGGCTCGCGCACCCACGCTTCCGCGACACGCTCGCGGCAGAGGCCCGATCGCTCGGGCTCCTGTAGGGCGCACTGCGCTTCGGCGAATCCCGGGCGCGCGTCGAGCGCGTCCGCTCGCCATTTCGACCGAGGCGGCGCTATCCTGGCAAGATGCGCTTCCTCCTCCTCCTCCCCCTCTTCGGCTGCGTCGTGGACGCCCCGAAGGACGCCGCAGCCCCGACCGACGCCGCGGACGACACCGCCGGCGGCGACA
Organism: Myxococcota bacterium; assembly: GCA_964202365.1. Lineage (GTDB taxonomy): Bacteria > Myxococcota_A > UBA796 > UBA796 > SXON01 > CAJBVW01. Next base: position 2,344 of record CAXNIN010000242.1, on the reverse strand, counting down.
CCGACGTGGGCGACACCGATGAAACCGACGACACCGACGACACCGACAGCGGCGGGCTCTCGGACGGCCCGTGCGCGCCGGTCGAGGTGCGGGCCGAGGCCACCGACATCGCCACCGTCATGCGCGTTCGTTGGCGCACCGAGGAGCCGTCGCAAGGCCACGTCGCGTTCGGGCGCGACGCCTCCTACGGGCACGTCACCCCGCTCACCGAGCTCGCCACCGAGCACGAGATGCTCCTGCTCGGGATGACCGCCGACACCGACGTCGCCTACAAGGTCGTCACCGAGAACAGCACGTGCAACGCGGAGAGCGCCCAGCAGGCCGCGCGCACCGGCAGCTTGCCGTCGGGCCTCTTCCCCACGCGCGCCACCGGCACGGCGTCGTGGTCCGGCTACTCCGTGCTCCCGCTCCAAGGCACCGGCTACGCGGTCGTCATCATCGACAACGAGGGGCGCTACGTCTGGTACCATCAGGTCGAGAACATGGGGAACCTCATGCGGGCGTTCCTCTCGGCCGACGGCAAGCACGTCGTCATCTGCCACGCGGGCCCGCAGGAGGCGCTGGAGAACGGCAAGATCATCAAGGTCTCCCTCGACGGCTCCGAGGTCACCGAGATCCCCTTCCCCGGCCTCGACCACGACATCACCGAGCTCCCCGACGGCACCATCGCCTCCATCGTCGTCGAGGAGCGGGAAGGCGGCATCTCCGCCGACAGGATCGTCGAGCTCGCGCCCGACGGCACGCTGACCACGATCTTCAACGCCTGGGACATCTGGGACCCCGCCGCCATCGGCGTGCCCTCGTACGAGCGCAACTGGGTGCACGGCAACGGCCTCGACTACTACGCCGACGAGGACGCCTACTACCTCTCCATGAAGGCGATGCGCACGCTCGCCAAGATCGACCGCGCCACGGGCGACGTCGTCTGGACCATGAACGGCCTGCTCAACGAGTTCGACCACTCGGGCGGCGAGCCCATCCAGATGCACCACCAGTTCGAGGTGCTCGACGGCTCCATCCTCTTCTTCGAGAACGGCGAGCCGAGCCGCGCCTACTCCCGCGCGGTCGAGGTCCTCGTCGACGAAGAAGCGATGACCACCGAGGAGATCTGGAGCTACATCGCGGATCCTCCCCTGTACGTCTTCGCCAAGGGCGACGTCCACCGCCTCCCCGGCGACATCACCCAGGTGGTCTGGTCGAGCGCCGGGCAGATCCAGGACGTGTCCGCCAGCGGCGAGGTGCTCTGGCAGCTCGACCTCGATCTCGGACAGGCCATGACGTTCACCCAAAACGTTCCGTCGATGTACGCGAGCCTCTGGTGAACCTTAGGTTCGTACTCGTCTTCGCCGCGCTCACCGCCTGCTCCGGCGGCGACGACACGGGCAAGGCCGCGGAGGACACCGACCTCCCCGCGCCCGACCCGAACGGCGACGTCCGCTTCGAAGACGCCAACAATTACAGCTATATCGGCATCCTCGACGCGCCGTCGTTCGCCGTGGCCGAACAGTCCGATGCCACGCTCGACTGGTCCGCGCTCCAGACGGACCTCCGCTGCCAGGCCCTCGACCCCGTCGCCGACATCGACAACGTCGCGCTCCTCAACTTCCCGTATCTCACGGAAGTCGAGGTGGAAGACGGGCTCTCCGACGACACGCTCGACCAGGCCGACCTCCGCGTCTACCTCTCCTACGAGCCGGGCGACGGCACCACGGCGAGCCTCTCGCAGGTCAGCTTCTTCGGGACGGACCCCGAGATCGAGCCCCAATTCACGGCCTCGTCCGGCGCGTGGGTGATGCTGCTCACCACCGGCACGCAGCTCGCGGTCGGCACGCGCATGCTCGCGTTCCTCACGCCCACCGCCGGCGAAACCAACACCCTCGCCGTCATCGACGACGGCTGCCCGGTGCTGGACTTCTCCGCCGACCTTTCGTCGTTGCGCGCCGTGCCGGTGCTCGCGGGCGGCCCGTGGAAGCTCGACTGGTCCGCGCTCACGCGGGACGGCCACGGCGGCACCTTCGAGCCCACGCGGGTGGACAGCCTCATGGTGGCCCGGTTCGACGAGTCGGTGGCGGAGCTCGAAGGTCAGTTCCTCGACCTCGAATCGCTCGCCGAGGCCACGTGGGAGTACACGCTCTCGGGCGGCACCGCGGCGGATCTCGGCACGCTCTCGGGCCCGTCGGAGCCCTTCCCGGGGTTCACGGGGGAAGGCGTGTGGGTGGCGGCGCTCCGGTGCGGCACGTGCCCGAACCCGGCGCCGATCTTCCTCACCGTCCTCGTACCGTCGTAGGTCGGCGAGCACACGCGCATCCGGGCGCGACCCCGGCGCGGACGCCGGGGTCGGGCC
>CAXNIN010000241.1:0-7138 GCA_964202365.1 Myxococcota bacterium | reverse complement strand
GGCCAGGGACCACCAGCACTCGCACACCCCCACCGCGGTGATCGTGTACGCCCGCGTCGCCCGGGTCGGGCGCTGCGACACGCGGCGCCCGCGCGCGAGGGGGCGTCACCCGAAGGGCGGAGACCGGCGCCCGGGCCGGGCTCCGTCGGGCGGCGTCCGCGCCGACCGATAGCACCCGGCCGGCGAACGCCGGCGCGCCCAACGCGGTCTGAGCGCGCGCCGGTCCCGCCGGAGCCGCCAGCACCGTCCAAGATCGGCGGATGAGCCTTCACCCCTCGACCTTGGACGCCAGCACTGTCCAAGGTCGGAGGATGGGCCGTCATCCGTCGACCTTGGACGGTGCGCGCCCGCGGGTGACCGCCGCGTCCCGGTCGGGTCAGTCGTTCAGCAGCTCGTCGAGCTTCAACATGGTGTTCCAGTTGCGCGCCGTGCCGACGGCGACCTCCTTCGGGAGGACGAGCTTCGACTGGCCGATGGAGTCGCCATAGTCGATGTAGATGGCGCGGCCGACAACCCGTGCGTCTTCTCCCGTGTCGTGCTTCGCACGAAACGCTTCGAGATACGCCGCGAGGACCGCAGCGTCCGGCTCGGCCTTGCAGACCATGCAGACGAGATGTGCAGGATCGACCTGTGCCTTGTTCGGGAAAGGATTGGCGTCGAGGGTGGAGGACCACTCCGCCGGGTTGCGCACCATCACCTCGGAGAAGAGCCCGAACGTTTCCCGGATCATGCCTTCGAGCGCTGCTTCGAGCCCGGCGTCGGGCGTGGTCTGCGTCTCGAACACGAGATTGCCGCTGGCGATCAGCGTGCGGCAGTTCTCAAAGCCGAGCTTTTCCGCGCCCTCGCGCAGCTCCTTCATCGTGACCTTGCGGCCGCCCACGTTCACCGCGCGCAGGAGGGCGACGTAGCGCATCAGCGCGGGTCCTCGGGCATCCCGGCATCGTCCCACCCGCCCCGCGCCGCCGTCAACCCCGCCGACACCTGGGAGTAGAGCCGGGCCATCCTCCGCCGCAACGCCCCCTCGCCCTGGCTCGCGGCGCCCCCCGGCCGCCGGGAGGTCCACGCCCCCCGGGTTACCCTCTCGGGCCATGTTCGCCTTCCTCCTCCTCGCGGTCGGGTGCGGCGGCGCCACCAACGCCGCGCTGCCCACCGCCTCCGTCACCCGCGGCGAGCTGGCCGTGGTGCTCGGCGTGCCGGGCGAGCTCGAAGCTGTTCAGTCGGTGAACGTCTCCGCGCCCAACGTCCGCGGCGGGCTCAAGATCACCTCCCTCGCGGAAGAAGGCACCCGCGTCGCCGCGGGCGACCTCCTCGTCGAGTTCGACCGCGCCGACCTCGAGAAGGAGCTCGAGTCCGCCGTCTCGCGCCTCCGCGTCGCGCAGACCAAGATCGCCCAGAAGCAGGCGCAAACCGAGGTGCGGCTCAACAAGGCCCGCAACGACGTCGTGAAGGCCGAGCTCGACAAGAAGCGCGCCGCCATGCGGGTCACCGACAGCGAGACGGTGCCGCGCGTGGAGCGCGAGTCCGCCCGGCTCGACGTCGAAGAGTTCGGCCTCTCCGTCGAGCGCGCCGGGGGAGACCTCCGGTCCGCGGAGCTGGAGGCCGCCGCTGAGCTCGAACTGCTGCGTTTGGAGGCCGGGGAAGCGCAGGCCAAGGTCACCCAGATCGAAGGGCAGCTCGGCCAGCTCGAAGTGCGGGCCACGCGCGACGGCATCGTGCTGCTCACCGAAGCGTGGCGGGCCGGCAAGCGCGGCAAGGCCACGGTTGGCGACAACGTCTGGCCGGGAAACCCGATCATGGAGCTGCCCGACCTCGCCGCGATGCGCGTGGAGGCGTGGGTGCACGAGGTCGACGCCGCGCTCGTGGCGGTGGGCCAGCCCGTCAACGTAGTGGTGGACGCGCGGCCGGATGCGCCGCTCGTGGGGAAGCTCGAGCGCGTGAGCGACCTCGCCGTGAAGCGCGACGAGGAGAGCGCCGTGAAGCACCTCCAGGTGGTGGTGGCGCTCACCGGTGCCGACCCCGCGCTCAAGCCCGGTATGACGGTCCGCGCGGAGATCGAGGTGGCGCGCGTGCCCGACGTGCTCCTCGTCCCGCGCGAAGCCGTGTTCTACGCCGGTGCCGAGGCCTACGCGTGGCGCGAAGGTCTCGGCGGCTGGTCGCGCGCCCCGCTCACGCTCGGGCGCACGAACGACAGCCACGTGGTCGTGTCCGCGGGCCTCGCCGAGGGCGACACCGTGGCCCTCGCCGACCCGAACGGGGCCGACGGCGCCGCCGCGCCCGCGTCCGGCCCCGCCCCGCTCCCCGCCGCCGCGGCCGTCGCGCCTACCGCCGGCGTCGCGACGCCCTGAATGCGCGACCTGCTGCGCGAAGGCTGGCAAGGCGTCACCGCGCACCGCGTGCGCTCCTTCCTCTCCGGCACCGGCATCCTCTTCGGCGTGGCCGCCATCATCGCCATCCTCGGCATCGGCGAGGGCGCGCGGCGCGAGCAGGAGCGCCTCGTCGGCCAGCTCGGCATCCTCAACTTCGTCGTGCGCGACGTGGCGTTCACGGACGACCAGGGCGAAGCCGAAGACGCCGCGCGGCGCGTGTCGCAGGGGCTCTCCCGTCGGGACGCACACACACTTGAATCCGTGCTCTCCGCCGCCCGCCACGTTGGCGCGATGCGCGTGATGCCGACGCTCGAGATCATCCCGCGCGTCGCGGAAGACGAGTCCGTGCGGCTCGTCGGCGCCGACCCCGCGTGGTTCGCCGCCCGCCGCCTCACCCGCGTCGAGGGCCGCCTCCTCGACGCGGGCGACGAGGACGCGCGGGCCGCCGTGTGCGTGCTCGGGAGCACCACGCGCGCGCTGCTGTTCGGCGGCAAGGAGGCCGTCGGCGGCTGGGTGCGCGTGGGCGACGTGTGGCTCCGCGTCGTGGGGGTGGTCGACGAGGCCGGCCTCGCCGGGCGCCGCTCGGAGCCGGGCGACGCCGAGCGGTACGATCGCGCCGTCCTCATCCCGCTCGCCACCGCGCTCACCCGCTACGAGCCGCCCCGCGCCGAGCCCGAGCTCACCGAGATCGTCGTGGCCATGGGCGACGCCGCCGCCGTCGAAGGGCACGCGGAGGTGGCCACGCGCCTGCTCGCCCGCCTCCACCGCGGCGCGGGCGACACCACCGTGGTCGTGCCGCTCCGTCTGCTCGAACAGTCCCGCGCGCAGCAGCGCGTGTTCAACCTCGTCATGGGGATGATCGCCGGCATTTCGCTGCTCGTGGGCGGCATCGGCATCATGAACATCCTCTTCGCGAGCGTGATGGAGCGCACCCGGGAGATCGGCATCCGCCTCGCCGTAGGCGCTACCCCCCGCGACATCCAGGGGTTGTTCCTCGCGGAGAGCGCGCTCGTGAGCGGCATGGGCGGCGCGTTCGGGATTCTCGCCGGCATCGCGCTCACGTGGGGCGTGGGTCGGTTCACGGGCTGGGCCACCGCCACGAGCCTCGATGGCATCGCGCTCGCCGCGGGCCTCTCGATGCTCGAGGGCCTCGTGTTCGGGTGGATTCCGGCGCGGCAGGCGTCGCGGTTGTCGCCGGCGATCGCCGTGCGCCACGCGGGGTAGGCGCGCGGGGCGGATTTCGGCGGCGGCTACGGAAGCGCCAGCGCGCTCCGGGTGGTCGACCACGTGGCCTGCACGCTCCCCGCGGTGTCGAAGTAGGTAGCCACGAACGTTGGGTCCGCCGCGGACGTGTCGATCTCGATGCCGACGAACCCGCTCCCCTCGTCCAGGCAGAGCACGCGGTCGGGCTCGCTGCTGTCGGAGCCACAGCCGGCAGGCGTCGGATACGCGAGGGAGGAGCTCGTGATCTCGGGGAGCACGTACCCGCCGGAAGCCGGCGTGAGCGCGCGCGCCTCGAAGCGGTGGATGTCGCCGGAGAGGAGCACCACGCCCTCGACGCCGTCGCGCACGATCGCCTCGCGGAGCGTGTCCCAACTGTCCTGGAACTGCGCCCACGAATCGCTGCTCCCGTACGGCGTGAACTGGCTCCCGCTCGCGACGAGCTTGAACGTCGCCGGGCTGGTGGCGAGCGCGTCGAGGAGCCACGCTTCCTGCGCCGCGCCGAGCAACGTGCCGTCGAGGCCGCGGTAGTAGCGGTCGTCGAGGATGAACAGCTCCACCGCGCCCCAGGTTTGCCGGGTGAAGGTGCCGGGCGTGGCTTCCGTGCCGAAGCTCGCGTTCGCCCAGTATTCTTCGAACACGCGGAGCGCGGTGTCGCGGGTGGTGGCCGTGCCGTCCGTGTTGTTGCCGGTGTAGTCGTGGTCGTCCCAGGTGGCGAGGATGCTCGTCTCGGCGAGCACGTCGCTCCGGAGCGGGGTTGCGTGGGCCTGCCGGTAGAACTGGCGCAGGCCGTCCCGCTCGCCCGTGTTCGCGTAGTGGTTGTCGCCGATGAACAGAAAAATGTCGGGGTCCCACGCCAGGATCGCGCCGAACACGGGCTGCTCCTCGTCCTTCGCGCACGACCCGAACCCGAGGCGGAAGACGCCCGACGCGCCGTCCGCCGGGGCCGTCCGGAACGACCACGGCCCGAACCGCTCGCCGTCGATCTCGAGCGCGTAGGCGTACCGACGATCGGGGGCGAGCCCCACTACGTCCGCCACCGCCGTGAAGTCGCGGTCGGCCGTCGGGTAGCCGTGGTGCACGGCGGCGCTTCCCGCCAAGGCAGCTTCGCTCTCCGCGACGTAGAGCGCAACGTGCCGCGTGGTGTCCGTGCGGTACCAGAGCCGGGCGCGGTCCGGGCCCACCGCGCCCACCATCGGGCCGAGCGTGAGAGGGCTTTCGAACACCGTGTCGCAGCCGACGGTGAGGCCCGCCGGGTCTGTCCAGCTCGCCGTCTCCCCGGACTCGCTCCCCACGTCGAGGTCGAGATCCCGGCAATACACGAGCTCTCCGTCCAACGACACCTGCGCGCCCACCGGCCGCCACAAATCCCCGCCGTCGGTGGCCACAATCGAGAAGCGGTCGAGCGTCGCCCTGTCCACCGCGACGCCCTCGTCGGTGCTCACGTCGAGCACGCCGGGCTCGAGGTCGTTCCACTCTTCTTTATAGGGAGAAACGCAGAGACCGGCCGAGAGGCACACGCTGATGCCGCCGTCGTCGGTGCCGTCGTACGTGCCGGTGCCCGTTCGGAGCGTCACGTGCACGGTGCCCACGGTCGCGGGGAAGGCGGGCCAGCCGGGGTCCCGACAGCCGGCGCCGTCGGACGGGATGCCGTCGTCCGCGGCGCCGTCGCAGTCCTGATCCACCCCGTCGCACACCTCGGCGGCGCCTGGGTAGATCGACGCATCGGCGTCGTTACAGTCCGCACGTTCGTCCGCGCCGTCGCCGTCGGCGTCGACAGGGGGGTCGGTGTCGCCGCCGGGGTCGGTGTCGGCGCCGGGGTCGGTGTCGGCGTCGGTGTCGGTGTCGGCGCCGGGGTCGGCGTCGGTGTCGGCCGGGCGCGAACGAATCGTGCCGTCCTTCGAGGGGTCGCACGCGAGCGCGAGGAGGAGGAGCATCGCGCCAGTATCGCACCCCCGCGCGTCGCCGCGGCGCGGCCGGCCGCGCTACGCCACGCGGATGACCCCCACCGGCTTCGCCAACCCCTGGGAACACGTGCGCCTCCTCTCGGACGGCCCCCGCAACGCGGCCCTCCTCGCGCTCCTCGCCCGGCGCGCGCCCGGCGCCCGCGTGCTCGAAGTCGGCTGCGGAACCGGCCTCTTGTCGTGCGCGGCGGCGCGCCTCGGCGCCACGCGCGTGTACGCGGTCGAGCCCACCCCGCTCGCGGCGGTCGCGGCGCGCCTCGTCGCCGACAACGCCCTCGGCGACATTGTCGAGGTGCTCCAGGCCCGCGTGGAGGACCTCGCGCCCCGCCCCGTCGACCTCGCCTTCTCCGAGCTCCTCAACGCCGATCCCTTCGTCGAAGGCGTGCTCCCCGCCATGAACGCCGCGTCCGCGTGGGTCGCGCCCGGCGGCCGCCTCGCCCCGCGCCGCCTCCGGGTGTGGGCCGCGCTCGCCCGCGCCGGCGGGTCCGCGGCGGAGGCACGCGCGGCGCGCGCGGAGGTGCGCCGCCTCGGTCAGCGCCTCGATCTCCGCCTCGACGCGCTTCAAGAAGCGCTCGCAACGCCGATCCCCTACGTCTCGCTCTCGGGGAGCGAGGTGCCCGCGGGCCCCCCGCGCCTCGTTTGGGATCTCGCGCTCGGCGACGGCGCGCTCCCCGGCCCCGTCACGCTCGCGCTACCCGCGGCCGAAGCCGGCCCCGTCGCGGGCATAATACTCTGGTTCGAGGCCGATCTCGACGATAATCTCCCGCTCGGCAACGCCCCGGGCGCCGACACCCACTGGGGCCGTCTCGTGGCCGCGTTCGCCGAGGAGCGCGGGGTGCGGGCGGGGGGCACCGTGGATGTGCGCTTCACGACGGCGGAAGGCCGCGTCGAGGTGCGGTGGGGCTGATTCGAAGAGGGCGGGCGCCGGCCTCTCGGCGGCGGGGGGGCGTCGCGAGCCACGGTATACGCGGTCGCGTCAGAACCCGCACCCGTCCCCGTACGTTCCAGCGCCGGACTCCTGGTACGTCTCGAGCCACGTCCCGTAGAAGTCCCGGGCGCGCCGCACGAACTCCGCCACGTCGGCGTCGTTCGCGGCGGCTTCCGCCATCCAGGGGCTGTCGAGGTCGATCTCGCCGCGGGCGTTGCCGAGGCCGGGGAGCTTCGTCGCGAGCCGCCGCACGTTGGCGCCCTCCGCCCAGGGGTCGTCCGCGCCGGTGGGGAGGAGCCCCGGGAGGTCCGACCACGCCTCGATGAACGTCATCTCCCCCTCGGCGTCGAACGTGAACTCCTCGTAAATGGGGCAGAGTTGACCGGGGTGGTCCTCGAAGGCGAACGACACGCGGCACCGCGCGAACGGCTGCTCGGCGAACGCCCGGCAGTCGCGCTCCGGCACGGTGGTGGGGATGAGCCGGATGATGGCGTCCACCGTCTCCATGTCCTCGCGGCCCCAGCCCGTGAGCAGGAGCCACGGCGGCCACTCCCACCGCGCCACGGTCTCCGCGTAGTTCGGGGCTCCGCCCCCCTCGTACGCCGTCTCCAGCGTGTCGAAGTACCGCACCGCCTGGTCCACGTACCAGGCGTCGGTCT
>CAXNIN010000240.1:0-7205 GCA_964202365.1 Myxococcota bacterium | reverse complement strand
GGGGCACAGGCGGCAACCCGTTTCGCGTTCCTCACGGCCATCGTTGGCCTGACCCGGACGCTATCCGGCGCGATTTCCGGCTTCGCGGTGGCCGACATGGGCTACGCGGCGTGGTTCGCGCTAACGTTCCTGCTGGCGCTCCCGGCCCTCGCGATCGTCCCCGTCGTCACCCGGCCCACCGCCGCAACTGGATGAGATGCCTACGCTTTCTGCGGCCGTGAAGGCGCGCCACGACCTCGCCGATTCCCTCGGCGAAGACGGCTACCTCGACCCGAGGACGGGCCTCTTCGTGCTCACCGCGGGGTACCTGCGCCGGCGCGGGTACTGCTGCGGGCGCGGGTGCCGGCACTGCCCGTTCCCGCCCGACGAGCAGACGCGGGCGGGCCGGCCGCAGCGCTGAGCTCCGGCTACGAGGCCGGCTGCGCCTGCTCGATCAGCGCCTTCAGCTCGCCCGAGTCGTGCATCTGCTTGAGGATGTCGGCGCCGCCGACGAACTCGCCGCCCACGAAGATTTGCGGGATGGTGGGCCAGCTCGTGTACTCCTTGACGCCCTCGCGGATGTCGGGGTCGGCGAGGACGTTCACGTGGGCGTACGGCTTGCCGTAGCTCGTGAGGATGCCGCTCGCGCCTGCCGAGAAGCCGCACTGCGGCGACTGCGGCGAGCCCTTCATGAAGATGACGACGGAGTTCGCCTTCACGATCTCGTCGACGAACTGGCGCGCCGGCTTGTCGCCGCGCGGAGACGCCTCCTGGCGCTCCTCTTCCTCGTCGCGGGTCGGGGCCAGCGTGACGCGCCGGACCGGGGCGTTCGCCGCGGGGGGGGGCGAGCCGCCCACGATGGGGAGCCGCCGCTTGATCCGATCGATGATGCCCATGAGATGCCTCCGAAACGCGTTGTACCGCACTCCTCCGCGAATGCGGCGTGGCCTGCGTCACCGGATGCCGAGGTGGTACGCTCCCGATCGATGCTCTCCACCCTCCTGTCCCTCGTCTCCGTGCTCTGCGCCACCGTCCCCATGTTCACCTTCCTGGTGCTCGTGTGGTGGATGGACCGCCACGACCGGGAGCCGCTCTGGCTGTTCGGGCTCACGTTCTTCTGGGGGGCGATCGGCGCGGTGTTCCTCACGCTCATCGGCAGCAGCACCCTGGCGGTGCCGATGGAATGGATCTTCGGCCCGCAGCTCGCCGACCAGCTCGGCGCCGTGATCATCGCGCCGCTGGTGGAGGAGCCGATGAAGGCGCTCATCCTCTTCGCCGTGATGTTCTCCCGCCACTTCGACAACGCCTCGGACGGCTTCGTGTACGGCGCGGCGGCGGGCCTCGGCTTCGGGATGACCGAGAACTTCCTCTACTTCGTGCAGGTCGCGAGCACGGGAGACGCCATCGCCTGGGTGCAGACCGTCGTGATCCGTACGTTCTACTCCGCGGTGATGCACGCCTGCGCCACGTCCTGGGTGGGCGCCACGCTCGGCTTCGCGCGCTTCCGGGGGTGGCCCGCCAAGATCGCCGCCCTCCCCATCGGCTTCGGGGTGGCCATGGGCATCCACGCCCTCTGGAACGGCCTCCTCACGGCCGACGAGATGTCGGGGTCTTCCGGAGCGCTCACGAGCCTCAACTTCATCCTGTTCCCGCTGGAAGCCCTCGCGCTGTTCGGCATCTTCCAGCTCGCGCTCTGGGAAGAGCGCGCCACCATCCGCCGCGAGCTGGCGGACGAAGTGCAGCAGGGTTTGCTCCCGCTCGCGCACGCCCGCGCCATCGCCAGCTACTTCGCGCGGAGCCGCGCGAACTGGCTGCCAGCCGGCGTGCCCCACTGGCCATACGTGCGCGCGGTCACGACGCTGGCGCTGCGAAAGCACCAGTGCCGCAACGCCTCGTCGCGCTCGTACCGGTTCTACACGGAAGAGGTGCTGCGCCTCCGGCGGGAGGTCCAGGGCCTCCTCGCGCTCGCGAAGGCGCCGCCCGCGGCCCACACGCGGTGATCTTGCGTTCGCGGCCGGTCTTCGCGATGGGGTTACAGATCACACACACTATCGTCACACATCGATCCAAGCCGTCGCCCGGCTGAGGCGCGCGTGTGACCCACGGCTTGTACCGTGGCCGCATGGACCCCCATCTCCTCCTCGTGGACTCCGACACCGCGGCCGCCACCGCGCTCGCGTCCCGTCTGCGCGCCTCCGGCTTCGTCGTCGACGTCGTGGGAGACGGCGCCGCCGCGCTCGGGCGCACCGTCTCCACGAGCTACGCGTGCATCCTCACCGAGCTCGACCTCCCCGGTGTCTCGGGCCTGGAGCTCTGCCGCCGCCTCCGCGCGTCCACCGACACGGCCGCACTCCCGGTCGTCGTGGTGTCCGCCCGCGGCGACGAGATCGACCGCGTGGTCGCCTTCGAGGTCGGCGCCGACGACTACGTGGTGAAGCCCCCCTCCGTGCGCGAGCTCGCGCTGCGCATCCGCGCCCGGCTGCGCCGCCAGGGGGCCCCCGCGCTCGCGCCCACGGTGATCCAGTACGGCGGCCTCGAGGTCGACCCCACCCGCTTTCGGGCCACGCTCCAGGGCCAGCCCCTCGCGCTCACCACCACGGAATTCGCGCTCCTCGCGGCCCTCGCCCGGCGCGGCGGCACGGTGGTGTCACGTACCGCGCTCCTCCAAGAGGTCTGGGAGCTGCCCGCGGGCCGCGAGAGCCGCACGCTCGACACGCACCTTCGTCGTCTCCGCGAGAAGCTCGGTGACGCAGGCGACCGAGTTCAAACCCTGCGTGGCGTCGGGTACCGTCTCATGGACATCCCGGACGGAGACGTTCCGCGCCCCGGGTGACCCCGCTCCGATCCCAATGTGTCACACAGAGTTTCCGGCGCCGATACCCGCACCCCCTACATTGGGCGGCCTCGGACAGCGGCCCGCCCGCTTCACCTCCGGGGTCCTGGTGACCGATGCGTTCCCTCCTCGCGATCCTCTTCTTCTCGCCGCTCCTCGCCTGCTCCGGCGACGCCGGCTCCGACAAGGACACCTCCTCCACCGACGACACCGCCGACACTGACGACACGAACGACACCGACGATACCGACGTCGACGTCCCCTGCGTCGAAGAGAACGGCGCCTGCATCCTCGAAGGCGTGATCACCGAAGACACGCGCCTCACCGCCGACAAGGCGTGGTTGCTCCGCGGCGGCGTTTGGTTCGGTGACGGCACCGCCAACGTCACGCTCACCATCGACGCGGGCACGAAGATCTACGGTGAGAACGCTTCGAACGGCTTCCTCGTCATCAACCGCGGCGCCAAGATCAACGCCGTCGGCACCAACACCAATCCCATCATCTTCACGTCCGACCAGGCGGTCGGCTCCCGCGCCCGCGGCCAGTGGGGCGGCCTCGTCATCAACGGCAAGGCCCCCATCAACGCCTGCGCCGACGTCGACGGCGCGGACCCCTGCGAGGCCGAGGGCGAGGGCGGCACCGGCGTCTACGGCGGCACGAACCCCGCGGACGACAGCGGCACGCTCAAGTACGTCCGCATCGAGTTCGGCGGCACCGAGATCTCCGCCGACAACGAGATCAACGGCCTGTCGCTCCAGGGCGTCGGCAACGCCACCGACATCGAGTTCATCCAGATCCACCGCAACCTCGACGACGGCGTCGAGTTCTTCGGCGGCACGGTCAACATCAAGCACCTCTTCGTCACCGAAGTGGGCGACGACTCGATCGATTGGACGCTCGGCTACAGCGGCAAGATCCAGCACGCGCTCGTCGTCCAGGCGGCCGATGCCGGCGGCCACGGCTTCGAGCTCGACAACAACGAGGACGACTACGCCGCGACCCCGCTCACCGGCGGCATCGTGTCGAACGTCACGCTGATCGGCTCCACGGCCATCGCCGAGGACAACTTCGGCCTCCTCATCCGCCGCGGCAGCGCCGGTCAGTTCTGGAACATCGCCGCCACGGGCTTCACGGCCGGCTGCCTCGGCATCCGCGACGAAGAGACCTACGGCCACTTCACCTCCGGCACCGCCGCGATCGCCTACTCGGCGCTCGCCTGCGCGAGCAACTTCGAGACCGAAGACGCCGGCGAAGAAGACGTCGGCGGCACCGAGGACGCCGTCTTCGCGGCCGGCCCCGGCAACTTCGAGACGACCGACCTCGAGCTCTCCGGCTTCCAGCCCGCCGCGGGCTCGCCGCTCCTCGGCGCGGGCATGGCCCCGTCGGATTCCTTCTTCGACGCCACGAACTACATCGGCGCGTTCGACGGCACCAACGACTGGACCGCCGGCTGGACCGACACGTCCGACAACTGACACACTGACGTGACATGAACGGGGCCGCTGTGTCCCGTCTCAAACGGAGGCGCCCTCCCCTGTAACCGGGGAGGGCGCTCTTGTTCCTCTCACTCGCGGAGCGTCCCATGGTCCCGTTGGTCGTCGTGATCGCGCTTGCGTATGCGGAGGACGCCGTCCCCGTCGCCGTCGCTCCCCTCTCCGGCACCGTCGTCGACGCCGAAGGCCTCTCCATCCCCGGCGCCACCGTCCGCGTCGGCGCGCTCGAGACCACCACCGACGCCGAAGGCGCCTTCCGCCTCGACGTCCCCGTCGGCACGGTCGACGTCACCGTGACCCGCGCCGGCTTCGGCCCCGCCCAGAGCACCGTCGAGATGCCCCCCGAGGGCGCCACCCTCGCCGTGACGCTCACGCTCGAGTCGTCCGACGCCGGCGACGAGCTCACCGTCCAGTCCACGCGCACCCCCGGCGGCACCATCGAGCTCCTTCGCGAGCGCAAGGAAGCCCCCGCCGTCGTCGACGTCGTCGGCAGCGAGCAGATGAGCCGCGCCGGCGACACCGACGCCGCCTCGGCGCTCAAGCGCGTCAACGGCCTCACCGTCATCGGCGGCCGCTTCGTCTACGTGCGCGGCCTCGGCGACCGCTACTCCCAGACGCTCCTCAACGGCTCGTCACTCCCGAGCCCCGAGCCCGAGCGGCGCGTCGTCCCGCTCGACCTCTTCCCCACCTCGCTGATCGAGTCCGTCGTCGTCCAAAAGACGTTCTCGCCGGACGTGCCCGCGGAGTTCGGCGGCGGCGTCGTCGCCATCAACACCCGGAGCATCCCCGAGGAGCCGGTCCTCTCGCTCACGCTCTCGGGCACCTGGGTAGGCGGCACCACGCTCTCCGAAGCCATGGTCGGCGCGACCGGGCCCACGGACTGGCTCGGCTTCGGCAACGAATTCCGGGCGCTCCCGGACGACGTGCAGGCCGCCAGCGACGAAGCTCCGCTCAAGGCCGGCGGCGTGTTCTCGGAAGACGGCTACACCGCCGACGACCTCGAGGTCTTCGGCGAGGCGCTCGAGAACCGCTGGGGCCTCGTCGCGAAGGACCTCCCGCCCGACTTCGGCGTAAACCTCCAGGCCGGCCGGAAGTGGTCGCTCGGGGCGGTGGACTTCGGCGCGCTCGGCGGCGTCGTCTTTTCCAACGGGTGGAGCGTCGACGAGGGCTTCAAGATCACCTACGCCGACACCGGCGCCGGCCTCGAAGCCAAGCGCCGCGCCGACTTCGTGGAGGCCTCCAACAAGGTGCGCCTCGGCGCCATGCTCACCCTCGGCCTCCAGTGGGCCGAAGAGGGGCACGTCAGCTCCACCACCATGCTCAACCGCACGAGCTCGGCGTCCGCGCTCCGCTACGACACCGACGACCCCACCGGCAGCAACGACGGCCGCACCACCCGCATCCAGTGGGAAGAGCAGCAGCTCTTCTTCCAGCAGCTCTCGACCTCGGTGCCGCTCGGGCCGATCCGCATCGACGCCCGCTACGCGCTCTCCTTCGCCGATCAGGCCGAACCCGACCGCCGCGAGTACACCTACCTCGCGACGGACAGCGGCTACGTCCTCTCGCAGCGCGGCGCCTGGAACGACATCTACTACGGCGCCCTCGGCGACTCCGCGCACGACGCCGGCCTCGACGTCTCCTGGACCATCCCGCGCGACGCCGGCGACGTGAAGCTCGCGGCCGGCGGCAAGGCCTTCCTCCGCACCCGCTCCTCCTCCGTCCAGCGGTTCAGCTTCGAGTTCGTCGGCAGCGAAGGCATCGATCTCACCGCGCCCATCGAAGACGTGCTCGTGCCCGAGAACATCGGCCGCGAAGGCGACACCGACCCCGGCTACGTCCAGCTCGAAGAGAACACGTCCAACAACGACGACTACCGGGCTTCGCAGGACATCTTCGCCGGGTACCTCCTCGGCGACGTGCCGTGGACCAAGCGCTTCCGCAGCCTCGTGGGCGCCCGCGTCGAGGCGAGCGACCAGAACGTCGAGACCTACCAGCTCTTCACCACCGACGCCGAGCCGATCGTCGCCGAGCTCGCCACGGTCGACGTGCTCCCCGCGGTCACGCTCACCTACGGCCTCGGCCCCACCACGCTCCCCGACGCCATGCTCGTCCGGCTCGGCTACGGCCGCACGCTCTCTCGCCCGGAGCTCCGCGAGCTCTCCGAGGTGCCCTACTACGACTACCGCTCGGGCCGGCTCCTCTACGGCAACCCGGACCTCGCCCGCGCCACCATCGACAACGTCGATCTTCGATGGGAGTGGTACCCCTCGGCCGGCGAATCGCTCTCCGTCGCCGGCTTCTTCAAGTACTTCGACGACCCGATCGAGTCGATCGTGGCGGTGAGCGCCGTCTCCGGCAGCGTCGGCACCTTCGCCAACGCCAACAGCGCCACCAACATCGGCGGCGAGATTGACGTTCGCAAACGTCTGGACTTCATCCACAGCTCCCTGTACGACCTCTACATCTCGGGCAACGTGTCCATCATCGACTCCAAGGTCGACCTCGAAGGCACGGAGGGCAACCAGACCTCCACCGAGCGCCCGCTCCAGGGCCAGTCCCCGTGGGTCGTGAACCTGCAACTGTCCTATGAGAACCCCGATCTTCGCACGAACATCGCGGCGCTCTGGAACGTGTTCGGGCCGCGCATCGTGCAGGTCGGCACCGCGGGCATCCCCGACAGCTACGAAGCGCCGGTTCACCGCGTGGATCTCGTCGTCACCCAGGGCATCGGCGAGCACTTCCAGGTGCGCGCCAAGGGCACGAACCTCCTGGACTGGCCCATCCGCGAGCTCACCGGCGATCAAATCAGCGAAGAGGTCCGCGACGGCTGGACCGCCGGCCTCGGGTTGACCTGGACGCCGTAGAGGGTCTGCTCGGGTTGGGGCGGGGGGGCCGAGCCC
>CAXNIN010000239.1:0-7212 GCA_964202365.1 Myxococcota bacterium | reverse complement strand
GGGGGGGCAGGGCCCCCCCGCAACGCCCCCCGCGGCCGCGCACACCCCGGGGCGCGCAGACGAACCCGTCGGCCGCCCGCGCCGCGTCGGGCTCCTCGACCGCTTCGGGCGTCAGCACACCTACCTCCGGGTGAGCGTGACGGATCGGTGCAATTTCCGGTGCGTGTACTGTCTCCCGGAAGACGGCCATGCGTGGATGCCGCGCGCGGACGTGCTTTCCTACGAAGAGATCGGCCGCATCGTCGGCGTTTTCGCCGGTTTGGGCGTGCGGCGGGTGCGGCTCACCGGCGGGGAGCCCACGGTTCGGCGGGACATCGGCAAGCTCGTGGGGGCCATCGCCGCGATTCCCGGAATCGACGATCTCTCGATGACGACGAACGCGCACGCGTTCGCGAGACAGGCCTCGATGCTCGCGGCGCGCGGGCTCACGCGCGTCAACATCTCGCTCGACTCGCTCGACCCTGCCCGGTTCGCCCGCATCACCCGCGGCGGCCGCCTCGACGCCGTGCTCGCCGGCATCGACGCCGCGCGCGCCGCGGGGCTCACGCCGATCAAGGTCAACATGGTTGTCATGAAGGGCGAGAACGACGACGAGGTGGTGGACCTCGCGCGCCACTTCCTCCCGCACGCGGCCGACACGATCCTGCGGTTCATCGAGTACATGCCGTTCGACGGCCGCTGGCACGAGAACGTGAGCGCCGCCGAGCTGCGCGCGCGCCTCGCGGTGCTCGGGCCCGTGGTGCCGCTCGCGGGCACGCTCGGCGGCGGCCCGGCCACGTACTGGACCGTCGGCGCGCTCCGCGTGGGCTTCATCGCCCCGCTCACGGAGCACTTCTGCGCGAGCTGCAACCGGCTCCGGCTTCTCGCCGACGGCCACCTCCGCACGTGCCTCGCGCACGAGGACACCCCGAGCCTGCGCGACCTCGTGCGGGGCGGCGCGACGGACGCCGAGCTCGCGGCCACCATCCGCGCCATCGTGCGCGGCAAGCCCGCGGGCCACGAGGCGGAGACGGACGGCGGCCGGTTCTTCGAGGGCGTGATGACGGGGATCGGGGGATGATCCGCGCGGCGCCGCGCCCCCCGCGGCGCGCCCGCGCCCGCGCCACGGGCGGCTCCGCACCTTTCGAGGGCCGCACGAGAGGCGCCCCCCTCGACGAGCCCGCCGTGCGTGCGCTACGCTGGCGCGAATGCTGACGCTCGCCGCTTCCGTCGCCTGGGCCGCCACTCCCTCCATCACCGCGATGGACGACTTCAACGGCGCCTCCACCTACATCCCGCAGACGTCCGTCGACGCCGACTATGTCGTCGAGGGCTACCGCACCCTGGTGCAGGAGCTCGGCGTGACCATCGCGAACAAGCCGATGGCGCCCGCCGAATCGCTGGGGATCAACGGATTCCAAGTGGGGGTTGCGAACACCTTTGCGTTCATCCGCACGGGCAGCATCGACGGCACCAATCCGTCCGGCTGGGACCTCGCGGACACCGGCGAAGATCCGTTCCCCGCCCTCTTCGTGCCGTCGCTCCAGCTCCGGAAGGGCCTCCCCCTCTCGCTCGAAGTGGGCGCGAACGTCGGCTGGATCGCGACGACGGACACCGGTGTCCTCGGCGTATACGGCCGTTGGACCCTCGTGGAAGGCTACCGCCGCATCCCGGATCTCGCGGTACAGGTGGGCTATGCCGGCTACGTCGGCAACGACGAGCTCGAGCTCGGCGTGATGGACATGTCCGCCACGCTCGGGTATTCGCTGCCCTTCGGCGTCACCGAGGGCATCAACCAGGCCGTGTTCAGCCCCTACGTCGGCGTCGGCGTCAACCGCATCCACGCCGCGCCCCGCGCCGACCTCACCCGCACGGACCTCGACGGCCGCATCACTGAGGTCACCGGCATCGGCGGCGACCCCACGGTCCTGGTCGACACCGCCTTCGCGCCGATCCAGATCGGCGGCGGGTTCCGCATCCAGAACGGGGACTTCGCGGCCACCATCGCCGCAACCTACTCCCCCGACTTGATCGCGACGGTGAACGTCGGCTTCGGCTTCGTCTACTGAAGCCGCCGGCGGGCACGGACGCCCCGCCGCCTTGATACCGGGGGAGGGTGATCGCGCTCCTCTCGTTCGTGCCCGTCGCGTTCGCGCTCCAGATCGAGCTGCGCGCGGAGGTCACGGCGGACCCCTCCCGCATCCGCGGCACGCTCCGCGCCGACGCGCCGGTCACCCTCGTCAATCCGCTCCTCGCGCTTCCGCCGCCGCCGGATGACCGAACGCTCTTCCGCACGTTCCCGGGTCGGCCGGACGCCGGGGAGCTCACCTGGACCGCCCTCGAAGACGGCGGGTGGCGCTTCGAGACGCGGCTCCCGGCGCGCTACGGCGACATCGGCGCGATCCCGGGAAGCGGGGCGTGGGCGAACGGCGGCTGGTACCCGCAGCCTGTCGGCCCGGACGGTGCCGCGCTCGTCGCGGACTGGACCGTGGCGGTGACGCTCCCCGCGGGGGCCCTCGGCGTGCTCAACGGGCGCGTCGCGCGCGATTCGCTCACCTGGTCCGGCACCGCTGACCGCGCGGCCCTCGCCGTGTTGCCGAAGGGGCGCGTCACGGAGCTGCGGGTACGCGGCGGCACGGTGCGGTTCGTCGAGCGCGACGGCCCGGAGCGCGTGCCCGCGCGGGTGCTCGCGGCGGTGGTCGACGAGGCGTGGCCGCTGCTCGGGCCGCCGGATCTCACCGTCGTGGAGGACCTCGATCTGCTGCGCCTCGCGCGCCCCGCGCCGGGGACCGTGTACTTGAGCGACCGTGCGTTTCGGGTGACCCCCGCGCTCCTGCGTCGCTACCACGTCGACGCCGTACGGACCGCGGTGATCGGCGCGGCGCTCCAGGGCGGACAGCCGGGCTTCGGCGACGGGTGGACCCGCGACTTCGCGGCCTCCGCGCTCGCCGGCGCGCTGCCGGCGCCGTCCGCCCGCGCGCTGCTGGGGTGGTTCGCGTGGAACCCCGTAATCGATGCGCTGCTCTACGACGGCACGCTCCCGTACTTCTCGGACCTCTTCGGGGAGTCGTTCCCGACGCCGACGGGCGCCTACGAGGCCCTCGGCGCGCGGATCCCCGGGGGCGCGGCGGCCGCGCAGCTCGACGATCTGCGCGGGGAGGGGACCGCGGCGGCGCTGGTCGGGCTCGTGGTACGCGGCGCCGCGTGGGCCGAGGCGACGGCCGCGCTCGCGGTGCCCGCCGCGCTCACGAACGCGTGGGCGCGGCCCTACCGCGCCGACCAGGACTACGCGGTGGTGGTGGACCGCGCCGGTGCGCGCGTGGAGCGGCGGGCCCCCGTCGACGCGCCGGCGGAAGTTGTGGACGTGCGCGTCGACGGCGCCGCTCTCGCGCCCTGGATCGCCGGCCCCGGCCCGGACACCCTGCCGCTCCCCGGCGATCCGCCGGCCGGGCGGGTGCAGGTCGACGCGCCCGTCCACGTTCAGCAGTCGGACCGCGCCAACGACCGGTGGCCGGCGACCTGGACCACCGTCGTCAACGGCGGCGTCTACAACATCAACCCCTCCCAGCTCACCTTCGACCTCGCGGGAGATCTGCGCTTTCGCCGTCGCAACGACAGCCGCAACGTTTACGTTGCCGCGGTCGAGCACGACGCGCAGGATCTCCTCTCGGTCGACCTCGGCTTCGTCCGGTACGTCGGCCCGCTCGTGGACCGCCGGACGCGCGCGCACCGCCTGAGCTTCTTCGCCGGCCCGTCGCTCCTCGACCCCGCGTTCCGCCCCACCGACGCCGGCGCCGTCGCGCTCGGCGCGAGCGCCGCGTACGTCTGGGACACGCGCACTGACGACTACTTCGCGCTCGCGGGGCACCGCCTCGGGTTGTCCGTGGGCGGCGGGTTCGTGCCCGAGAGCGACGACCGCTGGGCGAGCGCGTCGGTCCTCGCGGTGCGCCTGCTCTCGCCGCACCCGCGGCACGTCTTCGCGGTGAAGGCGAAGGCGGGATGGGCCTCGGGCGAGGTGGAGCACCGCCTGCTCCCTCTCGGCGGCGGAGGCGACGTCCGCGCGATCCCCGAGGCGGCCGTCGTTGGGAACGTGCGGGTGGGCGGCTCGCTCGAATACCGGCTGGCGCCGCTCCGCAACGCGTCCGTCCCGCTCCCGCTGCTGTGGTTGTCCGACGTGCACCTCTCGCCGGGCATCGACGCGTCGGCGGTGTGGCGGGGGGAGGAGCGCTACACCGCCGTGGGCGCCGCGATGGGCCTGCACGTGGTCACGGAGCTGCTCGGGGTTCAGCCGAACCTCGCCGGCGTTACGGTTGCGCTGCCGATCTGGTCCGACGGGGTTGAGCCCGAGGGCCCGCAGGTTTACATCGACTTTGCGCACGCGTTCTGACCCCCCCTCTGTTCGGAGGCTTCCCATGCTCCTGCTTCTCCTCGCGGCCTGCATCGATCTCGAGTCGCTCGGGGCCTACTCCTGCGACGAGTACTGCGAGCAGGTGCTCGACAAGACGGAGGAGTGCGGCGAAGCCGTGGCACAGGCCGAGTGCGAAGCCGCGGGCGGCGCGGACTGCTCGGAGTACACCGAGGAGCAGCTCGCCGAGTACGCGTCGCAGGCCCGCGAGGACTGGAGCGGCGCGAGCCGCACCGACATGGTGAAGTCCTGCAAGGAAGACATCGCCGCCTCCGAGAAGACGGACGCGAGCTGCCAGGCCGAGACCGCCACCATCAACAACCTCACGTGCGACCAGATCCTCGACACGATCGGCTCCCTCGCGGGCTGAAGCGCGTCGGCGGCCTTCTCTTGCCGCGTCAACACGGCTAAGCTCGCGGCGTGCTGCTCCTCTGGCTCCTCGCCTGCGCGCCCAACGTGTACCGGATGCCCGGGCCCCTCGCCGGCCTCGGCCGCGAGCCCGCGCCCGAGTGGACGCTCCCGCGCGAGGCGCCGGCACCCGCGCCGCGCGCGCCGCGGCGCCCAACAACGTCGCCGATGCCGACGGAAATCGCGCGCGCCGCCTCCGGCTTCGTCGGGGACTCCGCTCTCGTCGTCAACGGCGAGCGCTTCCGCTTCGACTGTTCCGGGCTTGTGGAGGCCGCGCTCGCCTCGGCGGGGTGCCGGTTCGAGGGCTCGTCGCTCGATCTGTTCGAGCAGGCGAAAACGCTCCGGGTGCTCCACCGCAAGCGGATGCCGAGCCCGGGAGACGTGGCGTTCTTCGACGATACCTACGACGCCAACCGGAACGGCCGCGTCGATGACCCCTTGAGCCACGTGGCCGTGGTCGAGGAGGTCGACAAGGCGGGCACGATCACGCTGGTGCACGTCGGGTCGAAGGGCGTGACGCGGTTCCTGATGAACCTTCGGCGCCCGGAAGACCGCCACGACGCCGCCGGGAACCTCATCAACAGCTACATCCGCTCGAAGCGCGGGGGCGACACGCCCCGCACCCGCTACCTCGCGGGCGAGCTGTGGGTGGCGTTCGGGAGCTTCCACGCGGCGCCCCCGGGCCCTTACGTCGCGAGCGCAGACCTCTCGACGAGGTAGGGCCCGAGCAGGAGGGCGTCGATCTCCGAGGCGCGCCACGCCCGGATGGCGTCGCCGGGGCTGCACACGATCGGCTCGTCTTCGAAGCGGAGGTCGAGCTGGCCGAGCGCCGTGCGGCCGGTGCGTCGCTTCATCTCCGCGAGAACCCGCGCCACCGCGGGCTCCTCGGCGGCGTCGACGATGTTCGGGAGCACGCTGCCGTCCTTGTGGACGACGCCGGGGTGCGCCGCGGCGAAGGCGGCCGACGCCGGGAACGCGAGCGCGCGCGCCAGCGAGGCCGCGAGGGCGCGGCCGGCGAGCGGCATCGCCGCGAGCGCATCGTCGGTCGCGACGGCGCACCCGACCGGCGCCCACGCGGGGCGGCGGAGCGCGGCGAGCGCACGCGCCGTGAGGGCGGGGTCGTCGGCGCGGAAGAGCACCACGCGGTTGGCGAGCCCGCCGGGGCTGATCTCGAGCGGCCCGTCGAAGCGGGCCACCGTGCGCCCCGCGGCGAGGAGGTCGGCGAGGGCCACCTCGGGGTCGTCGGCCTTCTTCCTCGGCAAGGAGGCCACCGAGAGCGCCTTGTAGCACTGGTCGGCCGTGTAGCGCGGCCCGAGCCCGAGCGACGGGAGCCGGCGCATCGCGCTGCCGGCTGTCCCGAGCGCCGCGCCGATGGAGAGGCCTTCGTCGCCGGGGGCGGGAAACACGAAGAGGCTCTCCACGGCGGGCTCGTCGAGGAGCCGAGCGCAGAGCCACGGATCGGCGAAGACCCCGCCGGCGACCACCACGTGGCCGAGGCCGGTCCGGCCTACCCAATGCCGCACGAAGCCGCGGACGACCTCGGCGATCACGTCGCGCGCGGCCGCGGCGGCGTCGGCCGGCGCGTACGCCGCGATGCGCGCGGCGAGGGGATCGGGCGCCGGCACGTAGGGCCGCGTGGTGAAGCCGTCGCGCGCGAGCCCGACCTCTCCTCGGAAATAGTCGAGGAGCGCCGAAGGCGGCACCCCGCCCGCCGCGCGCGCGGAGATGTCGCCCGGCGCCACGCCGAGGGCGGTGCCCACGCGGGTTGGAAACGACGCGACCGACGCGAAGGAGGTCTGCAGAAAGACGCGATCGAGCTGGAGATGCCGCCCGGCGCTCACGGTGACGGCGGCGCCGTCCCCCGGGGTGTCGATCACGATCACCAGGGCGTCGCTGTGGTCCTGGCAGCGGTACGCCGCGGTGGCGTGGGCGCGATCGCGCTCCACCAGCTCGACGACCGCGCGCTCGAAGCCCAGATCCCGCAGGGTGGGCGCGAGGAGTTTGCGGGTGACATCCTGCTCGACCATATAGAGGCCCGTCGCCCGGAGCGCGGACTGGTAGCCGCGCCACGCGTCGCGGAGGCGCGGCGAGACCCGGTCGCGGAGCGTGGGCCGCGCGCGGAGGAGCGTGGCGCCGGCCGACGAGCCGCCGAACACGACGCGGTCGACGTCGCGCGCGCGCAGCCCGGCCACGTCGAGCACGGCGTCGATCGCCGCGGAGGGGAAGGTGCGCGCGCCGCGCGTGCGATCGATGCGCTCCTGCGCGACCGCCGCGACGAGGGCTCCGTCCTTCACGAGGGCCGCGCTCGCGCCGGGCCCGTCGGCGACGCCGAGGATGATCATCCTGCCGGGCTAACACGGGCGGGACTCGCGCCGAGAGGGGGTCCGGGGGGCGTTGCGGGGGGCCGGCCCCCCGCCCCA
>CAXNIN010000238.1:0-7247 GCA_964202365.1 Myxococcota bacterium | reverse complement strand
TTGTTCGTGGGGATTCTCGCCATCCCGGCCGACGTCGTCCGGTCGTCCACGGTCCGCGGCATCTTCGGCGCGCTCGGGGTGCTCGCCGTGTGGCGGTTCTCCTGGTGGCTCCTCCACTTCGTGCGGGCGCTCGTCTACGAGCACGTCGTCTACGCCCGCCTCCGCGCGGCCGGGGCCCGGGTGTGGGCGAGCGGGTGGCGCCCCGCCGAGGTGGCGTTCATGATGACCACCTTCCGCGAAGACCCCGACACCACCCGCGCGGTGCTCGACAGTATCCTCGCGGAGCTCGCCCGCATCGGGGTTCCCGGCCGCCTCGTCGTCGGCACCGGCGACGACTCCGACGAGGCCGTCATCGCCGCCCACCTCGCCGTCGCCCGCGAACCCGCCCGCCTCGACGTCGTGTTCGTCCGCCAGCCCGCGCCGGGCAAACGGATCGCCATCGGCGCCGCGCTCCGAACGCTCTCCCGCCTCGGCGTCGGCGGCGACACGCCGATCGTCTTCCTCGACGGCGACAGCCTGATGGCGCCCGGGTGCCTCGAGCGCTGCCTCCCGCTGTTCGCCCTTGAACCGAAGATGGACGCGCTCACGACGTTGGAGCGCGCGGTGGTGCGCGGACCCATCGTGATGCAGAAGTGGCTCGACCTCCGGTTCGCGCAGCGGCACCTCACGATGTGCAGTCACGCGCTCTCCCGGAAGGTGCTCACGCTCACCGGGCGCCTCTCCGTGTACCGGGCCCGCGCCGTGCTGGACGAGGCCTTCGTGGCCACGGTCGAAGAAGACCACCTCGACGACTGGCTCTGGGGCCGCTTCCGCTTCCTCTCCGGCGACGACAAGAGCACCTGGTACGTGCTCCTTTCGCGGGGGGCGGAGATGCGGTACGTCCCCGACGCCCTCGTCTACACGATCGAGCGGCTCGACGGCGCGCTCTCCGACCGTGTCCTCCAGAACTTACTGCGTTGGTCGGGCAACATGCTGCGAAACGGCCGTCGCGCCATGCGGCTCGGCCCGCGGCGGGTGGGCCCGTTCATCTGGTGGTGCATCCTCGATCAGCGCATCGCCATGTGGAGCTGCCTCGCCGGCCCGGTGGCGATGGTGGGCGGCGGGCTCGCCGATCCCGGCCTCCTCCTTGCCTTTCCGCTCTGGGTGATGCTCACCCGCGGGCTCCAGTCGTGCCTGCTCTTCCGCTACCACACGCGCATCGACATGTCGTTCCCGGCCGTCCTGTACGCAAATCAGCTCTCGGCCAGCATCGTCAAGATCTACATCCTCTTTCGGCTGCCCATCCAGCGGTGGGCCAACCGCGGCGACCAGCGCGCCGCGGGCACCGGCGAGGGGTGGGCGTGGAAGACGCGCTTCGCCACCTACCTGACCGCCCTCTGGGTCTCGCTCTTCGTGCTCGGCGTCCTCGTGTTCACGGGGGCCGTCCCGAACGGGCCGGGCCCCCAGATCGTCGCCTTTCTCGACACCTTCTTGTGAGGGCCTCCCCATGCTTCGACCGCTCGTCCTGCTCGCCGCGCTCTTCGTCGACCGCCCCGTCGCGCCCGGCCCCGCGTCGGTTCCCTGCGCCGCGCGGCACGTGAGCTGGGTGCCTTCGGCCGACCGCCTCTACGTGGCCGGGCGGGCAACGTGCACGCTCGGGGATCTCGCCCGCCTCGCGCCCGACGCCCCCCTCGCCGAGGTGTCGCCCGGCGTGTGGTTCTTGGAGACGAACCTCCACCTTCAGCGCGGCGCCACGCTCGTCGTAGACGGTACCGTGCGCGGGGGCGATGCCGACGAGCTCCGGCTCCTCTCCGATTCCAGCGGCTTCGTGGAGCTCCGCGCCGAGTGGGGCACCGTGCTCCTCCGTTCCACCCGGGTCACCTCCTGGGACCCCGGCGCGGACGCCCCCGACACCGACGTGGACAACGGCCGCGCCCTCGTTCGCGTCGTGAGCTACCTCGACGGCGACACCCCTCGCGAGTCGCGCATGGACGTGATCGCGAGCGACATCGGGTACCTCGGCTACTACGCCGCCGAGTCGTACGGGCTCGTGTGGAAGGTGCGCGACCCCACGCCCGATGTGTTCGACGTCGTCGATGTCTTCGGCGACATCCTCGACTCCACCGTGCACCACAACTACTTCGGCATGTACAGCTACGGCGCGTACGGCATGCGCATCACCGGCAACACGTTCCACGACAACGTGCAGTACGGCATCGACCCCCACGACGACTCCGACGCCCTGGTGATCGAAGACAACGAGACGCGCGACAACGGAAACCACGGGTTCATCTGCAGCAAGCGCTGCGACCGGCTCACCGTGCGCCGGAACGTCTCGCGCGGCAACGTCGGCACCGGGTTCATGTTCCACCGGGGCGTCACCGGCTCGGTGCTCGAGGACAACCTCGCCGAGGACAACCGCGACGCCGGCTTCGCCATCATGGACAGCCACGCCAACACGGTTCGCGGCAATGTCGCGCGCGGCAACGCCTACGGGGTGCGGCTCTCGGTGGGGGCGTCGGACAACCGCATCGTCGGCAACGACCTGCGCGCCAACACGCTCTACGGCCTCTACCTGTACCGGGGGAGCGACGTTCCCACCATCAACGATGGGCGTCCGACCGGCAACCTCTTCGAAGACAACGACGTGAGCGGCAACGGTGCGCTCGGGCTCCGGGCCTCGTCGATGGTGGGCAACGACTTCATCGGCAACAACCTCGCGGACAACGCAGAGTACGCCGCGTTCATCTACGACGCCGACGCCAACCGGTTCACCGGCAACTCCCTCGGCGGGAGCTGGATTCGCGCCGATGGCGCCTCCCACAACGAGGTCGTGGACAGCGACGCCACGGGCCTCCAGCTCGACGGCGGCGACGCCATCATGACCTTCACCGACTCCACCGGCCGGGTGTTCGAAAACGGCGCCTCGCTCGCGACGCGGGTGGGCGCCGAGGGCTCGTCGGTCACGTTCACCGGCGGGGACATCGCGGGTGTGGTGGGTGTGGACGTCGTGACGCTCCAGGTGCTCCCGCAGGGCGGCGACGTGCGCGTGTCGCTCGACGCGTGGGGCGCCACGCGCCGGGTGTGGCGCACCTCGCCGGACTCCGCCGACCGCGCGCGCTTCGTGATTGGGGCGCTCGGCCGCGGGAGCACGCACGTCCTCTCGGTCGACGGCGTGGCGCGCGGCACCGTCCGGGCCGACGTTGACGGTTCCGTCACGTTCGAGGAAGACGTAGCTTCCGCCCGCCACTTCGAGCTCCTCTCCGCCGCCGCGGATCTCCGCCCGGGGCCGGTGCGCGCCGGGCGGTAGCGGGGGGCGGGGCGCGAAGAGGCCGGGCGACGGTCGGTCGGGGGTGCCGGGGCGAGCGCCTCGGTCGCCCGCGGCGCGGACGCCGCGGCCACGGTCGGCGCGGGGGCGGGGCGGGCGCCGGGCCCGCGGCTCGCGGTCCTACCCCGGGTTAGGCGCGCCTTCCGCGGGAGCCTCCATGACCTTCGACCCCGATGCCGCCGCCACCGGTGGCGGCCTCTACGGCCTCGACACCCTCCCCGAAGACGCCCGCGTGGTCGTCCTCCCCGTGCCCTGGCAAGCAACCACCAGCTTTCGACGCGGCACGCGCAACGGGCCGGACGCCCTGCTCGAGGCTTCCTGGCAGGTCGACCTCGAGGATCTCGACGTGGGCGCCGCGTGGCGGGCCGGCATCGCGATGCGCCCGGCCGACCCCCGCGTCGCCGCGTGGGACGCCGAGGTCGAGGCCGACGCGCTCGCCGTCATCGCGAGCGGCGGCGCCGAGCCCGAGGCCGCCGCGCGGGTGAACGCCCGCGGGGACGATCTCAACGCGCTCGTGTACGCCGCGGCCCGCGCGGAGCTCGACGCCGGGCGCATCCCCGCCGTGGTGGGCGGCGATCACGCCGTGCCCTTCGGGGCCATCCGCGCCGTCGCCGAGCGGCACCCCGGCGTCGGCATCCTCCACATCGACGCTCACGCCGACCTGCGCGACGCCTACGAGGGCTTCACCTGGTCGCACGCCAGCATCTTCCACAACGTGATGACGCGCGTCCCCGACGTGGGCCGGCTCGTGCAGGTGGGCATTCGCGACGTGGGCGCGAGCGAGGTGGCGTTCCAGAAGGCGTGCGGCGACCGCATCGTCCCGTTCTTCGACAACGCCATCGCGAAGGAGCTCGCGCGCGGCGCGGCGTGGATGAGCGTGGTCGACCGGATCGTCGACGCCCTCCCCGCCGAGGTCTACGTTTCCTTCGACGTCGACGGCATGGACCCCGCCTTCTGCCCCAACACCGGCACGCCGGTGCCCGGCGGGCTCTCCTACCGCGACGTCGTGATCCTCCTCGAGGCGGTCGGGACGCGCCGGAAGATCGTCGGCTTCGACATCAACGAGATTGGCGCCGACCCCTGGGACGGCAACGTCGCGGCGCGCCTGCTCTACAAGCTCTGCGGCTGGGCGGCCCGGGGCGCCGGGTGGTCGCCGGAGTAGTCAACTACCGGCGATCTGGGCCATGAAGAAGCCCTCGTGGTCCGCGTCGGGCCACACCGTCGCCTCGCGGATCGGCGCGGGCGCGACGCGGCGCACGAGGTCTTCGTTCTCCGCCCGCAGCAGCGAACACGTGGCGTACACCACGTGCTTTCCGCGGGTCACCGCGTCGCGGAGCAGCGCCTCCTGGGTGTCCGTGGGGAAGGCCATCTTCCAGCGGTTCTCGGGGTGGCGCCGCAACACGCCGCTCCCCGAGCACGGGGCGTCCACCAGCACCAGGTCGTAGCCGCCGCGCGGCGGCCCCACGCGGATGTCGAGCCCGGCGCGGCCGGCGCGCTTGAGCAGCTCGTCGAGCGCGCTCCGGCGCGTGTCCCAGGCCTGCACGCGCGCGCCCAGGGCGGCGAGCGCGAGGGACTTGCCGCCCGCGCCCGCGCACAGGTCGAGGATGCGCGCGCCGGGGAGCAGCCCGCCGCGCTCGCCGGTGAGGACCTCCCCCACGAAGTCGACGATCGCCTGGCTCCCGAGGTCCTGCACCTCGATGCGGCCCTCCTTCCACGCATCGAGCAGCGTCAGGTTGGTGCGGCCGTCGAGCACGATGGCGCGCCCCGTTCGGCGGTGGGGCACGGGGAGATCCACCGGGTCGCGCAGCACGCGCAGGGCCACGGGGGCGCGCCCGCCCAGCCGCACGGCGAGCGCGATGGCGGCGTCCGGCCCGAGGCGTGCCCACCACTCGTCCGCGATGGCGCGGGGGAGCGAGAGCGCGACGGCGTAGGCGTCGTCGGGGTCGGGGAGGTCGGGCGGGCCCTCCTCGGCGAGCCGGAGCCACGCCTTCAGGGGGTCCGGGTCGATGCGGGCGAGCGCGCGGTGGTGGCGTACGAGCCCGAGCAGCAGGTCGCCGGCGACGGGCCGCTCCTTGCTGCCGAGCGTGCGCGTGGCCCGCAGCCCTTCCGCCACGATGGGCCCCGCGTAGGCCGGCCGCGCCTGCATCTGCGCGAGGATGGGGGCGATCGCCCACAAGATGCGCGGGCTCGGGACGGGGGGGCGCGGGAGCGCGACGGACCAGATGGGCACCGGACGAAGTATCCCGCACGGATTCGGTTAGAACCGCCCCGTGAAAGACGCCCTCATCATCTCCGCCCTCTCCGTGATCCCGAAGAACCACGCGGCCCGCATGATGGGCGTGTTCGCCCGAACGCGCCTCCCGTCGCTGGCCCAGCGCGCGCTGTTGCGTTGGTATGTCGGGAAGTACAAGGTGAACCTGGACGAATGCGAAGGCTCCCTCGAGGACTACG
Source organism: Myxococcota bacterium (assembly GCA_964202365.1). Classification (GTDB taxonomy): domain Bacteria; phylum Myxococcota_A; class UBA796; order UBA796; family SXON01; genus CAJBVW01. Next base: position 1,489 of record CAXNIN010000238.1, on the reverse strand, counting down.
GCAGCCTCGTGGACTTCTTCACCCGCGCGCTCAAGCCCGGCATGCGCCCGGTCGACGACGCCCCGAACGCGATTGTCTCCCCCGCCGACGCGGTCACCTACGCGGTGGGCCGCATCGAAGACGGCAAGATTCCCCAGTCCGACGGCCGCAGCTACACCGTGCGCGAGCTGCTCGGCGGCGACGCGCGCTTCGACGACGGCGACTTCGCCGTTCTGTACCTCTCCCCACGCGATTACCACCGCGTGCACGTGCCGCGCGAAGGCGTCGCGCGCCGCTACAGCTACCTGCCCGGGGCGCTCTGGCCCGTGTTCCCCGCGGCCACGCGCAGCATCGACGCCCTGTTCGCGCGCAACGAGCGGCTGACCACCTGGATCGACGCCGCATGCGGCGAGTACGCCGTCGTGATGGTAGGTGCGTTCGGCGTGGGCCGGATGCGCGTCGTGTACGACTCCGTCGTCACGAACGCGGGCAAGCCGCGGGCCGAAGTGCCGCTCACGCCGCCGCCGACCCTCGCGCGCGGCGCCGAGCTCGGCCGCTTCGAGATGGGCTCCACCGTCATCCTCGTCTTCCCGCCGAACACGGTGTCCTGGCGGATCGCGCCGGGAGATCCCGTTCGTGTGGGCGCCCGCATCGGCGAGCTGCGTCAAAACTGACGCTTCGTCCGATTTCGTGCCGCTTGGCAAGCGGTCGCGGCTCTGCTAACTGGACGCGCGGAGGAGTTTCATGCTGCGCGCCAGCCCCGAGTCGCCCCGCATGTTCGAGAGCGACTTCGTCGATTTCTTCTCGCGCGTGCCCTGGTACGTCGTCCCGATGGTGTTCGTGCCCATCATCGCCGGGCTCTTTGCCTACGGCGTGGTCGCCGCGGGCACCGCGGTCCTGCCCGCGATCGGGATGGCGATCGTCGGGTTCATCGTGTGGACCCTCGTGGAGTACTGGCTCCACCGCACGCTCTTCCACTGGACGCCGAAGACGTCCTGGGGCCCGAAGTTCCACTTCATCCTCCACGGCGTCCACCACGACTGGGTGAACGACAAGTACCGCCTCGTGATGCCCCCCGCGGCGAGCCTCGGCCTCGCGGCCGTGTTCTTCGGGATGTGGTGGCTCGTGCTCGGGCCGGTGTGGGTGTTCCCGTTCTTCGCCGGTCACGTCGCGGGCTACCTCGCCTACGACATGCTCCACTACGGCGTGCACCACTTCAAAATGCAGTCGAAGGTCATGAAGCGCCTCAAGGCGCACCACATGAACCACCACCACAACAAGGACGGGCGGAAGTACGGCGTGAGCACCACCGTCTGGGATCACGTCTTCCGGACGTACTGACATGCTCCTGCTCGCCGCGCTCCTCACGCCGCTCGCCGAGGCCGGCACGCGTTTCACGCGTATGTCGGACGCCGCGGAGGCCGGGGTGCTGGGCGGCGCGCCGATGTCCACCGAGACCGCCGTGGTGCGCACGTGGCGCGAGAAGGCCGTCACCCGCGGTGCCCTCGCC
>CAXNIN010000237.1:0-7278 GCA_964202365.1 Myxococcota bacterium | reverse complement strand
GAGCTCCCGGTGCCGCGGGATGCACCGGCGCGCGCCGGCGGCCGTCGCCCCGCGGTGGACCCCCTCGCGAACCCCGAAGTGACGCCCGCCCGCGACGGCGCGCCCCTCGGCGCCCCGCTCGACGGCTGGATCGACATCGGCGCGCGCGTCCGCGAGGTGCGCGGCGCCGCGGTCGCCGACGGCGTCCCCCACCTCGAGCTCATCGCCGAGTGGGCGGACGGCCTCCGGCGTCACCCCGTCACGCTCCACCTCGGCCGGCCTCCCGCGCCCGAACGGGCACTCGCACCCCCGCCGCCGGCCTCCCCTCCTCCCCCGGCGCCCTCGGGCATGCGGTGGGTAGCCTTCGGCGGCGCCACCTTCTTCACGGCGTTCGGCGGCATGGCGCTCGGCCTCGCGCTCGGCTGGATGGCCTTCGCCGGCTGACCGTGACGCGGGGCGACCAAATTCTGGTCGCCGCGACCAATGGCGCCGCCCCCCCCGCGGCGCTACGACGCCTGAATGTGGACCTCTCGAACCGGCAGGCGCTGGGAGCTTCTTCACGCGTCCGACCTCGCGATCGCGCGGCTCCACGCGGGCCTCGGGGTGCTCCCCGTCACCGCGCGCGTGCTCGCCGCGCGCGGGCTCGTGTTCGACACGGCGGTGCCCTTCCTCGCGCCGGAAGAAGGCGCGATGCACGACCCCGGGCTGCTCAAGGGCCTCCCCGAGGCCCTCGCGCGCATCGAGGCGGCCCTCGCCCGCAACGAACACATTCGCCTCGTGACGGATTACGACGTCGACGGCACCACGTCGTGCCTCATCCTCCACGCCGCGCTCGACCGCCGCATCAGCGCGAGCCGGAGCACGGCCGTCGTGAGCTACCACGTGCCCGATCGTTTCCGGGAAGGCTACGGACTGTCGAGCCTCGCGGTCGAGCGGGCCGCGGAAGAGGGCGTGCGGCTCCTCGTCACCGCCGACATCGGCGTGCGCGACCACGCTACGGTCGCGCAGGCCCGCGAGCTCGGCGTGGACGTGATCGTGGTCGACCACCACCTCCCCGCCGGCGAGCGTGTCCCCGAGGCCGCCCTCGCCGTGATCTGCCCGCCCCAGGCCGGCTGCCCCTACCCCAACAAGGCGCTCGCGGCGTGCGGGGTGTCGCTCAAGCTCGCCACCGCCCTCCTCGCGGAAGACCCCCGCCGCGACGACGTGCTCCGCTCCCTCTTCAAGCTCGCCGCCATCGGCACCGTGGCCGATGTCGTCGATCTCGCCACGCCCGAGAACCGCGCCATCGTCGCGCGGGGGCTCCGCGCGCTCAACGTGGATCGTCACGGGCCCGGGCTCGCCGCGCTGCTCGAGGTGGCCGGCGCCGCCACCGGCGCGCTCACCGCGAGCGACCTCGGCTTTCGCATCGGTCCGCGCATCAACGCCGCGGGCCGCCTCAAGGACGCCAACGCCGTGGTGCGGCTCCTCCGCGAGCGCGACGTCGCCTCCGCGAAGGCGCAAGCCCACGCGCTCGACCAGCTCAACCGTGATCGCCAGGGCATCCAGGAAGAGCTTGTGGCCGCCGCGATGGCGCGCCTGCCCGACCCAGTGCCCGGCTTCGTGGTGGTGTGGGGCCCGGAGGCAGAAGGCTGGCACCGGGGGGTGGTCGGCATCGTCGCGAGCAAGGTGCGCGAGCGCGTGCACCGGCCCGTTGCCGTGGTGGCCGACCTCGGCGGGGTCGCCACCGGGAGCGTGCGCTCCGTGCCCGCGGTGCACGCGGTGCACGCCCTCGACGCCGTGGCCGACCTCCTCGTGCGCTACGGCGGCCACGCCGCCGCCGCCGGGTTCACCGTGCCCGCCGACAAGCTCCCCGAGCTCGCCGCGCGCCTCGCCGCCTGGGTGGACACCCACGCCGGCGAGGCCGACCTCGTGCCGGTTGCCGAGGTCGATGCGGTGGTGCGGGGCGACGAGCTCACGCTCGGTCTCGTCGAGGAGCTCGCGCGGCTCGAGCCCTGCGGGAAGGGCAACCCCCAGGCGCGCGTGGTGGTGGAGGGCCCCGTGTCCAAGCTCCGCGTGGTGAAGGACAAGCACCTGTTCTTCAACGCGGGCGGGGCGGACTGCGTGTGGTGGGGCGCGGCCGACCAGCGCGATCTGCTCGACGGCGCCTCGGCGGTGCTCGGGTCGCTCTCCACGAACGAGTGGAACGGCCGCGTCACGCCGCGCGTCACCGTGGAAGACGTGGCCTGAAGCCTCTCCGGGCCCGGGCGGCGCGAGGGCCCGAGCGGGCGGCGGCCTCCCAGCGGCGCAGGCGCGTCGCGAGCCAGACGAGGCGTCGGCGCGCCCGCCCCGGTCGAGGGCGCCCCCGGGCACCCCGCTCCGCGCTGCCTCGCCGACCGGCGAACCGCCCGGCCGCCCGGCACGCGCGCACGGCTTCCGCACCGACCAACTCCCGGCTGTCCACCGGTACGAACCAGCATTCGTCGCGCAGGGCGGGGTCGGTGACGACGGGGCACAGCTCGTCGGCACGCGTCGGGGTTTGCTCGGTGGCGAAGACGAGGCAGGTGTCCCGGAGGCGGGCGTCGCGGATCTGCGCGCATTCGAGGGCGAGAAAGGCGGTGCGGTCGGCGGCCGGGTCGGCGGACGGACCACCGAAAGAACAGGCGGCGAACGCCGCGGCTGCCGCAAGCACGAAGGAGGGGGGCACGCGCACGCCGTATCCTAGCCCGCACCCGTGGCAACCCAGGGCCCGCCGGCTTAGAAGGGCGACCCTTTCGGAGGCAGCGATGTCCACCCTCTCCGCGGCGCAGGCCCTCTACGCCACCTTCCCCGCCCGCCACGCCATCGCCCGCCGCCGCCTCGGCCGCGCGATCACGCTCGCGGAGAAGATCCTCTTCGCGCACCTCTCGGACCCCGAGAACGCCGCCTTCGTGCGCGGCAAGTCGTTTCTCGACCTGAACCCCGACCGCGTCGCGATGCAGGACGCCACCGCCCAGATGGCGCTCCTCCAGTTCATGCTCGCCGGCAAGGAGACCACCGCGGTGCCCTCCACGGTGCACTGCGACCACCTCATCCGCGCGCGCAACGGCGCCGACGACGACATGAAGGTGGCCCTCGAAGAGAACTTCGAGGTGTACGAGTTCCTCCGCACGGTCTCGCAGCGCTACGGCATCGGCTTCTGGAAGCCGGGCGCGGGCATCATCCACCAGGTGATCCTCGAGAACTACGCGCTCCCCGGCACGCTGATGATCGGCACCGACAGCCACACGCCGAACGCCGGCGGGCTCGGGATGCTCGCGGTGGGCGTGGGCGGCGCGGACGCCGTCGACGCGATGGTCGGTCTCCCCTGGGAAGTTCTCTGCCCCAAGGTGATCGGCGTCAAGCTCACCGGCAAGCTCAACGGGTGGACCTCCCCGAAGGACGTCATCCTCAAGCTCGCGGGCATGCTCACCGTGAAGGGCGGCACGAACGCCATCATCGAGTACTTCGGCCCGGGCACCGAGAGCCTCTCGTGCACCGGCAAGGCGACGATCTGCAACATGGGCGCCGAGCTCGGCGCGACCACGTCCGTGTTCCCCTACGACGCCCGCATGGCCACCTACCTCCGGGCCACCACCCGCGCGGCCGAGGCCGACCTGTGTGACGCGAACGCCGCGTTCCTCCAGGCCGACCCCGAGGTGCTCGCCAACCCCGGCGCCTACTTCGACCGCGTGGTCGAGATCGACCTCGACACGCTCGAGCCCCACCTCGTCGGCCCCCACACGCCGGACCTCGCCCGCCCCATCTCGGAGATGCGCGCGGCGGTGGAGAAGGAGGGTTACCCCGCCAAGATCTCGAGCGCGCTCATCGGCTCGTGCACGAACTCGTCCTACGAGGACATCGGCCGCGCGGCGCACCTCGCGCGCCAGGCCGCGAGCGTCGGGCTCACGTCCGCCGCGCCGTTCCTCATCAGCCCGGGCTCCGACCAGATCTACGCCACCATCCAGCGCGACGGCCAGATGGCGGCCCTCGACGCCATCGGCGGCACCGTGCTCGCCAACGCCTGCGGCCCGTGTATCGGCCAGTGGAAGCGCGACGACATCAAGAGCGGCGAGTCGAACACGATCGTCTCGTCCTTCAACCGCAACTTCCCGGCGCGCAACGACGGCAACACGGCGACGCTCTCCTTCATCGGCAGCCCCGAGATCGTGACCGCGCTCGCCTTCGCGGGCGACCTCCGGTTCAACCCGCTCACGGACACCATCACCCGCGACGGCAAGACCCTGAAGTTCGAGGCCCCCGTGGCCGACGAGCTCCCGCGCGACGGCTTCCTCCCCGGCTTCGACGGCTTCATCGGCCCGTCCGAGGCCGGCAAGAGCACCGAGGTGGCGATCAGCCCCGCGTCCGACCGCCTCGAGCGCCTCACGCCGTTCGCGGCCTGGAACGGCGAGGACATCGGCGGCCTCGTGGTGCTCCTCAAGGCGAAGGGCAAGTGCACGACCGACCACATCTCGGCGGCCGGCCCGTGGCTCAAGTACCGCGGTCACCTCACGAACATCTCCGGCAACCTCTTCCTCACCGCCAACAACGCCTTCACCGGCGAGATGGGCAAGGGGAAGGACGTGTTGGCCGGCGAGTCCGGCGTGGCCTACCCGGACCTCGCCAAGCGCTACCGCGCCGCCGGCCAGGGCTGGGTGGCCATCGGCGACGAGAACTACGGCGAAGGCAGCTCCCGCGAGCACGCCGCGATGGAGCCCCGCCTCATGGGCGCCCGCGCCGTGATCGCCCGGAGCTTCGCCCGTATCCACGAGACGAACCTCAAGAAGCAGGGCCTGCTCCCGCTCACGTTCGCAGAGCCCGCCGACTACGACAGGATCCGCGAAGACGACCGCCTCACCATCGAAGGTGTGGCCGGCATCCCCGCGGGCAACGCGCCCACGCTCGTGCTCGCCCACGCGGACGGCACGGCCGACCGCGTCGCGCTCAAGACGACGATCTCGCCCGACCAGTTCGAGTGGTTCAAGGCCGGAAGTGCTTTGAACCTCATCCGTTCCCGGGCGAAGGCCAACGCGTAGGGACTCCGGGGGGCGTTGCGGGGGGGCTGGGCCCCCCCGCCCCACCACCTACTGACGCCCCCCGAGCGGGCGACACGTGACGGTCAGGCGATAGGGCCCCTTCACGCCGCGTTTTCCTTCGACCGCGAGGAGATAGTCGCGCTCCTTGAAGGTGTTGAGGCGCACCACCCCGCCGCCCGGCTTGGCGTCGCCCTCACATTCGGGCACGAGGTGGTTCACGCCGGGGCAGGAGCCTTCGTACGTCCAGGCGATCGCCGCGAGATCGAGATCCACGCAGTCGGATTGGAGCTTGATCGTGACGTCTTGGTTGGCCGGCGCCTTGAAGAGGTAGACGCGCTCGGGACCCGCGCGGTCGTCGCCGGCGGGGAAGCAGAACTTCCCGGCGTAGAAGTCGTCGTTCCACTCGGAAGCTCCGCCTTCCACGGTGCCCTCGATGACATCCCCACACCGAAGCGTGCCGGAGAGGCAGCCCGTGGGGGCGTCGGTGGAGACGTTGGCGTCGCACGGCATCGCGGGGGTGGTGGCCTCTTCGCGGGCGGCCACCGCGGCTTGCTTCACCTTTTCCAGGGCCGTCTGGGCTTCGCGGCAGCCAAGCACCAGAGACAGCAGAATCATGGAGTCCATTCCTCGCGAAGGAGCCCGTACAGAAGCGCGTTCCCGGCGGCGCCGGGCTCGCTGCGCATGACGCCCTCGCGGACGAAGCCGAGCTTCTCGAGTAGACGTACGCCGCGGGCGTCGGATTCACGCACGCGGGCCTCGGCGCGACGAAGTTCCGGAAAATGTCCGAACAGCCAGCCGAGAAGGGCGTTGACGGCCTCGCCGGTGAGGCCCTTTCCGGCCACGCCGGGGTGCAGAACCCAGCCGATCTCCATGGTCATCGGCGACATCCACACCTGGCGGAACGCGACGCCGCCCACGAGCTGGTTGTCGACGACGACGCCGAGGTCGCAGCGGGGCGGGCGGCCGTAGCGGGCCACGGTGTCGACGAGGTAGCGGGCGGCGTCCGCCGGGCCGGCGCCGCCGAGCCAGGAGCCGTAGGCGTCGGCGGGCTGGCCGTCGGCGTAGGCGCGGAACGAGGCGAAGTCCGTGGCCGTGAACGGGCGGATGACGACGCGTTCGGTGCGGAGGGTCGGGGGGAGCCAGCTGTCCATGGTCAGGCGCGCTCCACGGCGCCGCCCGCGGCCTTCCACGCGGCCACGCCGCCCTGGAGGGTCCAGCTGTCCTCGATGCCGCGCTCCCGGAAGAAGAGCACGGCGTGCGTGGCGTCGCCGCCGTCGCCCCAGGCGACCACGAGCTGGTCGTCCGAGAACTCGGAGACGCGCGTGGAGATCTCGGAGAGGGGCATGTGGAGCGAGCCGGCGACACATTCGCCGGTGCGGTTGGCGCGAACGTCGACGAGCACCACGCTGCGCCCGCCGGCCATCGCGGCGCGAACGGCCGCGGCGTCCATCTTCACGGACGCGGGATCGAGCGTGGAGTAGAGCACCGGGGCGCCCGTGGGCTTGTCGTAGTTGGCGACCAAGCCGGGGTCCAGCGTTTCTCCGAACCGTTCGCGAAGCTTCGCGTCCTCACGGTCTTGGAAGGCCTTGGCCGCGCGGGTCGCGACCGCGAAGGGAAGATTGACGAGTCGCCGCAACATCGGCAGAGTTTAGCGCACCGTACGCCGGCGCGGCACCGTGATGTCCGCACGGGGCCTCCGCGGCGCATACCCGGTTACAGCGCCGAGCGATGCTCCTCCTCCTCCTCCCTGTTGCGCTGGCCGGCAAGTGGGACGGCGCACCCAGCGACGTCCAGGCGGATCGGGTGATCCCCGCCGCCCGCGAAGCCGTCTTTTCCCACCTCCTCGACCTCGGGCACCTCCGCGCCCTCTTCCCGGAGGACTGCGTAGGGCTCTGGGAGCCCGGGGAGCGCACGTTCGGCGAGGGCGCCAACGCGATTGTCCGCTACGACATCGCGGCGATGCACCGGAAGCTCCCGATGACGCTCGTGCGGGCGTCCGCCCCCACCACCATCGACTTCGACCACCTCGGAAACCGCGGCTTCGTCACGCGCTGGTCGCTCGAAGAGGCGGACGGCGGCACGAAGGTCACGCTGCTGACGCCCATCAACGCGCCGCCGTGGCCCTTCGCCGGGTACTACCACTCCGTGGTGCGCCCCGAGTGGACAGCGTGCTACGCGCGCACGCTCGAGAATCTCGCGGGCGTGTTCCCGAAGTGATTCCCCTTTTCTTCGCGCCGTGGGCGTCGGGAGCCGAGCTGCGCTCGGCCGC
>CAXNIN010000236.1:0-7326 GCA_964202365.1 Myxococcota bacterium | reverse complement strand
CCTCGCGTGGGGCGGCCGGGCGCGCGTGCGGTGGACCGAGGTGTGGGGCGCCGAGCTCACCGTGGGCACGCAGCCCGAAGGGGCCTCCGGCACGCTCGCGTTCGTGCGGTTCCTGGGCGACCCCAGCGCAGACCTCGTGGGCCACCTCGCCGGCGGGGTGGGCCTCCAGGACAACGGGCGCGCCCTCGCCGGCTTCGGCGGCGGCTTCGACGTGGCGCTCACCCCGCACCTCGATCTGCGCGCCGACGGCCGCGTGGAGATCGACACCGCCGGCACCGCCGCGCTCCTGTTCGCCGTCGGGCCCGTAGCGCACACCCGCCGCCTCTACGACACCGACACCGACGGTGTCCCCGACCGCGCGGACCGCTGCCCGCGCCAACCGGAAGACCGCGACGGCCACCAGGACAGCGACGGCTGCGCCGACCCCGACAACGACCGCGACGCCGTGCCCGACCTCGTGGACGCCTGCGCCAACGTGCCGGAAGACCGCGACGGCACGCTCGACGGCGAAGGCTGCCCGGACACCGACGACGACGAGGACGGCGTGTTCGACGCCCTCGACCGCTGCCTCCGCGCGCAGGAGGACCGCGACGGCTTCGAGGACGACGACGGCTGCCCGGACCCCGACAACGACGGCGATCTCGTGCGCGACGAGGTGGACCTCTGCGCGGACGTCCGCGAAGACCTGGACGGCTTCGAGGACGACGACGGCTGCCCCGAGCCCGACAACGACGGCGACGGCGTGGCCGACCGCTGGGACGGCGCCCCGATGGAGCCGGAGGTGCACAACGGCTGGGAGGACGGCGACGGCGTGCCCGACGTGGTGCCGCCCGTGCTCACGCGGGTGCTCGGCCCGCTCGCGGTGCGGATCGTGGACCCGCCCCCGGAGACGCCCGCGTCGGCCCCCGCGTCGGCCCCCGCGGAGGGCGAGACCGCGCCCGCTTCGCCGCCGCCCGAGGTCACCGGAGACGGCATCGGGCTCCTCGCGGCGGTGCTCGCGAGCTTCCCGGCCGCGCGCGTGGAGCTCCGCGTGGCCGCGGCCGACGAGGCGCGCGGGCGGATCGTCGGCGACACGCTCGTGAAAGCGCTCGTGGAGGCGGGCGCGGCCCCGGACCAGCTCACGGTGCGCGCGCGGGTGGGTGCCGACGCCGTGGACATCGCACTCGCCGCGCCGTGAGCGCCCGCTACCGCGGCGCCACCGTCGCGCGGAGCGCGTCGAGCTCGGCGCGGTAGCGGGTGGTGCGCACCGCGATGTCGGCCGCGGGCGCCGGCACCTCGGCGAGCGCGGCGTCGATGGCGCGGAGGGCGTCGGCGGGCTGCCCGCGCGCGACGAGGATCTTCGCGAGCGTGACGGCCGCCCGGAGGCGCTGATCGCCCCACGCCGCCGCGAGCGCGGCCCGCGCGCGGGTCTCCGCTTCGGGGAGGCGCCCGGCCGTGAGGAGGTGGCGGGCCGCGGCGTGGGTGAAGGTGAACTCGTTCGGCCACCGCGCCGCGTGTGCGTCGAGAAGGGCGAGGGCCCCGTCGACGTCGCCGGTCTCGGCGAGGAGCTGGGCGAGGAAGGTGGCGTGGCCGCGGTCCCGCGCGACGTCGCCGGTGAGCGCGGCGCGCAGGAGCGCGTGGGACGCCGCCTTCAGCGCCGGCGCGACATCGGGCGGCGCGTGCTGCGCGGCCGCGTAGAGGTAGTCGGCGCCGCGCGCGGGCGGCACGCGGGCGGCGAGCTTCGCGGCGGCGGTCCAGCGCGCCGGCGCGGCGTCCAGCGCGGCGAACACCCAGTCGCCCGGGGGCACGTCGCTCTCGAAGAGCCAGGCGGCGTCGGCCTCGGTGGGGTCGACGAGGAGGCGCGCCACGCGGAGATCGATCGAGGCGGCGGCGCGCGGGAGGAGCGCCCGCGCGACGTCGGTGTACCCGGCCTCGGCGAGCCGGCGCGCGTCCGCGGCGACGCGGAGCCCGTCGGCCGCGTCGCCCGCGCCTCCCGCGACGAGCCGCGCGAGCGGCACCACCTGGCCGAGCCGCGCGAACCACGCGCGCGTTTCGGCCGCGCCGGGGTACCCGACGAGACGATCCACCTCGACACCTTCGGCGGTGACCGCCACCAGCGTCGGGTAGCCCCCCACGGCGTAGCGGTCCTTGAGCGCCCACGACGCGGGCTGGTCGACGTCGACGGCCTCCACCGGCACGCCGGCGGTGCCGCCGGGCAGTTCGAGCACCTCGGCGCTCATGAGGTTGCACGGCGGGCACCACACCGCGCCGAAGTCGATCACCTTGACGACCCCGCTCGCGGTCGCGCCGACGGGGGCGTCGGCCCCGGGTGCGGACTTGGCCGCCGAGGCTGCGGCCTCCTCGGGGAGCGTGGCGCCTTCGGCCAAATCGAGCGTGCCGCGCGCGCCCGCGGTCCCGACGGCCGCGAACACCACCGACCGGCACGCCGTGCTCGTGTCGGCGCACAACGACACCCGGAGTTCGACCGCGAGGGGCCCCGGCGCCACAGGGAACCGGAGCGCGGCGGGGTCGCCGCGGAGGGTGTAGAGGTCGTCGCCCACGGAGAGCGTGGTGGGCGCATCGGCCGCCACGTGCTCACCCGGCGCGGCGATCTCCACGCGGCCGACGCCCGCGCGCCAGGTGACGCGCGCCGTGGCGGCGTGGGCCTGCGCGGCGAGGAGAAGGGTCAACATCGGGGCCTCCCGCGGGCCGGGACAACGACCGCGCGGCGCCTACTGTAGCGAGGCGCCGCCGCTGGGAACACCGGCGCGGGCGCGCCGTCCCGACTACCCGCCTGGAAGGAAACGCCCGAGGCGCGGAAGCTGGTCCGGATCGGGGCGGAGCAGCGGGCACGAGCCGAACGCGGCCGCGGCGGCTTCACCGTCGAGGCCGGTGTCGCCGAGCAGCACGCCCAGAACCGCGTGCGGCGCCGCCGAAGCGAAGAGCGGCGCGAGCACCATGGGGGCGCCGCGACGCCCCGCGGGGCGCGGCACGAGGCAGTCTCCCTCGATGCGCACTTCGTAGCCGGGCGGCACGAGCCACAACCCGCCGTTGCCGAGCGGCTGCGGGCGCCACAGGAGGCGGAGCTCCGGCGGGCCGAGCTGGAGCACGCGCACCACGTCGTCCGGCGCGGCGCCCTGCACGGCCACCACCACCGCCGCCGCCATCGGGAGCGGAAGAAGCGCGAACAACTTGCCAAGCGCCACCTCGGTACCCGCGGCGGCGCCGATGACGACGAGTCGGATGTCGTCCATTGTTGACACCATGGCCTCCCTTCCTGCGGACGAGCTTGCGCGCCGCGAAGGACGTGAAACAACGCACTTTGAGTATTTACGTCCCTGTCCGGCGAACGCGTACATATCCAACCTACGGAAACATGCTTCCACGCCGGGTCACCGCCGCCGAATACGCAAAAATCGAAAAGGATCTATGTTGTGAGTTGGGATGATCCTACTGTGCGGCCGGTGGCGCGCGGGTCGCGATCCCGGCGCGGGCCGGGCCACGCCGCCAGGCCTCCCGGGGGGCGTTGCGGGGGCCCCCCCCCGCCCCAGGAGCCCGACCCCCAAAACGACGGAAGGCCGCCCCGAAGGACGGCCTCCCCCACCCACCGTACCGGTTCAGACCGGCGCGGTGCGGGACTTCGCGTTGAGCAGCTCGAGCTTGAGGATCGAGAGCGCGCCGTTCGTGAGGCGCTTGAGCTCGGCGGCGGACGCGAGCTGCGAGGCCGCGCGCGCGACGAACTTGGGCCGCAGGTAGAACTTGCGGTGGGCGATCTTGAGGAGCTCGAGGATCTGCGCCTTGTTGAGGTGCTCTTCCCACGCGGAGGGCACGTCGACGCCGCAGAGGGGGTCCTTCATCATGCGATCCCAGCAGTCGGCCGGGAACAAGCCGAGCTTGGCGCCCTCTTCGAAGGACTCGGTGCCGGGGTACGGCGAGAAGATGGCGAACACGGCGTAGTCGGCGTCGAGCTTGATCATCTCGTCGATGTTCTTCACCGCGGCGTCCATCGTGCGCTCGTGAGGGCCGGCGAGCATGATGTACGCGACGCTGCGCACGCCTTCTTCACGGCACCACTTGAAGACGCGGTGCACGTCGTCCGTGTCGCAGTGCTTGCCCCACTTGTCGAGGCCCTCGTTGTTGGCGGACTCGACGCCGAAGTGGATCTTCGTGCAGCCGGTCTCGCGGCAACGGCGAATCTGCTCGCGCGTGGTGCCGGCGATGGTCGTCTTGTAGCCCCAGTTGAACTTGAGGCCGCGACGCTCGATGCCGTCGCAGAACTTGAGCACCCACTGGCTGTTCGGCGTGAACAGGTCGTCGATGAAGTGCGTCTCGGTGATGCCGAGCGAGATGCAGTGCTCCATCTCGTCGAGGATGTTGTCGATGTCCCGCATCCGGTACTGCTTCTTGTAGGTGAGGCAGAACGGGCAGGAGTGCGGGCAGCCGCGGCTGGTGATGGCCGTGGTGTTCAGCGGCTGCTTGCAGCCGGGGAGGTAGTACTCGCGGAAGCGGGTGCGCGAGCGGTCGGGCCAGGGGTAGGCGTCGAGCGACTTGGTGGACTTGCGGTCCTTGTTCTTTACGATCTCGCCGTTTTCCTTGAACCAGACGCCCTCGATGCCCTCCCACGACTTGTTCTGGTCGTAGCGCTGCACCATCTCGAGGAAGGCGTCTTCGCCGTCGCCGGTGAGGATGGCGTCGGCGTCCGGGAGCTGCGCCGCGTAGTCGGGGAACATCGAGCAGTGCGGGCCGCCGAGCACGATCTTCGCGTTCGGCGAGAGCTTGCGGACGGTGTTGATGGTCATCTGCACGTCGGGCAGCGAGTGCGTGTACGTGCTGATGCCGACGAGGTCGAGCGGGTAGCGCTTGAGCTGCTCCTCGAACTCGGGGTAGTCGAGGTCATCGACGACGGGGTCGAAGATCTCGGCCTTGTACCCGGAACGCTTCTCGACGGCGGCCTGGATGTACATGAGGCCCAGCGGGGGGAAGCAGTACACGCCGTAGGCCATGGCCTTCGGAATGCCGGCCCACACGCGCATCTGCTCGGGGGGGTTGATGAGAGTGATGTCCACGCAGCCTCCTGTACCTGCCCCGGAAGGGGCGACCCGTTTACCTACGCCAGAAGAAGAAGAGTTTCCAGGGGACGAACAGCGGAACCTCTTTCTGGTACCGCACGTAGTCGTCCCCGAAAATCGCGACGAGCTGGGGTTCCTGACGAACGACCTTCTCGATCAGCGAGCCCGCCAGCAACGCCGGCACGAGCACGAAACAGAACGCGAAGGAGTTGAGCGCGAGCCCGACCGCGAGCACGCCGAGCAGCTTGCCGATCACCGAGGGGTTGCGGCAGTAGGCGTAGATACCGGTGCGCACGAGCTTCATCGTGCGGCCGGCCGTGGGCGACGGGCTGCCCTCGCCGCGAAACACGAGCTCGGCGTAGGTGATGCCCACGACCAGCAAGCCCGCCGCGAGCGACGCCGCCGCGACGTAGAAATTGAGCGGACTCGCCAAGAAACCGTCCCCGAAGCCCAGCGCGCGGTCGAGGTGGACCGACGTGAGCGCGATGAGGAACGTGACGGGGAAGAGCACCGGAATGTAGACCTTGCTGACCATGAGCAAGATCTGGGGCGTCAACGCGACGCGCACCGAACGTACGAGGGGCGACAGCACAGAAGCCATGGATTCGTATACTACTGGACGATGCGTCGCCGCGGTGTAGCCATCGTCACTCTTTGGGGGCTCGTCGCCTGCGGACGAGATCCGATCCTCGAAAAAGCGGAAGCGGAGGCCGCCGCGCGGGCCGAGGCGCGGGGCGGCGGCGCGCCGGCGGACGGTCCGCCGCCCGGCGGAACCGTCGGCGGAATTCCCGGCGCGGCGCAACCGGGCGATCCGGGCGGCGGCGCGCCGGGCGATCCGGGCGGCGGCGATCCGGGCGCGGCCGGCGGCGCGCTGGGGCCCGACGGCCAACCGCTGCCCGGCCAGCCGGCCGAGCCGACCCCCGGCGTTCCCGATCAGCCGCCCCCCGGCGTTCCGGGGTCGCCCCCCGCGGCCACCCCCGGCGCTATTCCCTCGGTCGCTCCCGGCGCGCCGCGCCCCGGCGTCCCCACGGAGCCCGCGCCGGGCGTCCCGACCCAGCCGGCGCCCGGCCAGGGCGGCGGCGGCCCCACCGGCCCCACCGTGGCCGTCTCGGGGGAGATCGTATTTTCGGCGTACAAGGGCGGACGCGTGAAGATCACGGTGTTCGACGGCGACCACGCCTCGGCGGGCGGCAAGCGCCCGAACGTGGTGGGCATGGGCGAGCTCGACCGCCCCGGGCCCTTCAGCGTGAACGTCGCGGAGAACGCCGGCAAGGTGTACATCGAGGCCTCGGTCGACGAGGACGGCGACGGCCGCCCCGGCCCGCTCGACCCGCAGGGAAAGGCGGACCGCTTCCCGGTGACCGTGGGCAACAAGCCCGTGTCCGGCCTCGCGATCACCCTCTCGCGGCGGGCGCCGCCGCCCGGCGGACGCGGCGAGGACTTCTGATGCCGGCAGCGGGCGCGCGAAGCCGCGACGCGGGCGCGCCCGCCGCGTGGCGCCGGTGACCCCCACCGTCGTGATCCCGCACCGCACGCGCCGCGACCTGCTCGTGCGGCTCCTCCACGCCCTCGGCGACCACCCCGTGCTCGTGGTGGACGACACCGACGACGGGCTCGATCTCGACGTGCCCACGGTGCGCCTCGGCGGTGGCCAGGGCTTCGCGCGCGCCGCGAACGCCGGGCTCGCGGCCGTGCGCACGCCGACCGCAATCCTCCTGAACGATGACACGCTCCCCGAAGGCGACTGCCTCGCGCGCCTCGCCCGCGCGGGGGGCCTCTGCGGGCCCGTGCTCGTGGGCCCGCGCGGCGTGGAGTCGGCCGGCATCCGGGTGCGGGGCTGGGGCCGCGTCACGCAGGTTCGCGACGTGCCCGCGGTCGACACCCCGGTGGACGCCCTGTCTGGCGCGTGCCTGCACCTGCCCGCGCACCTGCGCTTCGACACGCGGTTCCGCCACGGCGGCGAAGACGTGGAGTTGTGCAGGCGGGTAGGCGGCGCCACGCTCGTCGCGGCGGCGCGCTGCTGGCACGAAGGCGGCGCCACGCTCGACCGGCGCTCCGAGCCCGCCCAGCGGCACGCGGTGTCCGGGCACCTGCGGCTGGTGGCGCCGGGGTGGCGCGACGCCGTGGTCGTGGGGCTCCACGTGGCGCAGGTGGCGCGGGAGGGCGGCCCGGTGGCCCGGCTGCGGGGAATCCGCGAGGGGTGGCGGGACGCGCGGCGGCGGGAGCCGGGCGAGGCCTGATCAGCCGGGCTTGGGAGCGGCGGGGGCCACGGGGGCCG
>CAXNIN010000235.1:0-7327 GCA_964202365.1 Myxococcota bacterium | reverse complement strand
ACTCGGCCGCGGCGGCCGCGTTGCAGGCGAACTGGTGGCGTTCACCCTGCACGAACTGGTTGCACGCGCCGCTGATGGGGTAGTGCTTGAAGAGGATGCGGACGTCCGGGTTGTCGGCGAGCACCTTCTTGAGTTCGTCCGCCATCATCGCGCAGTGCGGGCACTCGTAGTCGGCCCACTCGACGATGGTGAAGCGCGCGTCGGCCGGGCCGATGGCGGGCTCGGTGCCGTCGAGCTCGATGCGGCCCGTGGTCTGCTCGTAGTAGGCGGAGAGCTCCTCGACCGAGCCGGCCGCCGCGCCGGCGCTGATGGCGGGGGAGCTGTCGCCGCGCGAGGCGACGCCGCCCGCGACGAGGGTGAGGAGCCCGACGACGGCGACGCCGCTGGCCTCGGCGGAGAGGCCCTGGAAGACGCCGTTGAGCGAGGGCCGATCGACCGCGCGCCACAGGAGCACGGAGGCGCCGAGGAGCACCACGTTGACGGCCCAGGAGACCATGCAGAGGGGGCACCAGGCGCCGAGCTGGCTCGAGGCCCAGGCGAGGTAGATGTCGTAGACGACGGCGAAGGCGGAGAGGGCGGTCATCACGGCGGGCGCCTTGAGCGCGCCCCCGCTCGCGTGCCGAATCCCGAGCCAGGCCATCACGGCGTAGAACGCGACGCCGAAGAGCGCGATGGAGACGCCGCCCACCTCGCTGTAGCTGCTGCGGTTGACGAGATCGCAGTTGAAGGTGCCGCTGATGTTGCACACCGAGGCACTGGGGCTGTTGTGCTGCACCGTCAGGTAGCCGGCGACGAGGATGCCGAAGAGCGCGGCGGCGGACGCGCCGACCTTGCGCGTGGCGGGCATCGCGACGAGCGCCGCGAGGATGACGACGGCGACGGCCGCCCCGCCCACGACGAGGGTGCCCGAGCCGCCGTCCGCCGCCAGGGCGGGGAAGGGGACGAGGAGCAGGGGGAGCAGCTTGAGCTTCGGGGACATGCGGGCTCCTGCGACGCGCGGGCAGCCGTTATCACCGTCGCGGCGTGAACACCCGCGGCGGGCTCGCGGGATTGCGGGACGCGACACACGCGCTCCACTTTCTTCCACCGCGGGTCACCGACCGCGGATCGCCCGCTGCGCTTCCCGGGTGTCTTCCCGCTCGCGGATGGTCTGGCGCTTGTCGTGCAGCTTCTTGCCGCGCCCGACGGCGAACTCCACCTTCACCCAGGGGCCCTGGAAGTACATCTGCATGGGCACGAGGGTGAGGCCCTTCTCCTTCACGCGGGCCTTGAGGCGCCGGATCTCTTCCCAGTGCATCAGCATGGGCCGCGGGCGCGTCGGCTCGTGGTTCTGGATGTTTGCCTGGGGGTAGGGCGCGATGTGGGCGCCCATCAGCATGGGCCGGCCCCTGTCGTCGAAGCCGACCCAGGCGTCTTCCATGTTGCCCTTGCCGCCGCGGAGGCTCTTGACCTCGGAGCCGAGCAGCATGAGCCCGGCCTCGTAGATCTCGAAGAGCTCGAACTCGAACCGCGCGCGGCGGTTGAGGCAGACGTTCCTGCGATCGCGGGGGGTGGGACGGGTCACGCCTGCTTTCTATCGCGGCGCGAACCGCGGGCCCCGCGATGCCCCACGGCGCTCCACTTTCTGATCTTTTTCCTCCACTTAATTCCACCAGTAAAGATAGGGGTTTGGGGTTCAGAACGACCGTTTCGCTTCTTTTTTGAGGCGTCCGGTGGTTGGATGTGGATGGCGGTGGAGGCCACCAACGCCCTTGAGCGCTTCCGGGAGAGGAACGGCTCGTATGCTCGACGTGCGCCTGAACACGCCGCTGTCCGTAGATCCGAAAGGTCGGATCACGCTGCCCGCGCGCCTGAAGGCCCAGCTCGACCACGTTGGCACGAACGTGCTGGTTTTCATCCTTCATCGCGATCATTTGCGCGCGTACACGAAGGACGACTTCAAGCGGGGCGTCGAAGCGCCCCTGCTCGGGATGGACTCCTTCGACCCCGAGGTCGAGCGCATCCAGCGCTTGCGCCTCGGTTTTGCGGTTGAAGTCGACGTGGACAAGCAGGGGCGGGTGAACCTGCCCGCGAATCTCCGCGGATTCGCCGGGATCGACCGCGACGCGGTGCTCATCTCTCTCGGAGATCGCATCGAGATCTGGGACGAGACGCGGCTGAACACGTGGATGTCGGCCCAGTTCGGGGGAGGGACGGGTGCATGACGCCGGCCCGCACGGACATCGCCCGGTGCTGCTCGACGATGTGGTCGAGCTCTGCGCCGTGCGCCCGGGTGCGCTCGTCGTCGACGGGACGCTCGGGCGTGGCGGTCACACGGCCGCGCTCCTCGACGCCGGCGCGCGCGTCGTCGGCCTCGACCGCGACCCCGAGGCCATCGCGGCGGTGCGCGCGCGCTTCGGCGATCGCGTCGAGCTCCACCACGCGCCCTTCGCGTCCATCCCCCGTGTTCTCGGCGATCGCCGCGCGGACGCCGTGCTGCTCGACCTCGGCGTCTCCTCGCCGCAGCTCGACAACGCCGAGCGCGGCTTCAGCTTCCGCAACGACGGCCCGCTCGACATGCGCATGGACCCCACGGCCGGTGTGTCCGTCGGCGCCTGGCTCGACGGCATCGACGAGCCGGGCCTCGTCGACGTGCTCTTCCGCCTCGGCGAAGAGCGCAACGCCCGGCGCATCGCCCGCGCTGTGCTCGCCGCGCGGCCGCTCCGCACCACTGGGGCGCTCGCCGATGTCGTCGCGCGCACCGTGGGCCGCGGCGACGGCCGCATCCACCCCGCGACGCGCACCTTTCAGGCGCTCCGGATGGTGGTCAACGACGAGCTCGGGCAGCTCGACGCCGTGCTGCGCGACGTTCCCGAGCACCTCGCCCCGGCCGGGAGGTTCGTCGTGATCGCGTTTCATTCGCTCGAAGATCGCGCCGTGAAGCAGGCCTTTCGTGCGCTCGCCGGCGAAGGTGCCCCCGTTGACCTGCGCGGCCAGCCGCTCGTGACCCCTCGTTTCCGTCTCGTCGAGCGTCGCGCCCGCAAGGGCGAAGACCGCGACCCCCAGAACCCCCGCGCCCGTTCCGCCCGACTGCGCGCCTTGGAGCGTCTTCCGTGAGCACCCCCACCACCGCCTCTGCCGTCGAGACGCGCGCGCCGGTCGTTGTCCCCGCCACCGGCGCCGACCCGGCCGAGGTGCGCCTCCTGTTCCGGTGGCTCACCGCGATGCTGTTCATCGCCGCCGCGCTCGCCGTGTGCGTGTGGACGCGCATGGCGGTGCGGCAGACCGCGCTCGACCTCGACGCCGCCCGCAGCTCGCTCGCCCGCGCCGAAATCCAGCGTGAGCGGCTCCTCGTCGAGCGCTCGCTGTTGCGCGACCCGGGGCGTCTCGCGGACTCCGCGACCGCGCTCGGCCTCGTCGCACCCGTCGTCACCGTCGACATGAACGAGGCCGTGATCCGGTGAAGCACCGCCCCGCCAACCGCTACCGCACGCCGGCGCCGGGCGCCGCGTCCACGCCTCGCCGTCGGCTCTCGCCGGCCGAGGTGGACGCGCACCTGTTGTCCGAGGCGCGGGGCCGTGGGCAGCTCGCGCTCTACTTCCTCGCGTTGTTCCTGGCGGCCATCGCGGTTCGCAGCGCGTGGCTCATGATCGTGCCGGACGAGCGCCTCGAGGAGCGCAGCCGCGACCAGTTCCAGTCGGCCGTGGAGATGCGCGGGAAGCGCGGCGCGCTGCTCGACCGCAACGACCGTGTGCTCGCGTACACCGTGAGTCTCCCGACGCTGTACGCCAACCCCGCGCGAATCACGAAGATGCTCGCGCCCGACGACGACGGGAAGATCGCGCTCACAAGCGGGCAGCTCGCCGAGCGGATCGCCGCGATCTCCGCCGCGACCGGCCGCACCGAAGCGTGGATTCGAGACCGCCTCGCGGACAGGAACGCCCAGGGCAATCAGCTCCAGGAAGTGCGCATCGCCGCTTCGCTCGACCCCGCGACAGCCAAGAAGCTCGTGACCGGCCTGCCGCGCGACGCCGTGTGGCTTGAGGAAGAGCCGGTCCGCATGTACCCGGGCAAGGAGCTCGCCGCGCCGCTCGTGGGGTTCACCGACGGAAAGGACGACGGTGCGTCGGGCCTTGAGAAGGTGCTCCAGCAGGAGCTCGCGGGCGACACCTACCGCATCCTTCAGGCGCGCGACCGCAAGGGCCGCACGATCGAGGCCGGCGTCGACGAGGCGCGGCTTCGCCGAGGCGGCCGCTCGGTGCGCCTGACCCTCGACGCCGCGATCCAGCGGTCCGCCGAGGACGCCCTCGCCGAGGCGGTGGCGCTCAGCAAGCCGGAATCGGCGATGGCCGTCGTGATGGACGTACGCACGGGCGCCGTGCTGGCGATGGCCTCCCTGCCGTCCGGCAACCCGAACGACGGCGCCGCTCGCGCTACGCAGGAGTTCTTCAAGAAC
The DNA here is from genome assembly GCA_964202365.1 of Myxococcota bacterium. GTDB lineage: Bacteria > Myxococcota_A > UBA796 > UBA796 > SXON01 > CAJBVW01. The sequence goes on along the minus strand of CAXNIN010000235.1, from coordinate 2,892 downwards.
CGGCCCGCGATGGACCAGATCGAGCCTGGCTCGGTGGTCAAGCCCTTCGTGGCGGCGGCCGCCCTCGAAGAGGGGCTCGTCACGCCGGAGATGATCATCGACTGCGAGCTCGGCGCGTGGAGCATCGGCGGTCGAACCATCCGGGACGACCACCCGAAGGGCGCGATCTCGGTCACCGACGTGATCAAGTACTCCTCGAACATCGGCACCGCGAAGATCGGGTTCCTCCTCGGCCCCGTGAAGATGTTCGAGTACCTCAAGGCGTTCGGCTTCGGGCGCACCTCCGGCCTCGGTCTGCCGGGCGAGGTCGGCGGCGCGATGCGCACCGCCGCAAACGTGCGCACGATCGAGCTCGCCACCACCTCGTTCGGCCAGGGGATGACCTCCTCCCCGATGCAGCTCGCGTCCGCGATCGCCACGCTTGCCAACGGTGGCGTTCGGATGCAGCCGATGTTGGTCGACGCTGTCCTCGACCGCGACGGCGCCGTCGAGGCGCAGCGCGAGCCCCGCGTCGAACGTCGCGTCGTCTCCGAGGAGACCGCGCGCGTCATCAACCTGATGATGGAGACCGTCATCGAGGAAGGCGGCACCGGAACCCGCGCCGCCGTGAAGGGGTACAAGGTGGCGGGCAAGACCGGCACCGCCCAGAAGGTGGAGCACGGCATCTACAGCCCCACCAAGCGAATCGGCTCTTTCGTCGGCTTCCTCCCCGCGGACCGACCCGAGATCGCCGTGGTCGTTTCCATCGACACGCCCACCCAGGGCTCGAAGTACGGCGGCATCGTCGCCGCCCCGGTGTTCGCGCAGATTGGCGCCTTCACGATGCGCTACCTCGGCATCCAGCCCGACCCGCCCACGGCCCCCGCCGCCGTGGCCGCCGAAGGCGAAACGGCGCCGGTCGCGTTGCCCGCCGAGCCGCTCCCGCCGGTCGATCCGGAGGACGCGCTCCTGGCGCGCACGACGGTCGCACTCGCCCCGCTCGAGCTGCTCACCGACCGCGAGGGCCGCTGGATTCTCCCCGACCTTCACGGTCGCAGCCTTCGGGACGCCCTCACCGGCCTCGCCCCCGCGGGCCTCGATGTGCAGGTGGCCGGCTACGGCCGCGTCGTCGAGCAGGCTCCCGCGCCCGGCACCGCCGTGCCGCCCGGCAGCCCCGTTCGTATCCGCTTGAACTGATTCTTCTTTTTCATCCCTATCGTCTCCAGGGCGGGCCGCGCAGAAATGCGGGGCCGAGGAGCCTCTCCCCGAGGCCCTCTCGGCTTCGTCCCGCGTGTACACCCGCACGGGGTGCGCCTCTCTCCTCCGGGCCGCATCCTCCCCGCCGCCCGGCACCCCGCGTGCACGCGTGACCGCCACCTCGCAGTTGCGCTCTCCTCTCGATGCTGAACGCGCTGGTCCCGCCCTGGAGACGCCCCCTCCCGCCCTAGCGCCGCCCCGAGTCCCCCGGGGCGCGCACGGCGGCCCTCCCTCCCGCGTCTCGCCTCTGGGGCCCCCCGGATGTTGACCAGTCTTCTCCAGTCCCTCGACGGGCCCTTCAACGTCTTCCGTTACGTCACGTTCCGCTCCGCGAGCGCGTTCGTGACGGCGCTGGTCGTTTGTTACGTCGCCTACCCCCGCTTCATCCTCTGGATGCGCCAGAAGAAGATGGAGCAGATCATCCGAACCGACGGGCCGTCCGCGCACGTCGAGAACAAGGTCGGCACCCCCACGATGGGCGGCCTCGTGATGCTCGCGGGCATCGCGTTCTCGTCGCTGCTGTGGGGGCGTGTGGACGAGCCGCGCCTCTGGATGGTGCTCGTCATCACGCTCGGGTACGGCGCCATCGGCTTCTACGACGATTGGAAGAAGGTGATGGAGAAGAGCGCCGACGGGCTCGCCGGCCGCTGGAAGCTCGCCTGGCAGACCGGCATCGGGCTCGCCGTGTTGGGCGGCGCCTACGAGCTCGGCTGGATGGACGCCAGCTTGCACCTTCCGTTCTTCAAGCACGCGGTGCTCGACTTCGCGGAGCTCTGGCCTGGCGCTCCCGACGCGCTCGGCTGGCTCTACGTGCTCTTCGGCGTGTTCGTGCTGGTTGCGTTCAGCAACGCCGTGAACCTCACCGACGGCCTCGACGGCCTCGCGATCGGCCCGACCATCACGAGCGCGGGCACGCTCGCCGTGCTCGCCTACGTGGCCGGCCACAGCGAGTTCTCGGCCTACCTCAACGTGCCCTTCGTGCCCGGCGCGGGCGAGCTCGTGATCATCGCCCTCGCGATCGTCGGCGCGGGGCTCGGCTTCCTCTGGTTCAACTGCTACCCCGCCCAGATCTTCATGGGCGACGTAGGCTCCCTCGCGCTCGGCGGCGCGCTCGGCGCCCTCGCCGTCATCACCAAGCACGAGTTCCTCCTCGCCCTCGTCGGCGGGATCTTCGTGATGGAGAACGTCTCGGTGGTGCTCCAGGTGTTCTGGTTCAAGCGCACCGGCAAGCGCCTCTTCAAGATGGCGCCGATCCACCACCACTTCGAGAAGGACGGCTGGAGCGAGCCGAAGATCATCGTCCGGTTCTGGATCATCTCGGCGCTCCTCGCGGTGGTGGCCCTCTCCACCCTCAAGCTGCGCTGATGCCGCTCTCCGGCAAGCGTGTGCTCGTGGTCGGGATGGCGCGGTCCGGCGTCGCCGCGGCCGAGCTCGCCGTGCGCCGCGGCGCCGTCGTCACCTGTGCCGACCTCCGCGTGGACGCCCCCGTCGTCGCGGGGACCACCCCGCGCTACGGGCCACACCGCCGCGAGGACTTCGTCGGCGCCGAGCTGATCGTGGTGTCGCCGGGCGTTCCGGCGCGACAGCCCGACCTCGTCGCCGCCCGCGCCGTCGGCGTCGAGGTGGTGGGCGAGCGCGCGTTCGCCGCCGCCTTCA
>CAXNIN010000234.1:0-7349 GCA_964202365.1 Myxococcota bacterium | reverse complement strand
GGCGGGCGAGAACGCGTCGATCCTCACGATGGCGGGCACCCTCGCCGACGCCGACGTCGTCCGCGGCGACGTCGTGTGCGTGCTCGGCAACTCCATGGGCTGGTACACGGCGCTCGCGGTAGCGGGCGCGCTTCCCCCCGCCGACGCCTTCACGCTCGTGGAGACGATGGGCCAATACCAGGCGAACAACGTGGTGGGTGGGCAGGTGCTCTACCCGCTCGTCGACGCCGAGTGGCGCCCCCTCCCCTCCCCCGAGCTCGCGTCCGCGCTCGCCGAGATCCCCGACCTCCACTGGAGCATCCGGCTCGGCGGGCAGGCGGTCATCGGCGGCACCCAGGCCGCGCTCGATGCGCTCAGGACGCGACTCCCAGCCCGGAAGATCGGCGATCGCGACGCGCCGTTCCAGCTTCCTCTCCACTCGGCGTTCCACACGCCGCTCCTCCGCGAGACGGCCGCGCGCGCCCAGGCCGACCTCGCCGACCTCCGCTGGTCGGCCCCGCGCGTCCCGCTGATCGACGGCCGCGGCGCCGTGTTCCACCCCTACGCCGGCGACCCCGTCGCGATTCGCGACTACACGCTGAGCACCCAGGTGGTCGAGCCCTACGACTTCGGCGCGTCCGTGCGCGTGGCGCTCCGCGAGTTCGCGCCCGACGCCCTCGTGCTCCTCGGGCCGGGCGGAAACCTCGGCGGCGCGGTCGCGCAAACCCTCATCGCCGACACGTGGCGCGGCCTCGACGGGCGCGCGGCGTTCACCGCGCTCCAGGCCGACACCCCCTACGTGCTCTCCATGGCGCGGCCCGAGCAGCGCGCGCGCGTCACGTGACGGACCGCCGGCTCGCGCGCGAGGCCATGGCGCTCAAGGACGTTGATCGTGCAGGGTGGAAGCGGATCGGCGTGACACATCCCGAAAGTGTCGCCGCCCACTCCTGGGGCGTGGCGCTCCTCGCGTTGCTTCGGTGCCCGCCCGGGTTCGACCGCGAGAAGCTCCTCGCCATGGCCATCCTTCACGACCTCGCCGAGGTGCGCGTGGGCGACCTCACCCCGCACGACGGCGTGCCGAGAGAAGAGAAACACCGTCGTGAGCGCGAAGCGATGGACGCCCTCCTCGCGCACCGGCCGGACCTTCGCGCGATCTGGGACGAAGCCGAGGCCGGCGTGAGCGCCGAAGCGCGCTTACTAAAGGACCTCGACCGCGCCGACATGGGGCTTCAGGCCGAGCGATACACCGACGCGGGCTTCGACACATCCGAATTCCTTTCGTCCACCGAGGACTCTCTCCGGCGGCTCGAGGAATGACACAGGCGCCGACCTCCCGGTGAACGAGGTACGTAGGCGAGCCACGGGGAGCGCCGGCGCCCGTCCCGGCTCGCGACGCCCCCACCGCCTTCGAGAGGCCCGCGCCCGCCCTCGGCCCGGCCCTACCCCGGCGGCCAGCTCATCCGGCGGCCGCCCAGCACGTGCAGGTGGAGGTGAAACACGGTCTGACCGGCGTCTTCACCGGTGTTGATGACAAGGCGGAAGCTCCCGAGCCCCTCCTGTTTCGCCACCTTGTTCGCGGCGAGCAGGCAGCGCCCGAGCAGCTCGGCGTCGGCGTCTGCGGCAGCGTCGAGGCGAGGAATCGGCTTGCGCGGGACAACGAGCAGGTGCGTGGGCGCCTGCGGGTTGATGTCGCGCAGGGCCACCACGTGGTCGTCCTGATACACGAGGGTCGCGGGGATCTGCCCGGCGATGATCTTCTCGAAGAGGGTCACGAAAGCTCCAGTCCCGGCCCCTACTAACCGCCGACCCCGGGCGGAAGCGTGAGCCGGCGCGCGGCCGACGGCACGCCCAGGAACCCGGTGCGGTCGAAGCTCGACACGCGCCACCACAGGCCCGAGCCGCGAAACGGAAGGAACAAGCTCTCCGGTCGCCACGGCGAGACGCCCACGTCCTGGGAGTACACGATGTCGTCGAACGCGGGGCTCGTGGAGATCTCCACGCGGTACCCGAGCGCCCTCTCGACCGCGCTCCACCGGAAGTCCGGGCGGCGGAGCGGCTCGTCTTCGGAGGGCCGGTCGGGCGTGCCCGGCTCGAGGAGCTTCACCGGCGTCATCGGCGCCTCGCCCTTGCGCACGCGCGTGCCGAACCCCCTGCCGACCGCCACCTCGCCGCCCGCGCCGACCACCGAGACATCGCCCTGGAGCGCCTCGGTGCGCGCGGCGCCTTCTTCGACGGTCACTCGGAAGCCGCCCGTGTCGCTCGTGGCGACGCCGGCGTCCGTTCGAACCGTGATGGCGCCCACCCCGCCCTCGGTGGCGCGCACGGAAACGCTGCCCGTGCGCACGGAGACAACGGAGGCGTGGTCCTCGTCGGCGGCCCAGGTGGCGTCGAGCGTCAGACAGGTGCCGCCGAGGAGCGTGATCTCGTCGTGGCGACGCGTCTTCTGCGCGGTGGCGAGCCGGAGCGTGGCGAACCCGGCGGTGTCCGTGCACACGAGGGTGCCGGCGACGAGGGTCTCGGCGACCCGGAGGGGGACGGCGCTCTTGCCCGGCGCGGTGGCGGTGCCGCTCCCGCTCTGCGCGAGCACGACCGCGGCCGCCTCGGGATCGTCGTCACCGGGAAGGTACAGGATCGTGCCCGCCGCCGGCTGATCCCCCTTCTCCAAGCCATTGATCGCGCGGAGGTCGGCGACGTCCACGCGGGCGCGCGTGGCGATGCGCTCGACGGTCTCGCCGGAGCGGACGACGTGGTGGTCGAGCGCGAACGCGAGCGTCACGGCGAGGAGGATCATCGGTCGTCCTTCGGCAGGATCGGCTCGATTCGCGCGGTGCGGAGCGCGTCCGGCGTGGCGCCGTCGGCCGGGGCCACGGTGCCGAGCACGCTGATCGACTTCGCGGACACGCCCGCCGCGAGCAGCGCGGACTTGAGCGCCTCGGCGCGCGCATCGGCGACACGACGGGTCTCGGGGGCGTCCCCGTCCGGGGCGAAAGAGCCGACCACCCGAAACGTGTAGGTCCCAGCCTGCTTCGCGTAGAGCTCCACCGCGCCGAGCGAGGCGGTCGAGAGGCTCGCCGAGCCGGGATCGAAGGAGACGACGAGCGGCTGCGGCTCGGGCGCGCGCAGCCAGAGCGCGTACCCGGCGGCCACCGCGCCCTCGAGCTCGGCGGTGCGCCCGGCGCCGGAGACGGTCACGGCGAGGGGGCCCTCCGGGGCGCCGAACACCGCGGTGCCGTCCGCCGCGAGCGGGAACACCGCCTCGGCGATGGACACGCGGTCCCCGGGGTACGCCACGACGACCACGGCCCCGAAGGTAGGGGCGGGCTTCAGGATGACCGTGCGGGAGCCCTCCCGGGGCACCTCGCCGGGGAGGTAGCCGGGGGCGCGCACCTGAACGGGGAGCGTCGGGTCCGCGAGGGACAAGAGCGCCGCGGCCTCGCTCGCCGGCACCCAGGCGCACACCGGGTGCGGCACCCACACGAGCGCGTTCGGGACGTTCACCTCGATGTCGCCCGTCGCCGGAGGCTCCGGCGGCTCCGGGATCTCCTCGTCTTCCTCGTGCACGTGGGCCTCCGCCACCGGCTCCGGCGCGCGCTCCTCGAGCGGGAACGCCATGCCGACGCCGAGCACCCCGGCGAGGCCGCTCGGGGTCACTTCCCCGAGCAGGGAGAGCCGGAGGCGCGCGCGCGACACGGGGTAGTCGTAGGCGACGCCGGCCCGCCCGAGCGGCACGGGGCCGTCGGGGCGCCACCCGCCGCCGGCGAGCGCCGAGACGGAAAAAGCGCCGCCGAGGTAGACACGGACGCCGGCCAGGCCGCCGAGGCGGGGCGCGGGCGCGCCGTCCACCCCCACGAGGGCCTCGAGCTCGGCGTCCACACCCCCGCTCAGCGGCACGCCGGCGGCCGCCGCGAGCGCCCCCGCCGGCGTGGGTTCTCCGGCCCCAACCGAGCCTTCCGCACGAACGAGCAGCGTGGGCGGGGGCAGGGGCGGGGCCACGGCGGCCGCAGGCGCGACGAGGAGCAGGGCGGAGAGGAGGGACACGGGTTCCGGCAGGCTACCACCCAGCGGGCACCCTCACGGGACCGCGACCAATCGAAACGAGACGACACGTCCCGTTCGCGCTTCGTGGCGCCCCACGAGAGCGCGCTCGTCGGTCAACGTGGCGGTGTAGCGGCCGCTGTCGGGGGCGTCCTCGGTGTCGTCGAGCTCGAGCTTCCCGGTGGCCGGGTCGAACGTGCCGCGAACGGCGTTGACCACGGCGTTGCCGAGAAACCGCACCGTGACTTCGCCCCGGAGCGCGCCGTCCCCGCCGGACAGCGCCATCTCCGCAACCTTCCCGTCGAACGCGCCGCGCCACCGCCCGGTAGCCGTGCGCGCGGACGGGCTGGCGACCGCTGCGTTGGCGGCGGCGGGGCTCGGGGTCACGCGGGCCGTGCGCGGCTTGCCTTGCGACGGAGAAGCGGGAACGGCGGCGACCGGCGCCGCCGCCGGGGCAGGCGCGCCGGAAGACGCGCCGGAAGACGTGCCGCGGGTCGTGGACTCCGGGCTGACGACGGGGGCGGCTGTCTCCGGCGCGGGCATCCCGGGCGGGGGGGCCGCAGCGTCGGGCGTCGAGCGGACGGCAGGCGCGCGCACCACCCCCACCGACACGCCCGGCGCCACCTGCTCGCGCCACACCCACACCCCCGCCAGGACCGCCGCCGCGAGGCCCAGCGCGAGCGCGCGCCACGGCCGGTCCGGCGCCTCGGGCGACGGCGGGGGCTCGCCGGCCACCGTGGGGTCGACCCCGGCGGGGGCGCGGCGCGGCGGCGGGCGGCGTTGCTCGGTGGTAAAGTCGGACCCGGGGAGCGCGAAGGTCGCGAGGACATCGTCCCGCACGCCGCTCCAGGCGCGGTCGTCGTCGGGATGCTCGCCTTCCGCAGGGAGCTCGTCCATGGCGGCGAGCAGCGCGGCGGCCATTTCCCGCGCGCTCCCCCAGCGCTCGTCGGGCACCAGCCGCGTCGCCCGCTGGAGCACCATCCGCACCGGCTCCGGCACGTCCTCCCACCGCACCGACCCCGGCGCCGCCAGGAAGAGATCGATCGGGCTCGCCGCCGTGAGCAACGCGTAGAGCGTGGCGCCCGCCGCGTACACGTCCGCCGCCACGGTCACCCCCGAAGCGTCGAGCCGCTGCTCGGGCGGCATGTACGTCATCGAGCCCATCGCGACGCCGACCCGCGTGTGCCGCGACTCCCGCGCGTCGGCGAGGAGCGCGATGCCGAAGTCCGCGAGGAGCGCGACGCCGCGGCTGTCGAGGAGGACGTTCTGGGGCTTCACGTCGCGGTGAATCACGCCGGCGGCGTGGGCCGCCACGAGCGCGCCGAGCACCTGGAGGGCGAACCGGCAGGCCACGAGCGGCGCGAGCGGCCCCTCTTCGTCGAGACGATCCTGGAGGGAGCCGCCGGGAGCGAGCTCCATCACGACGAAGTCCTGGGTGCCGTCCGTGCCCACGTCGTACACGCGCAGGATGTTCGGGTGCGCCACGCGCGCCATCGCGCGTGCCTCCGCGCGGAGGCGGGCGCGCGGGCCCTCAGCACCCTGCGGGTCCACCCGAAGCACCTTCACGGCGCGCTCCACGCCGAGGGAAACGTCAGTCGCGCGGTACACCGTCGCGGTGCCGCCCGTGCCGATCACGTCTCCCAATCGGTAGCGTCCCGCAAGCTCCGTCACCGCTCACCCTCCCGCGCGCGCGCGCGGACCTCACCGGAGCGTGACCTCGGACACCCTCAGGCGCACGTAGCGCTGCTTCTTTTCGATGAACCACGGGTCGAAGCCCGCGCCGCGCAGCTCGGCCCGGAGCCGGTGCAGGAGCACGTTGAGCTTGTTCTCGTCGCCGTGGCGGCCCCAGATGCCGGTCATCACCTCGTCGTCCGGGCACCAGCCGCGATCCTCGACGGGCACGCCCCGGAGGCGATCCTCCTCGTAGCGGCGCCCGAGCATGAAGAGCAACACGGCGCGGTTCCCGCTCTCGATCCGATGCGTGTTGCGCGTCGGGAGGTCCTCCAGGGTGGCCTCGGCGCCGAAGGGGCCCTCGAGCGTCACGCCCAGCTTGTACGGGTACCGCTCGGCGGCCGGCACCTCGGTGGCCATCTGCGCGCCGTCCACCTCGGCGACGCGGAAGACGCGGTCGCCCACCTGAAACTCGGCGCCCACGGCGAGCGGCCCCTCGGTGTCGTCCGCGGCGCCGAGGCGAAGCTCGCCGTTGCTGTGAACGATGAGGACGGCCGCCACCTCGGGGCCCTCCGCGACGCGGAGGTCGGCGCGCGGGCCGGACCCGACCGTGAAGCGGTCGTGCAGGAGCGGGAAGCGCGTGCCCGCCCGGAGGTCCTCGAGGACGAGCCCCCGGGCCCGTTCCGCGGCGACGACGCCGGGCTCGGTACGCACCTGGAGGATGCACGTCGTGCCGAGCCGGATGCGGTCCCCGTCGTGAACGGGGTGCACGCTCCGGATGCGGCGTTCGTTGAGGAAGCTCCCGTTCGTGGAGCCGAGGTCCTTGATCCACAGCGCGCTGGACTCCTGCCACACCATCAGGTGGTGCCCGGAGACGGTCGTGTCCGACACGACGAGCTCGTTGCCCGGGGCGCGGCCCACGTGCACCGGGGCGTCCCCGATTGGCACGGCGTGCACAACCTCTCCCGAGCGCAACAGCAACAACTCCACCCTCGACCTCCGCGTACGAGGCACGTCCCCCGTGCCCGTCTACGGTAACTCCTCGCCGTACCGGACCCGGTGGTCCGCGAAGGCTTCATCGACCACGTCCTCGCGATTTCGGTCGAGGAGCGGCTCGATCTCCGCGAACTGACGATCGGTCAACGTGTACTGGAAACCGGTCACGTAGCGGCGTACGAGGTCGGCCACCACGGGGTCGACGCTCGCGGCGATGTCGCACGCGAGCAGCAACATCACGAGGCCGCGGCCGGGGTCGTCCTGCCCGGCGGGCGCTTCGCACAAGAGCCGCCCGGCGAGCTGAAGGGCCCGCGCCTCGCCCGCGGCGTCCACCGCGGCCCGCGCGAGCCGCGCGACATCGCCGAGGGCGGCCACGGCCGCGCCGGCGCGCCCGGATTCGGAGAACGCGCGCGACAGCTCCTCGAGCCCCTCGGCCTCGCCCGCGGTGTCGCCCGCCTGCCGGGCCAGCGTCACGGCTTCCCGAAGCGGCGCGACGCGTTCTTCCGGGCCTGCGAGCGCCGCCTCGCGCCGGAGCACCGCCGCCACCCCGCCGAGGTCGCCCGCGAGCTGAAAACGCTGGCGCGCCACGGTGAGCCGCGCCCGGGCGGCGTCGAAGTCCCCTGCCCCCGCGCGGCTGTCGGCCTCCACGAGCGCGGCCGCGCCGTCCC
>CAXNIN010000233.1:0-7405 GCA_964202365.1 Myxococcota bacterium | reverse complement strand
GGGGCGCGCCCCCCGCCCCAAGCCGCACCCGATCGAGACCTACAGCGCGAGTCGGCGGAGGAGCTCCGCGTTCTCGAGCGTCTCGCCGGCGCCCAGGGCGACACACCGGAGCGCGTCTTCGGCGACGAGGACCGGCAGCCCGGTGGCGTCCCGGAGCACTTCGTCGAGGTTGGTGAGCAGGGAGCCGCCGCCCGCGAGCACGAGGCCCTGATCGATGATGTCCGCCGCGAGTTCGGGGGGCGTCTGCTCGAGCGTGGAGCGGACCGCCTCGATGATCTGCGCAACGCAGTCCTGGAGGGCCTCCGCGGCGTCGTCGCTCGTGAGCTCGAACTGCCGCGGGGTGCCGCTGCCGATGTCGCGCCCCTTGACGTGGATGGTGCGAATCTCGTGGGTGGGCGCGGCGCACCCGACGGCGAGCTTGATCTCTTCCGCCGTGCGTTCGCCGATGAGGCAGTTGTACTTGCGCTTCACCCAGCTCGCGATTGCTTCGTCCATCTGGTCGCCGGCGACGCGCAGCGACTGGCTCGTCGCGATGCCGCCGAGGCTGATGACCGCAACTTCCGTGGTGCCGCCACCGATGTCCACGATCATGCTGCCGATGGGCTCGGTGATCGGGAGGCCGGCCCCGAGGGCCGCGGCGAGCGGCTCGGGGACGAGGAAGACCTCGCGTGCCCCGGCGGACCGGGCGGACTCTTGAACGGCGCGCTTCTCGACCTCGGTGATGCCGAACGGGATGCAAACGACCATGCGCGGGTGCACGAACGTGCGCCGGCCGAGCGCGGCCTGGATGAAGTACCGGAGCATCGCTTCGGTGATCTCGAAGTCGGCGATGACGCCGTCCTTCAGCGGGCGATGCGCGACGATATTGCCGGGCGTGCGCCCGACCATACGCTTTGCCTCGGTCCCGACGGCGAGCACGCGCCCGACGGTTTGACCGGGGCCTTTCATGATGGCGACGACGCTCGGCTCGTCCACGACGATCCCGCGCCCGGTGGCGTACACGAGCGTGTTTGCCGTACCGAGATCGATGGCAAGGTCGTTGTTGAAGAAGCCGAGGGCCTGTTCGATCACGGAGGTTCCGGGGTCCCGGTCAGTTTATGCCGTCAACTACCGGTTGGCGTTGACGGCGGGGGCACCGGAGTCGTCGCGGACGATCATGGGGCGCTTGATGCTGTCGGCGAGCTGCTGGGCCTGGTATTCGGCCGGTTCGCCAGACTGGAGGTAGATGAAGCGGTCGCCGCGGGTGGTGAGCACCGCGACTTCGAACGGCCGGGGAGACGTGTTCTTCACGTACTCGATGGTGCTCACGTCCTTCCAGTAGACGCGCTCGGCTTCGGTGCGGTCCGAGAAGACGGTGGTGAACACCATCGATTCGGTTTCCTGGTCGATCGAGATGTTGAACGTGCGGTTCTGGCTGTGGATGTACCCGTAGGCCATCGCGGACACGAGCGCCGAACCGACCGCGAACAGGAGGATGGGGAAGAGCGGGCTCTTCTTCTTGGGCACGACCACGTGGAAGTCGTGGAAGCAGTGCTTGCAGAGGTTCGCGACGCCGGGAACTTCCGCGTTGCAGTTGGGGCAGATCTTCGTGCTCACGAGGGACTCCACGGAACGCGGCGCAGGGCGAACCGCAGACCGTGTAGAAGACGGCCGGGTCCGTGTCAAGCTTGTTGACAACGCTCTTACTGCCCCAATCCCCACCGGCGCGTCCCTGGGCGCTGCGATACGGACCCCGCACATGCCTTCGTTTCCGTTGTCTCCTCGTTTGCTCGCGACTCCCGTGTGGGGCGCGCTCGCGCTGCGTCACTGGCTCGTCCGCCGGCAGCGACCGCTCCTCGAGCTGCACATCGGTGGCCGCCACGTGCTGCCGTTGGCGCGCGAGCTGCGCCGGATCAGCGAGGACGACGACGTGCGCGGGCTTCACGTGCAGGTCGACAACATCCGTGAGGGGTGGGCCAGCCTCTCGGCGGCGCGCGAGGCGCTCCTCGCCATTCGACGCGCGGGCAAGTTCGTGTCCTTCGAGCTCGAGCACTGCGGGAACGCCGAGCTGTACCTCGCCTCCGCGGCGGACAGGGTGTGGGTGCGCCCGATGGTGCAGGTGCACCTCTACGGCGTTGGGGCTGCGCTCCGCTTCGCCGGGGACGCGTTCGAGCGGTTCGGGCTGAAGTTCGACATCGAGGCCGCCGGCGCCTACAAGGCCTTCGGCGAGACGTTCACGCGATCGTTCGCGTCGGCGGAGAACCGCGAGGCGATGGAGGACATCGTCGCGGGGCTCCAGCACGAGCTGGAGCAGGGCATCGCCGACGGGCGCAAGCTCGCCCTCGAGGACGTGCGGAGGGCCGTGCTGGACGCCCCTCTGGACCCCGAGGAGGCCCAGCGAATCGGGCTCGTGGACGGGTTCCTGTACCCGGACGCCGTGAAGACCGAGCTCGAGTCGCTCTTCGGGCGCGACCGGGCGCGGGTGCCCTTCGCGCGGTGGCATCGTGCCTTTCACGCCACGCGGCGGTTGGAGGCGTGGATTGAGGGCCGCAAGCGCATCGCGGTCGTGCACCTCTCCGGGAACGTCGTGGAGGGCGACGGGGGCCCGGGCGCGCAGGTGATCGCCGCGCGGCCCGTGACCCAGCGGCTCGACGCCCTGGCGGAAGACGACTCGGTGGCCGCGGTGGTGCTCGACATCCGCTCGCCCGGAGGGAGCGCCACCGCGAGCGACATCATTTGGCGCGCGGCGGAGCGCCTCGGGCGCCGAAAGCCGCTCGTGGCCTGCCTCGGCGACGTTGCGGCGAGCGGGGGCTACTACATCGCCGTCGCCGCCGCGGAGATCGTGACCTCCCCAAACACGCTGACGGGGTCGATCGGCGTTGTCGGCGGGAAGCTCGTGGTGGGCGGCGCGCTCGCCCGCGTGGGTGTCCACACGGAGCTCATCCTCGGCGCGCCCGCGGCGTCGACGTTCAGCGCCGAGACGCCGTTCGAACCCGAGCAGCGCGCGCGGTTCCGGAAGGGGTTGCAGCGTTTCTACAAGGCCTTCGTCGAGCGCGTGGCCGCGGGGCGAAAGCGCCCCTTCGACGTGATCGAGCCGCTCGCGCGGGGGCGCGTGTGGACGGGGCGCCGCGCCGTCGAGAACGGGCTCGCAGACCGGCTCGGGACGCTGGACGACGCCATCGGGCGCGCGGCGCACCTCGCGGGCGTGTCGGTGCCGGCGACGGTGGACTACCGCGTGGGTCTCCCGACACCCCGCTGGATGCGGATTGCGCGTGCGTTCACGGAGGACGTGGCGCCCGAGCTCAAGCTCCTCCCCCGCCTGCCGCCCGTCGCTCGCGCGCTCGCGGAGAACCCTGGCCAGGCCCTGGTGTTGTGGCCCTGGGACATCGAGATTCGCTGAGGGGGCCGCCCGCGACAGCCGCTCGCCGCACGGGTAGACTCGGCCATCGTGAATCCGCTTCCGTTGAATCGATGGGTCGCCGGGCCTGCGTTGATCTTCGCGATGGCCCTCGTCGGGTGCGACGCGGTTCGGAGTGAGCCTCCGAACGTGGTGCTGGTGTCGATGGACACGTTTCGCGCCGATCGCGTGGGCGTGCTCGGGAACGCCGACGGGCTGACGCCGAACCTCGACCGCTTCGCCGCGGAGGGCGTGGTGTTCGCGAGCGCCTACTCGCAGTCAACCATCACCGGGCCGTCCCACGCGAGCGTCTTCACGAGCCGGTACCCGACCGAGATCGCCGGCACGAGCCGCGCGCCGGCGATCGGCAAGGAAATGTGCACGCTCCCAGAGGTGCTCAAGAACTACGGGTACCAGACGGGGGCGCGCGTGGCGGGGGGCGACTTGAGCCCGTTGATCGGGCCGACCCGCGGCTTCGACAGCTACGAGGCTTCGGTGGACTTCGGGTCGTTCTGGCACACGGTGCCGATGGCGATGGACTGGTTGGACGCCGCGGACCCCGCCAGTCCATTCTTCCTGTTCGTGCACGGGTACGACACCCACCCGACCTACTTCAAGCCGGCGCCTTACGGGCTCCTGTACACGGGTGTGAGCACGCTCACGGTGGGACAGCAGGCCAACGTGAACGCGTCCGAACGGGTGTTGGACGGCCACCGCCACCCGAACTTCGACATGCTCGACGCGGTCACGCGTACCGAGCTCCGGCCGCGCTCTCCGGAGGGCAAGCAGCGGCTCGCCGAGCTCGTGTCGCGGACGAAGTACCCGGCCGTCACAAAGCAGGATGAGGAGCTCATCCGCGACGTGTACGACGGGGCCGCGTCCTACGCGGACGCGATGCTCGGGGTGCTCCTGGCGCGGCTGGAGGCGCGCGGCCGGCTCGACGACACGGCCATCATCGTGATGGGGGACCACGGCGAGGCCCTCGGCGAAGACGGCCTGTTTCACCGGTGCTGCTCGCTCGACGACGCGCTGACCCACGTGCCGCTCATCGTGAGGCTCCCCCGGGGCGCCGGCGGCGGACGCGTGGTGGACGGCCTCGTAGAGCTGGTGGATGTGCTCCCCACCGTGCTCGAGCTCGCGGGTGCGACGCCGCCCGCGGGGATTCGCGGTGTGTCGCTCGCGCCCGCCCTCCGTGGGGACCCGTTCCCGGGCCGCAGCGCCGCAATCTCCCAGGGCGGGGAGGGGATGCGCCTCCTTTCCGCGCGGGGCCGCGGCGGGCGGCTCACCTACAGCGGCGTGCAGGCCACGTCGGACGTGCTCGACGAGCTCGTCGAGACGGCCCGCCTCGACGGGCCCTCGTTCGCGGTGAGCGGTGGGTTGTCCCTGGACGACCAGGCGCACCTTCGAGGCGAGATGGTGACGTGGCTCCGCAGCCTGGCGCCCTCCCCGTTGCAGGAGGCCGTGTCGTTACCGCCCGATCTGCGGGATGCGCTCCGGGCCAAGGGCTACTGGGACGCGCAATGATCGTGCTTCTCGGGCTCCTGGGATGTGGCGCGGCCTGGACGGAGGCCGGTGCGGTGGCGCCGACGCTCGCGCGCATGGACCGAGACAGGAACGGCAGCGTCTCGTCGCAGGAGTACGACGCCGTGCGCTTTCGCGGGCCGCCGTTCGCCGAGGTCGACGCCGACGGGAACAAGAGCGTGTCCCCCGCGGAGCTCCTCGCGCTCGTCCTCGCGAAGGACCCCTTGTCGCTCTCGCCTCACCGGCCGGCGGCGCCCGCGCCCGGAAAGCAGGGCCGCGGCCCCGGAGCCGGCAAAGGGCCGGGTGGTCCTCCCGGGGGGCCCGGCGGTCCCCCTGGTGCCCCCGGTGGCGCGTCCGGCGCAGCCCCAGCGGCGGACCGTGACTCCGGTGCACTTCGGCGGGAAGCGGCTTCCGTCACGCGCAGCGTGCTCGTCGCGCTCAAGGAGGAGATCCGCGCGGTGGCCCCCAACCAGGCCACGCCAACGGACGAGGCGGTCAAGCGGGCCGGCGACACCGCGGACCTCCGCACCGCTGAGAGCCGCGCGGTGCTCGCCGAGCTCGAAACCGCTTCGGACGCCGTTGGGATCGCGTTCCCCGCGTCGCTCCGGGCAGCCGCCCTTGCGGGCGAGCCGGTCGTCCCGACCGTGCACGCCGAGCCGCTCCGAGACGAGAAGCCACGTGTGCCGTTCGGTCGAGACGGCATGACGCTTCGGCCCGGCGCCGAGGACGCCCCCGCCGGCGCCGCAACCCCGTGATCGCGGGCGTCTACCGGTCGCCGTAGGCGCGACGGTACTCCATGAGGAACCCGAGCACCCGGCGCACGTAGCGGCGCGTCTCGGTGAACGAAATGTCCTCCGCGAACCTGTCGGCTTCGGGGGCGGTCGGGTACCCCGCCAGCCACCGCGCAACGGCGTCCCCGCCGCCGTTGTACCCGGCAATGACGAGCGGGAGCGCGGAGCCCGCGCCGAGCGTCGGGAACCGTCCCTGAAGCAGACCGAGCTCGAGGGTACCCAGGCGGGCGTTTACGCCGGCGCGGTAGAGGTCGTCCGAGGCGAAGCCGGGGAGGGCATCTCGGGCGAGCTCTGCCGCGAGGGCCGGCATGAGCTGCATGAGGCCGCGCGCGCCGGCTGGGGACGTGACCGAGGGGTCGAGGCCGCTCTCCGCGTTCATGATGGCGTAGGGGAGGAGCGGGTTGAGCCCGCGCTCCACCGCGAGCGCCTCAACGGTGGCGGCGTGCGGGCGAGGGAGGCACGCGGCGGCGGCCGCGGGGCTCTCCTTGCAGTGAGGCCGCGCGAGCTTGCGCGCCGCCGGGTAGTCTTCGGCGTCTATGAGCGCCCACGCCATGGGAATCGCGGCGGTGGAGCCGGACTTCGCGGCGTCGGCGGTGGCGGTGGCGAGCAACGGCCGGGCCCAATCGGCCATGCCGGCTTCCGCGAGGAGGAGGCCGGTGCCGACGTTGGGGCGGGCTTCGGCGAACGAAGAGGGAAAGGCGGGGCGCGTGGGCGCGGCGCCCTTCGGATAGGTGACGCCCAGGCGTTGGG
Source organism: Myxococcota bacterium (assembly GCA_964202365.1). Taxonomy (GTDB): domain Bacteria; phylum Myxococcota_A; class UBA796; order UBA796; family SXON01; genus CAJBVW01. The sequence goes on along the minus strand of CAXNIN010000233.1, from coordinate 967 downwards.
CCGCAAACCAGGCGTAGCCGGAGTTCGGCGCGTCTCGGAGCACGGCGCGGAGCTCGGTGGCGTCGTCCTTGGCGCGGGCCTTCCAGTAGCGGGCGGCGGTGGCCTGTTCGGTGCCGGCGTCCGCGGCGATGACGACGTCGAAGTCCACGAGCGCCGCTTTCTGGTCACCCCGGCGCCAGGCCGCCCACGCCCGGAACCAACGGGCGTCCCGGCCGAATTTTCCGTCCGGGCGCGCGTCGAGGTACGCGCGGAAGCCGGCGCGGGCTTCTTCGAACCGGCCCGCGTCGTAGTCCATGTAGGGGATCTTGTACAGCGCTTCGTCGGCCTGGGAGGTACCCGGATACCGCTGGATGATCGTTTCGTATTTTTTTGCGGCGCCCGGGTAGTCTCCGGCGCGCGCCGTCGCGAGCGCCTCGTCGAACGCCGCACGCGCGGAGAGCGAGGAAGCGCCGGCCCGGGCGAACCATTCGAGGGCGCGGGGGTAGAGTTTGGCGTCGAAGAGAGCGTCCGCCATGTAGAGCGTCTGCCCCTGCGTCGCAAACGCAGCCTGGGCGTGAATCCCGTCGAGCAGGGGGACCGCGAGGTTCGCCTGCTTGATAGCCAGGAGCTTCTTGGCGCGATCCATCGCGAGCGTGCGGCCCGCTTCGTCGGCATACGACGGCACCGGCGACCCGGCCTTCGCGAGCGCGGCTTCGGCCCGGGACGAGAACGTGGAGGTGGGGTGGTTGACCCAGATGGCCTTCCACGTGGCGATCGCGGCCGGGAGATCTCCGCGCATCCGCGCGCCCTCGGCCAGCCACCACCGGGCCTCGTCGCCGTGTGGGCCCTCGAGCAAGGCGCGGAGACCGTCCCGGGCGTCGAGGCTCTTGCCAGCGAGCACCAGCGCGCGCCCGCGGAGGATCTCGTCTTCGTCGCCGACAAGGGCCACGCCTTGGAGCGCGGCGACGGCGTCGTCCGCGGCGCCGCG
>CAXNIN010000232.1:0-7423 GCA_964202365.1 Myxococcota bacterium | reverse complement strand
CACGCCGCGTACGAAGGCCGTCGCGTGCCGCCGTGCCGCGCGGGTGGGTCGGCCGCCGCGCCCTCCCGCCCCGCGCTACGTTGCGCCGTGCTCCGCCGCCTCGTCCACCTCTTGCGCGCGCCCGGACGGCGCTGCCCGCGCGACTGCGGGCGCGACGATCCCCCCGCGGACTACCGCGACCGCTCCTTCGCCGACGGCAGCGTCAGCCCCGATCAAGCGCGCATCGCCGACGCCCTGCCCGCCCTGCTCGCGGCGCTCGGCCCCTCCGCGAGCATGCTCCACGTGGGCGTGGGCTGCAGCGATCTCGCGGTCCGCTTCGCGGGGCGCCTCGCCCACCTCGACGGCATCACCGTCCTCCCTGACGAGGCCGCCCTCGCCGACGCGCTCGGCTTCCCCAACTACACCGTGTTCACCATGAACAAGCACGGTCGGGGGCTCGACGCCCTGGCGGGGCCGTACGCGCTCGTCGTCGACAACAACCCCGGCAGCTTCACGTGCTGCGTGCGTCACGTGCGCGCGCTCTTCGAGGGATACGCGCGTGTCCTGGCGCCGGGTGGGCGCGTGCTCACCGACGAGCGCGGCGCGCGGTGGCGTCAGGCCGGCGGCTACCGGGTGTCCTGGCGGCGATGGGCGCGGGAGGGGCGTGCGGTGGGCCTCGTGCCCGAGCGGATCACCGCGACGGTGTGGGCGCTCCGCAAGCCCCGAACCGCGAGGGGCGGATAGACTCGCGCACCCTCGGAGCCCGATGTCGCGCGTCAGCCTCACCCAGCACCTCGTGGAGGTGCAGCGCAACCAAGGCCTCATCAGCGCCGAGCTCCGGCTCCTGCTCGAGGTGGTCGCCCGCGCGTGCAAACGCATCAGCTACGCGGTGGGGAAGGGCGCGCTCACCGGCGTGCTCGGCGACGTGGGCACAGAGAACGTGCAGGGAGAAGCCCAGAAGAAGCTCGATGTCATCGCGAACGAAACCCTGCTCGAAGCAAACGAGTGGGGTGGCAACCTCGCCGCCATGGCGTCCGAGGAGATGGAGCACCCTCACCTCATCCCTAACCACTATCCGAAGGGGGCGTTGCTCCTCCTCTTCGACCCGCTCGACGGCTCGTCCAACATCGATGTCGACCTGTCGATTGGCACCATCTTCTCCGTGCTGCGCCTCCCCGAAGGGGTCACCGACGCCGAGGAGGTTCACTTTCTGCAGCCCGGCGCGAAGCAGGTGGCCGCCGGGTACGCGATCTACGGGCCTTCTACCTTGCTCGTGCTCACCGTCGGCGATGGCGTGGCGTGTTTCACGCTCGACAAGGAGACCGGGAGCTGGTGGCGCACCGTGGAGCGCATGCGCATCCCCGAGGAGACCAGCGAGTACGCCATCAACGCGTCGAACGCGCGGCACTGGGAGCCCCCGGTGCAGCGGTACGTCGCCGAGCTTGTCGCCGGAACCACCGGCCCGCGCGGGCGCGACTTCAACACCCGCTGGATTGCGTCGATGGTGGCCGAGGTGCACCGCATCCTCACGCGCGGCGGCATCTTCATGTACCCGCGCGACGCCCGCGACCCCTCGAAGCCGGGCCGGCTGCGGCTCCTGTACGAGGCCAACCCCATGAGTTGGCTTGTGGAACAGGCGGGCGGGGCCGCCACGAACGGCACCACGCGCATCCTCGAGGTGGTCCCCACGCAGCTTCACGAGCGCGTTGCCGTCTTCCTGGGATCGAAGCGGGAAGTCGAGCGGGTGACGGCCTACCACCGCGGAGCGGAGCCGACGTAGCGGGGTGTCAGCCCGCGACGGGCGCGGAGGGGCCTGCTTCTGGGGGACGGCGCACGGGCTCTCTTCCCTCGTCGTGGAGCGCGTCCTCCAGCTCGTGCAGACGGAAGAAGAGCGCATCGCCGCCGCGGACGACGCCATCGGGCTCCTGCTCGACTCGCTACGCGCGCGGCTCGACGGCGCGCACGCGTGCTGGCTTCGTCGTGACCGTCATTCGTGCTCGGTCGGCTCCTCTTCGCCCTCGAGGAACACCTGCTGCACGCGTAGCGAGTACCCGACGAGCGCGAGCGTGGCCGCGACCGGAATCTCGTCGAACGCGACGGCGAGGCGGTGGCCCGGCCCGCCGTTCTCCGGGGGGAGCGTGCGCACGAGGCCGGCGGTCGCGCGCCAGTGGCGCCGATCCCCGGGGATCGCGATGTCGAGCAGGAGCGCGTCGCCTTCGGGAGCGGGCGCGGGCGTGTCGAACGCGAGGCCGGTGGGGCTGAAGTTCATGAGCGGCGCGGCGGCGAGCTCGGTGCCGTCGAGTGGGGCGCCGGCAAGCCAGCTCGCGGCGTCCTCCGGGGATCGCGACGGCCGGAAACGCACGCCGAGCCGCGCGTTGAGGCGCGGATACTCGCGGCGGTTCTGGGCCGACACGCCGACGCGGCGCGCGAGCAGCGTGCGGCCGAACACCCCGAGCACGGTGAGCACGTGCCTGTCGGCGCGGGTGTCCGCCCGCTCGAGGATGACGCGCGTGCCGGGGATGAAGTCCGCCGCCGTGGAGAGCGCGAGGCGCACGCACCCCGCGTCGATGCCCGTGACGCGCGCCGACGCAAACGACGCCGCTGCGGTGTGGAGCAGCCGGACGGACGTGCCGAGCGGGAGCTGATCCTCGAGGGTGGCGTCGACCGGAACGCCGAAGAGCGACGGCACGGCGTACGGGTTCATTACGCGGCCTCGGTGCGCAGCAGCTTCTGAAGCCGCTTGAGCGCGGAGACGTGGAGCTGGCACACGCGGCTCTCGGTGACCCCCAGCATGGCGCCGATCTCCTTCAGGGGGAGCCCGGTCTGGTAGTAGGCGAGCACCACCTGGCGCTCGCGGTCGCAGAGCTGGTCGATGGCGTCGGCGAGATCGGCCTGGCGTTCGGCGCTCACCCAGGCGTCGACGATGTTCTCCGTCGTGTCGTCCGCGACGAGGTCGACGAGCAGCGCGCTGCCGTCGTCGTCGACCGGCGCGTCGAGCGAGACGAGGGCGCGTTTGGCCGACCGGGCCACGAGGCGGTCGTAGTGCGCGGCGCCGACCTCAAGCCCGCTCGCCATCTCCGCGCGCGACGGTTCCCGGCCCAAGGCGCGGCGGAGCTCGATGCGTTTCGCCTCGATCTGCCCGCCGGTGCGGTGCACGGCGCGGGGGGTCCAGTCGGCGCTGCGGAGCGCGTCGACCATGGCGCCGCGGATGCGGGTAGCGGCGTAGGACCGGAAGGGGACGCCGCGGCCGCCCTCGAAGCGGTCCACCGCGTCGATGAGCCCGAGGATACCGACGTTAACCAGCTCGTCCACCTCGACGTGGGCGGGGAGGCGGCGGGCGAGCCGGCCGGCGATGCGGCACACCAGGCTGTAATTCTCGAGGATAATACGTTCGCGCGCGGACGGGGTGAGGGCGACCGGGCCTTCGAGTGCGGGTGCGGGCTCGCTGCGCGCCCGCCGCGCGTCGAGGGCGGGCAGGTCGCCCCGGGAGGGCGCGGGGCGTTCGGCGGCGTAGGGCATTACAATCCTCGAGGAGCGCGATACTCGCGGTGCAAGCGGCCTTCAGGGCAGGGCCGGGCTGACGACGCTGGGGTTCGTGGAGCGTACCCCACGGTGGCGCTCGTGGTGATCGTCATGAAAAGATTTTGACGCGATCACGGTAGCCAGTGACAACTCGAGACAACCCGATCTTGTCTGCGTTCGTCACGCCGGGCGCAACATATCGTGACACTCTCCGGGAAACGCGCGGTGCGTGGTCGTCGAGTGTCTCGGCCGCAGACAACTGCGTGACAGGTTGCGCCGCGAGGCGCGGCCGGCCCGTTCGCGGAGGTTACAGCCGGATGCCGGGTGTGCCGCTACTCTGGCTCGAACACCCAAGCCGGCTGGGGTGGTGTAACCTTCTGGTGTGTCGGGCACGCCGGTGGCAGCGCGGAGGCGCCTCGCCCTGGCTCGCCGCGCGCCTGTACCATCGAGAGGGGGGACAACGGCGCCTCCACCGGGGCCATCGGAGGCCCGCCGGGGCTCGGTCGCGGTCGCTTCCCGGCCTTCGGGCCTACTCGCCGGGGAGCACGCCGTCGCTCGTCTCGACCACCTCGCACGCGGCGGTCATCGAGAAGGGGGTGAACACGATGGCCATGTTGCACATCTCGTCGGTGGAGGCGAATCCGTAGTTCACGGGCGCGTCCGACTCGTTGAACCACGTGCAGGCGAACTCGAAGCCCTGGCCGGCCGGCACGGCGATGCCAGGGTTGAACTGCTCAATCATCGGATCGTGCCAGTCGTCGTTGCGGTAGAAGATGTCGCCGGTGGTCGTGCCGTCGAAGGGCGCGATCGTGAACTCGCTCGCGCGCGCGTGAGTGTGCGAGGCGAGGAACTGCACCTCTACATCCTCGTTCATCACGCAGCGCGACCACTCGGTGTGCTCGGTGTTGGCCGGGATGTCGATGTATTCGTCGCGCACGCTGCCGCCCCAGATGCCGTCGACCACTTCGTCGTCGGGGATGCGCCAGCCGTTGAGGTAGGAGTAGACTTCCACCTCTTCGGCGGTGGTGTTGACGTAGTGCACTTCGTGGAGGAGCTGGATGCCGGCGGGGAGCGTGGCGGCGACGCCGTCGGGCAGGGCGAGCGTGCCTTCGGCCTCGCCCTGGTTGCCGAACATCATCACCACGTCTTCCATCAAGGTGGAGTCGGCGTACAGCTCTTCGCAGTCGTACGAGCCGGGTTCGACCGGGGTTTCCGCGAACTCGGTGGTGGAGAGGGTGAGGTGGTGGGTGCCCTCGTTCTGGAGGTAGTCCACCCAGTTGATGGCCATGGACTCGCTGGTGGGCAGGTCGTACACCTCGCACAACCAAACCTCCGAGTTGGGAGGCGCGACGCCGAACATCGAGACCTGGAAGCCCTCGCCTTCGGGCGGCGGCTCGAGGTAAGGGAGCGCGTCGGCGGCGGGGGCGGCGGAGTCGCCGGATTCGACACAGGCAACGAGCGCAAGGAGGGCAACGAGCACGGCGGTTCCCGGGGAGAGGTGGGGCAGCTTACCTCACGCCCAGCCCGCGGGCCACAGCTTCGTGCGAGCCCTTCCGCCCCTGTGCTATAGACGCCGAATGCGTGCTCTTCTCCTCGTGTTCGTCGCGGCCTGCACCGCCCCCGCGAACGACTCGCAGGCGCCCGCGCCCGTGTCGGACTGCGCCGAGGCGCCGGCCGGCACCGAGCCGCCCGCGGCGGTGATTGCCGGAGAGCCACCGAAGAACCTCCTGATGATCTCGATCGACACCCTCCGTCGAGACCGTGTCGGCCGGTACTCCGGCCTCGACACCACGCCCTTTCTCGACGCACGCCTCGCCGAAGCCCTCGTCCTCGACGACATGCGCGCGTGCTCCAACTGGACCCTCCCCGGCGTGAGCTGCGCGTTGTCCGGTATGTCGCCGCTCGAGCGCGGGATAGATCCCGTCTCGGCCGATCCCGCCTTCCCGACGCGGCAGCTCCCCGCCGACACCGAGACCCTCGCCACCTGGCTCGCCGCCGCCGGCTTCGACACGCGCCTCGCGAGCGGGAGCCGCCTCTTCAGCGACGCCTACCCAATCGGCAACGGCTTCGGCACCGTCGTGTACGACGACGACGCGCGCGCCGAGAAGGTGGCGCAGCTCGGCCTCGAAGCGATCGACGCGGCCACCGGGCCCTGGTACGTCCACGTCCACTTCCGCGATCCCCACAGCCCCTACGATCCGCCCGACGCCTACCAGGGGGCCCTCGCCGGCGTGGATCTCGGCGAGCTCGACCCCCGCACCCGCGCCGGCATCGACGCCATCGAGGCCGGGTGGCGTTCGTTGGAGCCCGCCGCGCGTCACACGTTGGCCGCGAACATCGACCAACTCTACCAGGGCGAGCTCCGCTACCTCGACGACCAGCTCGAGGCCTTCTGGGCGGCCCTCGCCGAGCGGGGCGTGCTCGACGACACCCTCGTGGTGTTCTGGTCGGATCACGGCGAGCAGTTCTTCGAGTACGGCGGCTTTCAGCACGAGGCGAGCCTCCACCACGTCGAGGGCATGGCCATCGGCGCGTTCTGGGCGTCCGGACTCGCCCCCACCGCGTGGGAGGGCCCCACGACACAGGTGGATGTCACGCCTACGACCATGGCTATCCTCGGGCAGCCGGTGCCCGCGTCGGTGACGGGGCACGTGGTGGGCACGGCACCCGTCAACCGCGTGCGTATCAGCTCCGCGGTGAACACGAGGGGCGTGCCCATCCTCGCCGTCGACCAGTCCGGTTGGCGGATGTTCTACAGTTGGACAGGGCGGCGATCGCTCCACGATCTCGGCGCCGATCCTTCCGAAGTGACGAACCTCCACGACACGCAGCCCCGCCGCGTCGAATGTTTGTGGGAGCACCTCGGGCCGGCTGTGGCTCAAATCGACCCCGCCAACGCGGGCGCGGAGGCGGTGCGGCCGGAGCCGTGAGGCGCGGGCCTCCCGTCGTGGGGGGAAGGTCGCGAGCCAAGGGGGGGCGCCGAGGCGCGCCCGCTGACCACCGTGACCTGTTGTCATCCTTCCGGTGCGCTGGAGTACCGAACCTGCGTCGCGTTCGAGGCTGTTCTTTCGACTATCGAGAGTGTCGATACTGCCTCTATGAAGCCGCAACCAGAGGCTGGACAGAATCGTCTGCTTTGGTTAGCAAGGAATACGCAGGAGAAAGCCGTGACAACTCATCTGGTCGAGCCCGCTCCGGGCGGAACGCGCTCACCTCGAAAGGGTGACGGGGTGGCGAAAGGCCTCATCTTCTTGGCCGCGTTTCTCTCGTTCGTCCTCTCCGTGGGGCTTTGGTTCGGCGGGGACAAGGAGAGGGGGCTCTACGTCGGCATTTGGGTTCCCTCCATTTTGTCGGCCGGCGCCTTGCTGCTGACTGGGCGGCGCAATGACTGACTCAATCCTCCTCGCGGCGGGAGTGGGTATCTTCTTTCTTTTCTTGGCCGGGGCCTACGTCTACCTCCGGCAGGGGTTCCAGCGCTGAGGACGTGCGGGAAGCGGAGGGGAATACGAGCGCGTTCCCTGCCGCATCTCCGCACTTGACCCTCGCCTGAGATCCCATCGCGCTTACTCTTGAGCCCGCCGCAAGAACCCCGTACGCCCCGCTCGCGGCGGGGGGCCGGCGACGGGTCGCGTCGGGAGGCGCGTGTGCGAGCGCCCGCGTCTAGCAGCGGGGGGCGAGCCCGGCCTCGCTCCCCTCCGGAATTGGGCGCCAGGAGGCCCCTGGCATCGGCCCTGTAGCGTGCGCACGGCGCCCAGCCGGTCATCCCGACACCCTCCCAACACTCGGGGCTCCGTCCAACGCGGCTCGGAGCCGCTCGGTGTGATGTTGGACAGCCCGTTTCACGTTGAGCGCGAGCGACTTGAGCACGACGGCCAACTCGACCCGGTCACCGCCCCTCACGCGCACATCGCCCAATCCGTGC
>CAXNIN010000231.1:0-7427 GCA_964202365.1 Myxococcota bacterium | reverse complement strand
CCCCCGTCCGCATCCAGCCCGCCGCCACCCCTCCAGCGCCCACGGCGGCGGCCGACCCCGCCCCTGAGGCCCGCAAGGCCGACGGCCTGTTGAGCGTGAGCTCGAGCCCCCGCGCCCAGGTGATGATCGACGGCAAGTACGTTCGGTTCACCCCGCTCTTTCAGCACACCATCTCCGCCGGGTCGCATAGCGTGCTGCTCGTCGCGGAAGACGGCCGCCGGAAGTCCTTCAAGGTCGAGGTCGCCGCCGACGCGGAGACCCGCAAGGTGTGGGACTTCGACAAGGAACAGTGGAGCGATGAGAAGTAGGCGCGCCGCCCGTGGGTAGCCTCCTGCTCGCGCTCCTCCCCGTCGTGTTCGCTGGTTCGCTCGCCGTCCTCCCTCCCGGCGCCGGCCCGGAGCGCGAGGAAGTGCTCCGCGCCGCGCTCGACACCCTCGGCTACCCCGACGCCACCCTTCTCCCGGCCGAAGAATTCGCGGCGACGGTGAAGCTCGTGCGGGTCGACGGCCTCCCCTCGGGCGACGAGTGTGACGCGCCCGTGCCGCTCGACGCGTGGCGCGGCAGGTTCGACGAAGCCCGCCGGAACCTGCAGCTCCTCGCGTTCACCGACGCGCTCGCCGCCTTCGTCGCGCTCGATGTCGAGCTGGTGTGCCTCGCGACGCCGCCCGCTACTTCCGACCTCTTCCGGCTCGAGCTCGCCGCCGCCGAAGCCCACACGTTCCTCGCGCGGGCCGCCGGCCGCGACGCCGGGCAACGCCGCTTTCACGAAGACGAGGCGCGCGGGGCGCTCACCCGCGCCGCCGCGTTCGGCGCGTCGCTCTCGGTGCCGCCGGACGTCGCGAGCGAGGTGCTCACGGCCTACGAGCGCATCCGCCGCCGCACTCCCGAGGATCCGCCGCGCGTCGTGGTCGCCGGGCCGGGCGCGCGGGTCGGCGCGCGGTTCAACGGGCGCCCGATCCCGCCCGGCCCGTTCGACGGCGTGGTCGGCGCCAACCTCGTTCAGGCGGCCGAAGGCGCCACGGTCACCGCGGCGGCGCGGCTCCGCCTCACCGACGGCCGCACGCTCGTGTGGCTCTCGCCCGACCGCGTCGACCCCAACGCCCTCGACCTCACCGCGGCGCTCGCCGCCCGTGTTCGCACGCGTCCCGACGCGGCGTCCCCGGGAGACGCTCTCCTCGCCGCCGCGGTCCGCCTCCTCGGTGACGCAGGCGAGGTCGTGTTCGTCGGCGACGCCGGCGGTGCGGCGTGGGTGTGGGCCGCGGGCGGGGGAGGGGATCAGGCCCTCTCCGCGAGCGCGCCCGTGATCGTGCCGCGGCCCGCGGTCGACGCCTGGCGCGCCGTGGTCGGGGCCGGCCCTTCGGCGGGGTGGTCCGATCTCGGGTCTGGGCCGCTCGACGGCCTCGGCGGCGGGCACGCCGGGCTCTCGCTCCACGGCCGCGTCGCCGTGAACCCCTGGCTGGCGGTCGCCGTTGGGGTCGATCCCTGGGCGGTCGCCGCGCCCATCCCCGACGACCAAGGGGGCGGCACGCTCTTCCGGGCCACCGTCCCCGCGCGGGCGGGCGTCCGGTTCGGCCCCCACACCCGGCGCTTCGCCTTCGAGGGCGGCGTCGATGTCGGGCTCCACGCCTTCGGCGCTTTCCCCGAGGACCGCGGTCGCGCGGCGCGGGTGAGCTTCCTCGCGCTCGGCGCCGTCGGGGTGTCCGGCGCGCTCGGCCCGCACCTCGCGGCGCGCGCCCACGCGTGGTTCGGCGCGGGCCTCGGCTACGCCACGGGCGGCGGGGCCCTCGGCCTCGAGGGGCGGCTGTGATACCCACGCGCCGGGAGTCCCCATGAACGACACGGCGCTCGTCGACGCGTGCCTCCCCGCGACCGAGATCCCCTACAACGGCCGCGACGAAGACTGCGACGGCGTCGATCTCGTCGATGTCGACGGCGACGGCTGGGACGCCGCCGTGGTCGGCGGGCCCGACTGCGACGACGGTGACGCCGCGGTGAGCCCCGCGTCCGACGAGGTGTGCGACAACCTCGTCGACGACGACTGCGACGCCGTCACCGACGAGGGCTGCGCGCTCGTGTCCGCCGGGCCGCCCGACCCCGGCGGGTTCTACTGGATTTGCGGCCCACCGGCGCCGCTGTCCGGCGCCGCGTTGCTGCTCGCGATCGCCTTTGCGGCCTGGAGGCGCCGGTGAGAGTGTTGTTCGTCGACGACGACCCCGAGAACGTCGAGCTCGTTTCCCGCACGCTCCGCGAGGCGCTCGACGCCGACGTGCGGGTGGTCACCACGGTCGAAGAAGCCGTGGAGGCGCTCCACGCCGCGCACGTCGATCTCGTCGTGGCCGACCTCTTCATCCCCCTCGGGGCCCGGCCCGGCGGCGCCCTCGGCCCCCGCGCGCGCCGCTACGCCGAACAGGTGGAGCACCTCGGGGGCCTCGTCCTCATCGACGAGCTCGAGCGCGTGCCCGATCCCCCGCTGCTCCTCGCGCACACCGCGTGCACGGACCCCCTCCTCATCGAGCTCCTCGGCGAGCGCGTCATCGAGCGCGTCCGCAAGCCGGCGCCGGCTGAGGTGCTCCTCGAGGCCGTGCTCAGGGCGATTCGGAGCCTCTAGCAGGCTGCCGCAGAACGCCGCCCGGCTCCGCGCTCGTCCATCCCTGCTGCGGTCCGTCCGGCTCGGTGCCCCTCCGGCCGGGCCGGCCCCGACCCTTTCTGCGGCAGCCTGCCAGCCCCGGCGGGGCCCGCCTACGCCGCGGGCGTGGCGGCCACCTTGCGCTTGCCCGCGAAGAACCGAACCCCGAGCGCGCCGGCCGCCCGGAACCACACCCACGGCGGTACGAGCAGCGAGCGCCCCGGGAGGAGCGGCTCCGGCGTGGTCGCCGACTTCGTCGGGAGCTGCGGGTGCACCTGGGCCACCCAGCGCGGGCCTTCCTCGTCGAGCACGAGCTGGGTGTGCGGGTCGCACATCTCCGGGAGGAAGCGGGCGATCCAGGCCACGGTCTCGCGCGTGGCCGGCTCGTGGAGGATCACGGGGCTCGCGAGGCGGAGGCTCGCGCCGTCTTCTCCCTCGATGTGGAGCACGCGGAACCCGAGGCCCGGAGGCCCGGCCACGAGCTGCTGGGCGACGTGCGCCTGCACCTTCGCGCGGGGAGAGCTGAACGTGCCGGGGGCGTGCGTGCGCACGACCTCTTCGCGGTCGATACGCAGCTCTTCGATGCGGCCGGGAATCCAGCTCATCCAGCGGGCGTCCACCGCGAGGGCGTCCTCGAGGTAGGCGAGCTCGGCGAACTCGCACTCCTCGTACTCCCCGTGCACTTCCTTGGAGAAGAGCCCGCGGAGCTCGTCGCTCTGGCGTTTGGTGGGGGAGCGGCCGCGCGCGTTCACTTCCTGCGCGAGGACAATCCAGCGCTCGGGTTCCCGCAGGTGCTGGGTGCGCGAGAGGATTGCGCGAACCTTGTCTTCGTCGAGGTCGTCGTCGCGCACCAACGTTACCTGGGTGCCGATGGCGTGGCGCTCGTCGGCGCCCTCGAGCACGATGCCGAGGGCCTGGTACACCTGGTCGTGGTCGGCGAGCACCGCCACGGCGCGGCGCGGCTCGGCCTCCGCGTGGGCGCCGCGCGCGAGCGCCCAGAGGCGGTCGCTCGTGAGGATGTGGCGGTCCTCCATCACGCGCCGGAGCGCGGCGAGGTCTCGGATCTCGGCGTTGAGGCCGCCGAACATGCGGCGAATCCACCCGGCTTCCTGAATCAGGTCGTCGGCCCACTCGGTGCCGCACGCCGCCCAGTGTTTCTTCCCGCGTTCTTCCCGGTGCCACACGCATTCCAGGAAGGAGAGCAGGTGGGACACCTGGTACCGGAAGTACGGCCCCGGCGGCACCTGGAGGCGGTCCTCGATCCACGCGCGGAGCGGGGCCGTGAGCGCCGCGGCGCGATCCCGGATGGTGTCCGCCTCGGCCTCGCCGACGGCGCCGTCGGCCCAGGCGACGACGAGCCTCGGCAGGAAGGGGAGGATTTCAGGTTCGGGGTCCGCAAAGCCGAGATCCCGCCACAAGCGGCGGTCGATGGCGGCGAGGAGGTCCGATCTTCGCTGAGAGTAGGGCACAACGCACCGTCGGATTGATCGCCGCGCTTCGCGAGTGTATGAGGCCCCGCCCGGGAACGACCGGTCGCGGGGCACACGGAGATAGCATGTCCCGCAGCGCGGGTCGAATCGGGTGGTTCCTCGTCTGGGCCGTTGTCTTCTGCGACATCGGCACGTCCGTGTACTACGTACCGGGCATCCTGTGGAACGCGACGGGCGACCGGGCGGGGATCTTCGTCCTCTCCACGATGCTCGCCTTCATTCTCCTCTGCGTGAAGGTCGTCGAGGTCACGCGTCGCTTCTCGAGCGGCGGCGGTGTCGTGAGCGTCGCGGACGCCGCGTTCGGCCCCTGGTGGGGGTGCGCGGGCGGCCAGCTCATCATGGTCGACTACTTCCTCACCGTCGCGATCAGCGCGGTGTCCGGCATCTACTACCTCGACACCTTCGTGCCGCTCGGGGGGTTCGTGATCCCCGCGACGCTGTTCTGCCTCGCTGTCCTCGCCGGGCTCAACATCGTCGGCATCAAGGAGAGCGCGCGCGTCTCCACCGCGCTCGCGGTCAGCGCGCTCGTCGTGAATCTGCTCGTCATCGGCACGGCGCTCGTGAACGCCCCCGCCGACGTCCTCCTGCGCATCCCCGCCGAGTTCGCGTCGCTCTCCGCGCTCACGCCCGGGCAGGCGCTCGTCGGCTACGCCGGCGCGTGGCTCGCCTTCTCGGGTCTCGAGTCGCTCTCGCAGCTCGCCCCCGCCATGAAGGACCTCAACGCCACGCCGCGCCGCGGCATGATCGCGGTGGTCGTCACCGTCCTGCTCACGGCGCCGATCCTCACCTTCCTCGCGGTGGCGTCGCTCTCGCCCGAGGTCAAGGCCGCGGACTCCGAGCGCTTCGTGTCGGAGCTCGCCGCGGTGTGGGGCGGACACGGCCTGCAGATCGCGGTGGTGCTCACGGCGTCCACGCTCCTCCTCTTCGCGGCGAACACGGCGATCATCGGCAACTACCACGTGCAGATGGCGCTCACGCGGCACGCGTTCCTCCCGAGCGGGCTCTCCGCGCTCTCGCACCGCTACCAGACCCCGTACCGCGCCATTCTCGTGTGCACCGCGGTCCCCGCGGTGGTGCTCGTCGCCGTCCAGGGCGACATGGTGCTGCTCGGGGAGCTCTACGCGTTCGGTCTGCTCGGCGCGTTCGTGCTCATGAGCGTCGGGATGGACGTTCTGCGCTGGCGCGACGGCGAGCGTGGCCTGAACTTCTGGCTCGGCGTGCTCACGAGCGCCGCGGTGGTCCTCGCGTTCGGCGTGAACCTCGTCTCGAAGCCCATGGCCACGGCCTTCGGCGGCGGCCTCACCGCGTTCGGAATGGCAGTGGCGCTCGGCACGCGCACCGGCTGGTTCGACAGGGTGATCCAAAAGATCCCCCGTATGGCCCCGCCCCGCGAGGTCGTGCGGCCCCCCGAGATCCCGTTCTACACCCTCGATCAGGCGAAGGCGCTCGACCGCGACGCCACGCCCGGCATCCTCGTCGCGAGCCGCGGCGCCACCCGGAAGATCTTCCGCGAGGCGGTCGACCGCGCCAAGAGCCGCGGGCAGACCCGGCTCTACCTCGTGTACGTCGACGAAGTGCCCGGCCTCTTCTACCCGCAGCTCGCCGCGCCCACGCCCGAGGGCCTCACGGTCCTCGAAGCCGGGTGCGAGGTCATCCGTGAGCTCGGGCTCGAGCCCGTTCCGGTGTGGGCGCTCTCGCACTCAGCGCCCAGCAGCGTCGTCGACGTCGCCGAGGGCCTCGGGTGCGACACCGTCGTCATCGGCGCAACGCAGCGCACTGTGCTGTGGCACGCGCTCCGCGGGAAGTTCATCCAAGAGCTGCTCCGGCAACTGCCGGCGGAGATCCGGCTCATCGTCGTGGGGTAGCGAACGTTCGGTTGCGCGCCCGCGCTCGGCGGGCCAAGTGGTCCACGTGAGCAAGCCGCACCACCTCCTCTTCGTTTGCACGGCGAACATCGCGCGCTCCCCGATGGCGGAAGCCTTCGCGCGCCAGTACGCCGACGAGCGGGGCTGGGACATCCTGGCGAAGTCTGCGGGCACCCACGCCATCGAAGGCGAGCCGGCCGCGCCGCACTCCGTGAAGGTATGCAAGGAGCTCGGCGCCGACTGCGCGGATCACCGCAGCCAGCCGATGACCGACGAGCTCGTCGCCTGGGCCGATCGCATCCTCGTCATGGAGATGCGCCACGCGTCGTCCATCCGCGAGCGCTTCCCCGCGTCCGACGAGAAGCTTCAGCTCCTCGGCACGTTCGGCGGCCTCGTCGAGATCGGCGACCCGTACGGGAGCTGGGTGTTCACCTACCGCAAGCGCCGCGACGAGATCCGCGCCTGCGTCGAGTCCTTGATGGACCGCCTCCCGCCCCGCCCGCGGTAGCGGGGCGAAGGGCAGGCCCCCGCCGGTATCAGTCCATCCGGCAGGCCGCGGTCTCCCCGTCGGGGTGCGTCACCGCCCCGCACGCGTCGCACGACGCGGCCGCGAACACCGCCGTCACGCCGTCTCCGAGGGTGGCCGTGCCGTCCTGCTCCACGGGGCACGCGTCGGAGTGGGCGAGCCGTTCGCTCACGATCTGCATGCCGCCTGCGCCGTTGACGTCGGCCGCGAGGTCTACCATCCAGGCGCCGTCGTGCTCCTCGGCGGTGCCCGAGACCTCCCACGCCGACCAGGCCGCGGCCTTCGCGGCCTCGCCGGGCCGACTCTCCCAGTAGCCGAGCAGCTCCAGGCGCAGGTTCACGTCGTAATGCGCATCGACACGCCCGTCGTCCGGCACAGCGCGTTCCACCGCGCCCCGGAGCGCCGCGCGGGTGAACACGGGGTCGTCTACGTCGCCGATCACCACAATGTCGGCCTCGAACCTTTCGTAGGTCACGCCGTCGGCTTCCCAGGCGCGCTCGCGCACGTCGCCCTCGAACGCGTAGCCGAACGAGCTGCGGCAGGCGCCGTCGTACACCGTCTCGTCGTCGACCACGCTCTCCAGGGGGCACTGCCCCTGGCTCTGCACGGTCTCCTTCATCATCAGGCCCCACACGAACGCGGGCGCCTCCCAAAGGGCCGCTTCGGTGCCGAACACGGGAAGCACCTGGTCGAGCGCGAGGCCGGTCGCGTCGCCGTCGCGCGGGTCGAAGCCGGTGGACGCGGCGGTGGGGGCCCCCACGTCGGCCAGCGGGAGCACGAAGGGGAGGCCGTGGGCGCTGCCCGCCTCATCGGGCGCGCAGCCGAGCAGACCGAGGAGCGGAGCCAGCAGCATCGGCGCAGTCTACTCCGCTTGCGCGCCCGGGCGACCTCCGCTCTGCAGCGGCGTCCCGAGGAGCATC
>CAXNIN010000230.1:0-7443 GCA_964202365.1 Myxococcota bacterium | reverse complement strand
TCCACCGACACCGCAGCGTCCCCGTCCGACACCGCTCTCCCCTCGCCCGACACCGGCGTTTCGCCAGGACCAGGAGGCGGAGACACTTCCCCCTCGACGGACACCTCCTCCCCCGCGGACACCAGCGACACGACCGACGCCGCCGACTCCGCGCCGTCCTCGGACTCCGCCAGCTCCCCGGACACGGCGCCGCCCCCCGACACCGCGTCGGCCGCCGACACCGGCTCGACGGGCCCGCCCCCCGACCCGTCGAGCGACACGGGAGACACCGGAGACACGGCCGACACCGGCGCCGCTACGGCCACGCCCATCCGGTTCGTCGCGCTCGGGGACGCCGGAACCGGGCGGATCGGCCAATACGACGTTGCAAACGGCATCGCGACGGTGTGCGCCGCCGAAGGCTGCGACTTCGCCCTCTATCTAGGTGACAACTTCTACCCCGGCGGCGTCGTGGACGCGCTCGACCCGCAGTGGCGGGAAAAATTCGAAGCGCCTTACGCCGCGCTGAGCTTCCCGTTCTACGCGATCCTCGGCAACCACGACTACGGCTTCGGGTTCGACGTGAGCCGGGCGCAGGCGCAGATCGACTACACCGCGCTCTCGTCGAAGTGGATCATGGAGGACTTCTACTGGACCCAGGAGTTCGGCGACGTGAGCTTCGTCGGCATCGACACGATGGCGATCTACGAGGGCTTCGGCGCGGCCCAGGAGGCATGGCTCCCCGGCGAGCTGGCCGCGGTCACGAGCACGTGGAAGATCGCGCTCGGCCACCACCCCTACCTGTCCAACGGCCCGCACGGCAACGCGGGAGAGTACGGAGGCATCGCCGGGGAGGGTGCGGTGGTGCAGACGTTCATCGAGGACTATGTCTGCGGGCAGGTGGACGTGTACCTGTGCGGTCACGATCATTCGCTGCAGTGGATCGAGGAGACCTGCGGAACGCAGTTCCTCGTCTCGGGCAGCGGGTCCAGCCCGTCCACGCTCTTCGGCACCAACCCCGTCTACTTCGAGAACGCCTCGCTCGGCTTCCTCTGGGTGGAGATCGACGGGCGGACGTTCACCGGCGTCTTCTACGACGAGACGGGGACCGAGCTCTACCGGAGCAGCTTCACGAAGTGAGGGTCAGCGGCGGGGCGGACCGAACCCGCGGGGCTGCGGGAAGGTCTTCTGGGGACGCGGCGCTTGCTGGGGGTTGATGCCGTGCATCTGCATGAGCTGTTCGCGCGGGATGTCTTCGGGGAACAACTGGAACCACGCATCGCCGAGCACCTTGAAGTCGGGACGCTTCTTGTTCGCGAGCGCGTCCTGAATGGCCCGCAGCGACTTGTTCTCCTTGTTGGCCGCCAGGCCGCGCCCGACCACCTTGAGGGCTTCCTCCCTCCGCTTGGCCTCGTTGAGGACGTAGGTGTACACGGCCCAGAAGAGCGTCTCCGAGGCGCCGGGGCCGGTCGCGG
Organism: Myxococcota bacterium; assembly: GCA_964202365.1. Classification (GTDB taxonomy): domain Bacteria; phylum Myxococcota_A; class UBA796; order UBA796; family SXON01; genus CAJBVW01. The sequence continues at coordinate 5,989 of CAXNIN010000230.1, read as the reverse complement.
CTTCGAGCACCTTCACGGCGTCGTCCGGGCGGCCCTCCCGGTGGTGGATCACCGCCAACGTCGTCTTTGCGCGCCAGTCGCGCGACCACGCCCGCTCGAGGTTGCCCCGGGCCGTCGCGAACCGCTCCTTGGCCTGCGTCGGCTGCTTCTGCACCGTGTGCCCGACAGCCTGGAGGTAGTCGAGCGCCCCGATCTGCGAGTGAATCTGCGCACCGACGAGGATCTGCCACTTTCCGAGCGGCATCCCGCTCAAGAGGATGGTGCGAGCTTCGTCGATCTTTCCGCCCTGGAGCGTGGCCATGGCCCGCTGGAAGACGGCCTCGACCTTCTTTCCGGTGCGCCGGGCGAGGTAGAACCATGCGCCACCGAGCGCGAGAAGGCCGGGGATGAAGCCCGCAAGCCAACCCGCGGCGAACGCCCCGAGCCCGTAGCCGAGGAGCCCAACGCCGACCGCGATCAGGATGTTGTACATGCGCGCCGCATAACCCGTCCCCACCGCGGGGTCCGGGCTGCGCGCGGGCCACCGATCAGTCGGCGAAGCCCGTATCGAAGTCGTCGAGCTGCAGGGTGCCGGACACCTCGCCCTTCGCGTTCTCGAAGGCGCCGGAGAGCGCCGAGCCGTCGTCGGCGGTGCCCGCGAACGTGTCGGAATACGAGAAGGTCCCCGCGACGTGGTCGCCGGCGAAGACGAGGTCCGCGTCGTACACGAACGTGTGCGACGTATCGACGGTGGTTCCGAACTCGCCCTCGATGCGCATGTTGAAGGCGTTGCAGTTGGTCTCGGTGAGCGTGAGGGCACCGGAGAACGCCTGGGTCGTCGGCGACGCTTCGTTGTAGTTGCCCTGGTACTCGGCCACGTCGGTGATGTCCGCGTTCAGCGACCCGCCGATGGTCGACGCCTTGATCTTCCACTTCGACCAGCCGTTGATGAACATCTGGTAGCTGGGGTAGTCCTCGGACACCGTGGCGGTGCCGCCCTCGCCGACGTTCTGCACCGTGTGCCACATCGCGTAGGTGCCGTTTACGCGCGCGGCGTCGGCGCAGTCCGAGTCGCAGCCGGAGCTCAGCAACGCGATCAACGAGACAGGGACGATGGTACGCAGCATACGACGAGCTCCTCTTCGGCCGCGCGACGATAGCACAAATGGGCCTCCGAGTGTACATCACGCCCGTGGCAGCCCGCTTCCCCACCCTCGACGCCTCGTTGTGCACGCCCTGCGGCGCCTGCGAAGTGGCCTGCGTCGAAGCGCGGCACGGCCTCTCCGGGCTCGCCCCCGACGACGTGATCGTGCTCGAACGGCGCCGGCTCGCGATCCGCACCGTTGCCGGCGTCCCCAGCCTCGATGTTTGCGTTCACTGCACCGAGAGCCCGTGCGTGACGATCTGCCCCCACCACGCGCTCCTGCGCTTCCCCGACGGTCGCGTCGAGCTCCTCGAGGACAGGTGCACGGGGTGCGGGCACTGCGTCTCGGCGTGCCCCTACAAGGCCATCCGTAGGGTCGCGGCGCTCGACATCGCGGTGAAGTGCGACGGCTGCCGCACCCTCGAAGGCGGACCCGCCTGCGTCCCCGCGTGCCCCACAAACGCGCTTGCGCTCCACGTACCCGCACGATGACGCCGCGGCGGATTGACGCGACCCCGCCGCGTCGGTAGAACGACGCATGGCCTCGAACATCGAGCTCCGTTGCTTCACCTACATCGACATCCTCCAGCCGCAGACGGCCGCCTTCCTGGCCACCGTCTCCCGCGGCTACATGCCCCTCAAGGAACAGGCCGCCGTGTTCTTCGAAGTGGCGCCGGGGATGGACATCAACCTTGTCACGGACATCGCGCTCAAGCGCACGAGCTGCACGCCCGGCATGCAGATCGTGGAGCGCCAGTTCGGGTGCCTGCAGCTGCAGCACTTTGATCAGGGCCAGATTCGCGCCGCGGGCGACGCCGTCCTCGACGCGCTGAGCCTCAAGGAGACGGACCGCCTCCGTCCCCGCGTCGTGAGCGCGCAGACCATCACGGGGATCACCGGGTACCACGCCCAGATCACCAACCGGATGCGGCACGGCAACTTCATCGACGAGGGGCGCACGTTCTACGTACTCGAGTGCCATCCCGCCGGGTACGCGCTGATCGCCGCCAACGAGGCCGAGAAGGCCGCGAAGGTCGACATCCTCGAGATCGTCTCCTTCGGCGCGTTCGGCCGGCTCTACCTCGCCGGCGACGAAGAAGAAATCGCCGAGGCCGCCAAGGCCGCAATCGCCGCGTTGGAGGCCCTCGACGGCCGCTCCAACGAAGGCCCCGGCGCGGTGTTTTACTAGGTTTGGGGCGGGGGGTTCCCCCCCGCAACGCCCCCCTCCCCTTCTACGGCACGGTCGCCGGCGCGCCGCCCTTGCGCGGCTCGGATGCCGCGGCGAACCCCGTGGATGTGCGCACCACCACCTGAGACGCCGAGAACGAGCGCGTCTCCTTCACTGTGTGTCCCGCCGCGGTGAGCGCGCCGATGCCGGGGTGACCGGGCTCGACGAACACCATGTCGGGCAGCCATTGGTGGTGCCAGCGAAGGTCGGAGACGGCCTGCTCGGGCGTCTCCCCGTGCTCCAGAACGCCGCGGACCACCTGGTAGGTGGTGGTGATGATGGTGGGCCCGCCGCTCGCGCCGGCGGCCAGCTCCGGCCGCCCGTCCGGGCCGAGGGCCACGGTGGGGGTCATGCTCGAGAGCGGACGTTTCCCCGGGACGATCGCGTTCGCCGCGCCCTGCACGAGCCCGAACATGTTCGGGGTGCCCGGCTTCGTCGTGAAGTCGTCCATCTCGTTGTTGAGGACGATGCCCGACTTCGGGGCGATCACCTTGCTGCCGAAGCTGGTGTTGATGGTGGTGGTGAGCGCCACCGTGAGGCCGCTGGCGTCCATGACGCTGATGTGGAGCGTGCCGCCGTCCTGCGGCGGGCCGGCGGCGACGCCGTAGTGGTCGGAGGGGAAGGTCTTCGCGGCGCAATCGGCGCGGATGGCGGCGATGCGGGCGGGAGAGAGGAGGCGCGCGGTGTCTACCGTCACGAAGTCGGGATCCCCCCCGAGCGCCGCGCGGTCGGCCATCGCGTGCTTCGACGCCTCGACCGCGCAATGCTCGCTCGGGAGGCCCTCGGTGGCCTGGAGCATCTGCAGGAGCGCGAACCCGCCCGACGACGGCGGCGGCATCGTGAGGATCGTGCGCCCGGCGTAGCGGCCCGTGAGCGCTTCGCGCTCGACCGGCGCATACGCGGCGATGTCGGCGACGGTGAGGACGCCGCCCGCCGCGCGCGCCGCGTCCGCCATGTCCTGGGCAACCCACCCCGTGCGGAAGGCTTCGCCGCCGGTGGAAACCCAGGCCCGAAGCGCCTCGGCCAGCGCGGGGCGCGCGCTGGTCTCCGGGCTGAACAGGGCGTTCATCTCGGGCGCCCTCAAGAGCCCGTCGAGGAGGTGGGCGCCCTTCTCGAAGCCATTGGCGGCGTGCGCGATCGCGGGGGCCGCGATGGTACCGAGCGAAGCGCGTCCGAAGCGCCGGTGGAGGTTCGCGAGGCCAATCCCTTCGGAGGGCACCGCGACGGCGAGCCCGCCTGTCACGCTGGAGGTTCCCGGCGCGAGGAACATGTCCGCGGTGGCCGCGGCGGGGGCTGTTTCCCGGAAGTCGAGCACCGTAGATGCCCCGCCGGGCTGGACCACGATCGCGAAGCCGCCGCCGCCCAGACCGGAGCCCGTGGGTTGTACCACTCCCGATGCGAGCGCGGCGGCGATGACGGCGTCCACGGCGTTCCCTCCGGCGCGGAGCACGTCGGCGCCGGCCTGGCTGGCGAGCGGATGGTCGGCCGCCACGGCGCCGGGCGTGGGCGGGGGCGCGACGACCGACGGGGACGCCGCGGGTCCGACCGCGCAGCCGGCGAAAATCAGCGGAAGAACAACCATGCGACGACCACTCCTACCTGCGCCAACAAGAGAGGGACGCCGACGCGGAGCCGGCTACCGGTGAGGAGCAGGAGAGGGAGGCCGCCGCCCACCGCGAGCCCGGCGCGGAGCGCGGTCGCCACGGTGTCTCCGCGCACCGAAAGGGCCCGGAGCTCGACCTCGCGGGCGAGGAGCGCAAAGAGCCCCTCGTCGCCGAGAGCGCCCGCGAGCGTCGCGCCGGCGAAGAGCAGGAGGTCTCCCCGCGGCATCGCGAGCATCGGCAAGCCCTCGATGCCCGTCGCGACGAGCTCCAACGCGCCGCTCGTGATGGCGACCCAGGTGACCACGGCGCCCAGGAGCGGCACCGCGACGGCCGGGGCCGCGGCGCGGAGGTCCGGCTTCGTAGTGCCCACGTCGCCCCCCGCGACGAACCCGATGGCCGCGAGGACGAGGCCGACGACCACCGCCTCGATCCCGCCCCACCCGAGGATCAGGGGCGCGGCGCCGCTCGTCACGCCGATGAGGGACGCGCCGCTCGCCGCGAGCACGAGGCGCGCGCGACGGCCGGGATCAGGCTCGGCGAGGGCGAGGCCCAACGCGACGAACCGGTCGCCGAAGAGCGCGGCCGCGAGCACCACGGCCGGCCAGGAGCGCGCGCGCAGCCAACGCGAATCCGCGTGCGCGCACCACACCGCGAGCAGGCCCGCGGCCATCCACGGGGCGTCCGCGAGGAGCGATGCGGCCACCCACTCGGGCGCGAGCACATCGAGCGCGAAGCCCGCGCCGACGGCCGCGATCACGAGCGCGGGAAACCACCGCCACGCGCCACGGACCTGAGCGAAGAACGTGAGGATCACCGTGATGCCGCCGAGCACGGCCGCGTTGCGCCACGCCTCGACGGTGGGGATCATCGATCGTCGCGGTCGACCACGGGGTTCGCGAGCGCGCCGAGGCCTTCGACCTCGACGACGACACGGTCCCCGGCGACGAGAGGCCCGACGCCGGCCGGAGTCCCCGTGGCGATGAGATCGCCGGGTTCGAGCGTCATCACGCTGGAGACGTACGCGATGAGCGCGGCAACGTCGAACACCATGTCGGCGGTGGTGCCGTCCTGACGCACGGCGCCGTTGACGGTGCAGCGCACGGCGAGGCGCCGGGGGTCGACCCCGGTGACGACGGCGGGCCCCACGGGGCAGAAGCTGTCGAAGCCCTTCGCGCGCGCGAACACGCCGTCGGCCTTCTGGAAGTCCCGCGCGGTCACGTCGTTGACGACCGTGTAGCCGAAGACGTAGTCGAGGGCGTCCGCCATGGACACGCGGCGGCAACGCCGACCGATCACGACGCCGAGCTCGGCTTCGTGGTCCACCCGGGCGGTGCGGGGCGGGATTTCGATGCGCTCTTCCGGGCCGATCAGCGAGGACGGCGCCTTGAGGAACATCTTCGGCTCGGCCGGGACGGGCTTCCCCATCTCCGCCGCGTGGTCGCGGTAGTTCGACCCAATCCCGATGATCTTGGACGGCTCGACGGGCGCCAGGAGGCGCCCGAGGCGCACCTGGCCGGTGGAGATGCCGCCCAGCCAGGGTGCCGCGTTCAGCACGCGGTAGATCCCGCCCTCATCGACGGCCCAGAAGGGCGCACCCTGCGAGAACGCACGAACGTACCGGGTAGTCGTCATCCGAGCTGAGCCTCCAGCTCCACGATGCACTCGACGGGGTCGGCCGTGAAGAGCAGGAGCCCGCGCCACACCCACTTTTGCCACAGGTAGTCGTCGATCGGGCCCTGCGCGGAGGCGAGGTGGCACCGGGGGAGCTCGCCGCCGTACGCTTCGGAGAGCTCGCCGAACAGGCGTTCGAACTCCTCTTCGTCCGGCCGGTAGCCGACGAAGAGCACCACCTGCTGCCGAACGAGCGTGCGGAGCTGCTTCTTGAGGTCGACGGAGAGCGGACGGGCGGCGAAGTCCGCGCCGGTCAACATCAGGGACTCGGGCCGCTCGAAGCCGCCCCGGAGCTTCACGAGGACGCGCCGAGCGGGGTCGATTTCGGGGAGGCGGTCACCGCGGCCGAGCACGTCGAGACGC
>CAXNIN010000229.1:0-7446 GCA_964202365.1 Myxococcota bacterium | reverse complement strand
GTCGACGCCGAGGTGCAGGAACGCCGCGATCTCCGCCGTCAGATCGCCGCCGCCGGCGGGCCCGGGGCGCTCCGCGCGGAAGGTCCACACGAACACCTGGAGGCCCGCGGCGTGGGCCCGTGTCACCAAATCGGTGGGGCCGTCGGGGCCCCACACGTACTCGCGCGGGACGCCGATGGCCTCGACACGCCTGCGGAGCGCCGGACGCGCCGGACGCGCCGGACGCGGCGTGCGCCGGCGTGGCGAGGAGCGCCCAGGCGCCCAGGAGCAGGACCTCGAGCCGCACGTCATCCCACGCGGGCGTCGGCCCGCGTCAGCCGGCCTTCACGACGGTGTTCGAGGTGACGAACTCCGCCGTCCCTACCTTTTTGACGAGCGGATCGGGGACCGCGGCGGGCGGCGGCATCTGGGCGGGCTTCACCACCGTGAACTCCGCGACGAACGGCGTACCCTTGATGAGGTAGGCCCCCTTCTTGTCCTTGGCGACCGCGCTCTTGTGCTTCGCCGTCAGCGTGACCTTGAGCGTGCCCGTGCCCGGGACGACGAACGGCGGCGACGTGTACGGCAGGGGCGCGAGCAGCGGCGGCGGCAGCTCGTCGCCCACGATGCACGCGGGCATCTTCATCACGAACGTCGCGCCTTTGCCGATGAGCGAGACCGGCGCGAGGATGGGCGGGATGAGCGTGGGCGGCGGGAACGTGAACTTGATCATGTCGCCGGTCTTGATGATGAAGTCCTGCATCCACGCGCCCTCGACGGAAAGGAAAAATGAACCACTGACGCCCACATCATTGCACCAGATGCTCCCCTCCGTCAACACCGCCGCGCGTCCCGTCGGGGCGCGCCTACCCGGTAAACGGAGCCCGAAGCTCCGCCCCCGGCGGCCGCGACGCCGCGGAACGTGGCCCTCCCCTCGAGGTATCGCTCCGCCCCTCCGCGTCGCCCCGCATCCGCGTGCGGGGCGAGCGCGGCGGGGAGGCCAGCGATCACCCCAGGACGCTCCGCACGGCCCATCGCGACGTGGCCGCGCTCCGCGAGCGCGGGGAGCCGATCGACGGCGGCCCCGGCCGGGGAGGCGGCTTCCGACTGGACCCGGTCCGCTCGCCGCCCGCGGTGCGGTTCGACGTCGACGAGGTCGTAGGGCTCGTGATGGCGGCGGCGCCGGCGGCGGGCGGGGGCGCGCCTTTCGGCGGCGACGCACGGCGCGCCGTAGACAGAGCCCTGTCCACGCTCCCCGCACCGCGCTACGCGGATCTTCGGCGCGTGCTCGCGCCGCAGGTTCTGAGCTTCGACTACGTCGACAGGAGCGGGCAGCCCACCGCACGAAGGGCCGAGCCGCACGGGCTGCTCGCGCAGGCGCCCGCCCGGTACCTGCTCGCCCATGACCTGCACCGCGAAGCGCCGCGCATGTTCCGCCTCGACCGGATGTGTCGGCCCACCGTGCGACCAGAGAGGTTCGTGCCCGATCCGCACCGGGTGTTCGCGCCCCTCGTGCAGGACATCGGCGGACCGCGGCCGGCGGTCGAGATGAAGGCCGCGCCCCTCTCCTCGTCCCGCTGAGCGCGGGCGGCGACCCGCGGGCGGTCACGGGACGGCGGGACCGGCGGCCCTCTCCGCGGCCACGCGCGCCGCCGCCGCCGCCGCGACATCGGGCTGATCCGCGAACACGCCGTCGACGCCGAGGCGCAGGAACGCCGCGATCTCCGCCGTCAGATCGCCACCGCCGGCGGGCCCGGGGCGCTCCGCGCGGAAGGTCCACACGAACACCTGGAGGCCCGCGGCGTGGGCTCGCGCCACCAAATCGGTGGGACCGTCGGGGCCCCACACGTACTCGCGCGGGACGCCGATGGCCTCGACGCTTCGGCGGAGCGCCGGGAGGTCGGCCAGGACCGCGCCGTAGGTGCGGGTGTCGCCCGGAATCGCCATGTCCGGCGGCCCGACGAGCAGGAGGCGCCGCGCGGTGATCGCCCCGGCGAGCGCTTCGAGGTTCTGGAGCTCGAAGCTCTGCACCACCACGTGCGGGCTCCCGGTGAGGCCGCGCGCGCGGAGCGCCGCGAGGAGCGGCGGCTCGAGCGGGAGGCCGAGCGCGCGGAAGTAGGTGGAGTGCTTGAGCTCAGGGATCACGGCGACGGGGCGCCCGCGGGCCCGCCCGAGGCGCTCCGCGAGCGCGAGGACCTCGTGGAAGGTGGGAACGAGGTAGGCGCCGTCGTGATCGTGGGGCCGGTCGGGCCAGGGCTGGCGCGCGCGGAGGGTGCGGACCTCGGCGAGGGTGAGGTCCTCGACGAACCAGCCCTCGACGCGCTCGCCGTCCACGACGGCCACGCGCTTGCGGTCGGGAAAGCGCGTCGCGACGTCGGTTGTCTGGGAGAGCTCGTTCTCGTGGCGCGCGACGAGCACGCCGTCCTTCGTGGAGACGAGGTCGGGCTCGATCGCGTCGGCGCCTTGCTCCACGGCGAGCGCGTAGCCCTCGAGCGTGTGGTCCGGGAGGCGTCCGGGGCTGCCGCGGTGGCCGATGATCATGGGGGACGCTCCGGCGGGGGCGGAGAGGCCGACGGCGGACGCGCCGGACGCGGCGTGCGCCGGCGTGGCGAGGAGCGCCCAGGCGCCCAGGAGCAGGACCTCAAGCCGCACGTCTTCTCCGGGTGTGCCGCGCCGTAACCCGGGGCCCGCAGGGGGCGTGGGCCTCCCGGCGGCGGCAGGGCGGCCGGCAAGCCGTGCCGCCGCCGGGGCAACCCCTACGGGCGGGACCCGGAGCACGGCCGGGGCCGCGGGGCGGCCCCGGCCGCTCCCGTATACTACCGGCACGGATGCGCTACCGCTTCGCCGAGTTCGAGTACGACGCGCGCGCCACGCGCCTGAGCCGCGCCGGCGCCGAGGTGGTCGCCCAGCCGAAGGTGCTGGATCTCCTTGGTTACTTCCTCGATCATCCGGGGATGCTCGTCGAGCGCGACGCCGTGCTCGCGGCGGTGTGGGGCGTGCACGTCTCCGATTCGGCGCTCGGGCAGACGCTCCGGAAGCTCCGAATGGCGCTCGGAGACGACGAAGACGCGCCCCGTTTCGTGGAGACCGTGCCCCGGCGCGGCTTCCGCTTCCTGCCCGATGTGCGCGCCGAGCGCGCCGAGGCCGACGCACGCCTGGCGGGCCTGCTCGCCGCCGTGCGCGCCGACCGGCTGATCACGGTGCTCGGCGCCCGGGGGAGCGGCCGACGCACCCTCACCGCGCGCCTGGAGGCCCGCCGCATCGAGGTTGCGCCCGACGAGGGGCTGCTCAGCGCCTTCGCCCGCACCTACGAGGTGGCCGAGGCCCCGGCGGTCGTCGCCGCGGCGCTCGCGGGCGAGGCGCTCCCCGTCGTGCTCGTCGGGGCGGAAACCCGCACGGACGAGGTGCGCGCCGCGCTTCGCGCGTGGCTCACGCCGCGCCGGCTCGTCGTCACGCTGAGCGAGGCGCTCGGCGTATCCGGCGAGTGTGTGCTCCACGTCCCGCCCCTCTCCGAGGACGAAGCCTGCGCGCTCTACGACGCGCACGCCCGCAGGGCCGGCGCCCCGCCCGCCCCCGCGGAGGCCGTGCGAACGCTGGTCGCCCACCTGGACCACGATCCGGGCGCCATCGTGCTCGCCGCCGCCCGCGCCGCGGTGCTGCCCGCGGAGACGCTCCTTGCCCGGCTGGACCACCGCTTCGAGCTCCTCCCCGGCCTCGCCACCCTCGCCGCCGAGGGCTGGGACGCGCTCGCGCCCGCCGAACAACGCGCCTTCGTGGCCGTGGCCGTCTTCGAGGGGCCCTTCGCGCTCGCGGAGGCCGAGGCCGTGGCCGACCCGGCGGACCCGTGGATCGGAGACGCCCTCGAGCGCCTGACCGCGCGTGGGCGCGTAATGCCCCGCGCGGGGGGGCTCCACGTGCGCGAGACCCACCGCCGTTGGCTCGCCGCGCGGCACCCGGATCGGCTCGACGCGGCCCGCGCCCGCCTCGCCGCCCACCTGTTGCCGCAGCTCGAACCGCTCCTTCAACGCCTCGAACGCCGCCCCGATCCCCTCGGCATCGCCACCCTCCGGCGTTGGCGCCCGGAGCTCCGCGCGATGGGGACCCCGGCGGCGCTCGCCGTTGTCGCCGGCCTCCACGAGCTCCTCGCCGAGCTCGGGCCCGGCCTCGACGCGGTCCGCGGGGCGGACTCGCCCGATCTGCTGCTCCGCCGCGCCACGTTTCACGCTCGCGCCCGTCGCGTCCCCGAGGCCCGGGCGAGCCTCGCCGAGGCCTGCGCGCGCGGCGCGACGGGGCCCGCCCGGCATCGGGTCGAGGCCGTGGTGCTCGGGGCGCGCGCGGAGGCCGGTGAGGGCGGGCTCCAAGACGAGGCCCTGGCGCTGCACGCGGCCGCGGCCGACATGGACGCGCGGGTGCAGGCCGCCACGGCGACCACCCTCGCGATCGTGTACCGCCGCAGCGGACACGCCGCCGCGGCGCAGGAGGCGCTCCGCGCGACCGCCGCGCGCCTGCCCGCGGACGCCGAGCTCGCGCGGGCCGCGTTGCTCACGAACGTCGCGGTCGGACACCTGCACGCCGGGGAGCCGGGCGCCGCGGTCGAGCTCCTCGACATCACGACGCGCGAGTACGCGACCTTCGGCCTCGGCCTCCAGCAGCTCATCGTGCGGTTGAACCTCGGCGCCGCCCTCCTCGACGACGGCCGCGCGGACGACGCCGAGCGCGTGACCGCCGAGGTCGAGGCGGCCCTGGTCCGCGCGGGGCACCCCGCCGTTGCCGAGGTAGCGCGCGGCAACCGCGGCACCGCCGCGCTCCTCGCCGGCCGCCTCGAGGACGCCGACCGCCACTTCCGCGCGCTGCTCGACGCGCCCGGGGCGAGCTCGCGTCGCGACGCCTTCGCGTGCTGGGGCCTCGCCACGAGCGCCCGCTTCGCGAACAAGGCCGCGGCCGCGACGACCTGGCTCGATCGGGGCCTCGCGCTCCTCGACGCGCCCCCGCGGTATCGGGGGCTCCTCCTCGCCGCCCGCGCGGGCGTGGAGGCCGAGGCGGGCTCCCTGGTCCGCGCGCGCGCCGCGTGGGAGGAGCTCCGCGCCCTCGCCGCCGCCGGCGACGAGCCCCTGCTCCCTGCCCTCGCCGACGTCGTGGGCGCCGGCATCGCGCGCCTCGAGGGGGCCTCCTGGCGCGTGCCGCCGGGCCCCCGCTACGCCGAGCTGCTCCTCGAAACAGGGCGGCTCCGCCGCGCGGCGCGCGTGGTCACAGCGGGATCATGAAACGGTCATAAGGAGCCCCCCGGCTGGTCGATACGGCGTCTCGGGGACAAACCCTTGCGCCGAAGCCTGCCACCAACGCCGCAGCCCGCCGGACGCGCCCCCCGGAGCCGCCGGTGAACGCCCACGGGCACGCCCGGCCGCACGTCACGCGTCTCCCCGCGCCGGCGCGCATCGAGGCCCTCGGGCCCTCGCTCCCGACGGTCGAGGTGTCGGTCGTGGCTGCGCTCCAGGCCGAGCACGGCAACCACTTCCTCGCGGCGGCGCTTGCCGGAGAGGAAGGGAACGCGATGGGAGAGCTCGCCTGCGAGGAGGTGATGCTCTCCTTCGCGGGCATCCAGCGCGAGACCTCGAACCAGGCGCGCCTCGCCCGGATGACGAACATCCCGCATGCCACGGGTGGAATGGCCCTCCCCGAGGCCGTCCGTGTACGAATGGAGGCCGCCCTCGGCCACAACTTCGAGCACGCGCGCATCCATACGGACGGCGCCGCGGCGCGCGCGGCGTCCGACCTCGACGCGCACGCCTTCGCGATTGGCGCCCACATCTGGTTCGGCGCGGGCGCGTACCAGCCGGGCACGCCCGAGGGCGACGAGCTCCTCCTCCACGAGCTCGTCCACGTCGTGCAACACGACGAGGCGCGCCTGCCGACGGCGACCAGTGGCGACCGCGTGAGCGCGCCGTCGGACCCCGCCGAGCGCGAGGCCGAGGCGACCGCGCGCGCCGCGTTGGCGGACCTTCCGAGCGTGGCGGCGCCTGTCGAAGCGCACGAACACGCTCCCGACGCATTCAGCGCCAACGGTGTCTTCGCCGAGGCCGCGCCGGCCGTGGACGGCGGAGCCGAATCCGCCCCGGCGGCGAGCCCGGCGGCCGCCGCGCCCGTGCTCCGGGATCATCGACCGGGGACCGCGGCGCCTGCAGCTCCGGCGGGGGGCGCGCGTGGGGCATCGCAAGCGGGAGGCGCTCCCGCGGGCGGCGCGCCGGGCGCGGCAGGCGCCCAGAACCAGCAGGGCCAGCAGGGCCAGCGTCGCGACCCCGCGCAGATCGGGCGCGACCTCCGCGTCCAGGTCCGCCGCATCCACGACGCCACGACCGGCGAGCGCACGGGCCACCAGCGGCTCACGGACCTCCGTCGCAACCACAGCGCGGTCGGCGCAACCGCCGAGTTCGCCGGGGAGCTGCGCGAGGGCGCGCTCGGCCGCGCGTGGGACGCGATCCGGCCCTCGCAGGATCACGAGGTGCGCCAGACCCGGCCGAACGAGGACGCCGAGATCGCACTCCCGGCGATGGACATCTGGAGCGCCGTCTTCACCAAGATCGACGAGGCGTATACGGCCATCGGCGCCTTCGAGGGCCACCCGACGGACGAGAGCCTTCGCGCGGTGCGCGCGCCGGTCGACGGCGCCCGTCACGCCTACGAGGCCTGCACGCGGCGCGTGAGCCAATACCGGGAGCGTACGGAGCGCGGCGCCGAGGTCGCGGCCGACGGCCTCCGGGGCGTCGTCGCGGCGTGCGGCGTGGTCGCGACGCTCTGCTCGGGTGGCCTCATGGGCGCCGCGCTCGGGGCCGCCGCGACGAGCACCGCGGGAATCGCCGCCTCGGCCGCGGTGACGGCGGAGGTGGCCGGCGGATATGCACTCGCGACGGGCGTGGCCGGTCAGACCTCGGAGTGGGCGCACGGCGAGCGCCAGTCCGTCGACATGAACGGCATCCTGCGCGAGTCGGCGGCGACGGCGGTCACCACGTTCGTCACGACGTTCACGGGGGGCGTGGCCGGCCGCGCCTTCGCCTCCGTCTTCACGAACACCCTCGCGCCCCTCGCGATCCGGCGCGGCTTCCCGCAGGTCGCGGCGGCGCTGCGCGGCGGGTCCGGCGCCTTCCTGGCGGACTTCTTGAGCGGCGCCGGCATGACGCCGCTGAACGTGGCCGTCACCCACGTGGTGGCCCGTGTCCGCGGCCAGCGGGCCGACCCGAACCACCCCCTCACCTTCCGCTCGTTCATGCGCGAGTGTGTGGACGAGATGGTGAGTGGCGGGGTGATGCAGCTCCTCGTGGGCGCGGCCAGTCGCAACGGTCAGCTGCTCGGGATGGACGCCACCCGCTCGTCGGGCGGGGCCCAAGGTTCGCCGCCCGCGCCCGCCGCGGCCGCCGGCAACGCACCCGCCCCGGCTCCCGCCGCCGCGCCCGCCCACGCGGCGGCCCCCTC
>CAXNIN010000228.1:0-7464 GCA_964202365.1 Myxococcota bacterium | reverse complement strand
CGCAACGAGGTGGTGCGGCTCATCGCCTCCGGCGCGCTCGTCGCGACCTCGGGCGTGCTCTTCGCGGTGGCCGCCGGCGCCCGCGAGGACTGGTACACGTACGACCCCGCGCCGGTCTCTTCCACCGAGGAGCTCGAGCGCCTCCGCATCCGCGCGAACGTCGCCCAGGGCGTAGGCCTCGCCTGCGCGGGTGTCGGCGCCGCGGGCCTCCTCTCCGTAGCCGTACGGGTGCAGTTTTGAGCGTCAGCGCCGACGTTGAGATGGTCCGCCCCGCCCTCGGCGACGAGGGGCTCTACGGGGTGGAGGGTACGGGCCTCCCCGAGAAGTGGGCCTGGAAGGTGGGCGTCGCGGCCCAGTACCAGCGCGCGCCCGTGCTCGTGATCAGCGAGGGCGAGATCATCAGCCAGCCCGTGTCCGACCGCGTCGGCGGCTGGGCCGGCTTCTCGCTCGGCCTCGGCAAGCGCGTGGCGGTGCAGGCGGTGCTCCCCATCGACTGGCAGTCCGGCAACGACGCCGCGCTCTCCGCACCCGGCCTCGGCGGCGGTGATCCGCGCGTCGGCGTGCGCTACGGCGCGCTCGACACGACGCTGATCGACACCACCGTCCGCGCGGACCTCTACCTCCCCGTCGGCAGGCAAGACGCCTGGCTCGGCGAGGCATCCCCCCGCGGCGCAATCGGCGCCTCGGCGGCCCTCAACGGCGGCTTCGGCGCGATTCTCCTCGACGCCGGGCTCGTCATCCGCGAGCTCGACTCGCCCGAGCCGCGCTTCGACTGGGGCCCCACCGGCGAGCTCGGCGTGGGCGCCCGCGTGGACATCACCCCCGCGTTCTCGGCGGGCGCCGGCTGGGTGGCCCGCGCCGTGCTCGCGGGCCTCGCGACGGGTGACGGCGAGCTGGCGAGCGAGGCGCTCGTGAGCGCCCGGTACGCCTTCAGCCCGGTGGTCGCGCTCTCGGCCGGCGGCGGCGTCGGGACTCAGGCCGGCGCCGGCGTTCCGACGTGGCGCGCGTTCGCGCTGGTGACGTTCGACGGCGCGGCGCCCAAGCCCGAGCCGAAGCCGGTGCTCGTCGCGCAGCCCGACCCCCCCACGCCCAAGCAGATCCTCGAGGAAGAGATCCCCGGCGTCACCGACATTCCGCCGCCCGAGCCGCCGCCCGCGGTGCAGGTGGTCGGCGAAGAGATCGTGTATCGCGACGAGATTCGCTTCGCGGTGGGCTCGGCGGACCTCCTGCCGGAGTCCAAGCCGGTCATCGCGTCGATCGCCGACCTACTCGCTGCGGACGGCCGAATCGCGCACCTCGCCATCGAGGGGCACGCGAGCAAGGAAGGCGACCTCGTCTTCAACTGGGACCTCTCCGACCGCCGCGCGCGGTCGGTGTGGGAGGCCCTCGTGCTCGAAGGGGTGAACCCCGAGCGCATGAGCTGGCGCGGCCTCGGCGAGGTGGCCCCCGCGGCCTCCGGCGCCACCGAGGGCGCGCTCTCCCAGAGCCGCCGTGTCGTCTTCCGCATCGCGCGGCGCCTCGCGCAGAACGAGGCCGCGCCCATCCCTTCCACCACCGTGAATCTCCCCTGGAACGGCCAAAGCGTCACGCTGGACGCGGTCTCGATCCCCGAGCCCAAGGCGCCGCCCCCCAAGGAGATCATCGACCAAAGCTTCTTCGATGAGGAGGAAGGCGAATGATCCTCTTCCTGGCCGCGCTGCTCACCGTCCGCGCCGAGACCTGCGACGACCCCGTGGACGTTCAGGACCTCAACTGCAACAACATCGACGTGATGGTCGAGCCGCCCGTGGACACGAGCGACCCGTTGTGCGCGGAGAACCTCGACGAGACGGGCGTCCCGTACCCCAACGGCGACTACTACTACGACTACACGTCGTTCGGATGCGAGTTCCTCATCGCCGGGTACGACGTCGACGACGACGGCTTGTCGTACGCGCAGCTCGCGTTCCCCGAAGACGCGGAGGTCCCCGACCTCTTCGTGACGCTGCGGTGCGACAACTGTCCGATCGACCCGAACCCCGAGCAGGAGGACTTCGACTGCGACGACATCGGCGACCTCTGCGACATCTGCCCCACCGTCGCGGACCCGCTGCAGCTCGACAGGGATCTGGACGAGGTCGGTGACGAGTGCGACAACTGTCGCGACGATCCGAACCCCGACCAGTCAGACCGCGACGGGGACGGCTTCGGCGACGTGTGCGACGACTGTCCCGACGTGTTCCAGGACGCCCAGGGCGACTCCGACAACGACGGCTTCGGCGACGTGTGCGACGTGTGCCCCGACGTGCGCGACCCGCTCCAGGTGGACACCGACGGCGACGGCGTGGGCGACCTGTGCGACCTCTGCAAGCTCATCCCCGGCGACGGCGGCGGCGACACCGACGGCGACGGCCTCGGCGACGCGTGCGACGTTTGCCCGCTCGTCACCGACCCGAGCCAGGCCAACCGCGACGGCGACGCCGCGGGGGACGCCTGCGACTCGTGCCCGGGCAACAGCCTCATCACGCTCACCGCCGACGTGGACGGCGATCTGCTCGGGGACGCCTGCGACATCTGCCCGAACTACCCGGACCCCGACCAGACCGACAGCGACTTCGACGGCGTGGGCGACGCCTGCGACACCTGCCCGGTGCTCGCCGACGAAGAGCAGCTCGATCGCGACGACGACGGCGTTGGCGACGCCTGCGACAACTGTCCGACCGACGCGAACACCGACCAGACGGACGGCGACGACAACGCCAAGGGCGACGCCTGCGACCCGCTCTCCGACGTGATTGGCGGCGCGGTGCGGTGCGGCCCCGAGAGCGGCGTGGGCGCGTTCGCGACGTTGCTCGCGGCGGTGGGCATGGCCCGCCGGCGGCGTCAGCGCTCCTGATAACCGAGGGCCTCGAGCGCCTCGTTCACGTGGCGCGGGGCCGTCGGAGCGGCGCGCAGCGGGGCGGCCGGCGCTGGCGTGTCGGCGACCGCCGCCTGGTAGTCGTCCCACGCGGTGGTGAGCGGGGACGGTAGCGGGAGCGGCGTGGTCTCCGCGGGATCGGCCGAGAGGTCGTACGCGGACCACTCGCCCGACGGGTGGAGGATCGCCTTCCAGGTCGGCGTGCGCACCGCGAAGCCGCGCGGCGCGTTCACGGGGGCGAACGCGCGCGCGTAGTGACGCTCGCGCGTGGGCGTGGCGGGGAGGATCGCGGCGCCGTCGAGGCCGTCGGGCACGGGGAGCCCCACGAGCGTGAGCAGCGTGGGGGTGACGTCCGCGAGGCCCACCATTGTGGACACGCGCCCCGGCGCGACGCCCGGCGCGCGGATGACGAGCGGCACGTGGAGCACCTCGTCCTGGAGCACCGTGCTGTGCTCGAACAGCGGCGCGGCCCGGAAGCTCTCCCCGTGGTCGGCGGTGAGGAGCACGATCGTGTCGGGCGCGAGCGTGGCGAGGAACGGCGCGAGGGCGTCGTCGAGCTCGGCGATCTCGCTGTCGTAGAGGTCGCGCATGGCCTGCACGCCGGCGTCCGTGGGCGCGGCGCGGAGGCGGGCGAGGTTGGGCATCGCGCCGGAGTCCCTGCCCGCTCCAAAGCGCCTGCGCGCCGGCGTGTAGGGCGCGTGCGCGTCGAAGAGGTGCACGAGCGTGAAGGTGGGGCCTGTCTGCGCGGCCCGCCACGCCTGCGCGGCGGCGACGGTGCGCGAGGCCGGGCGGTGACCGTCGGGCGTGAAGACCCAGTCCTCGTCGTAGTGATCGAAGCGGTCGCGGAGGTGCACCACGGCGTCGGTCATCGTGATGCCGCCGACAAACGCGCCCGTTTTCCACCCTTCGGCGCGGAGGCGGTCCGTGAGGAGGGGGCCGGACCAGGGGAGGTGCACCTGGAGGCTCAGGTGCGGCTCGGGGAGCAGCCCCGATAGCATCACCCAGTGCGATTCGGGGGTCATCGTGAAGTGGGAGAACGCGCGCTCGAAGACGACGCCCTCGCGGGCGAGCGACGTGATCGCCGGCGCTTCCACGCGGCCGCCGTAGAGCGCGAAGCTGTCCGCGCGCACGGTGTCGAGCACGATCATCACGACGTCGGGCCGATCGGCGGTGCCGAGCACGCCGGAGCAACCAGAGAGCGCGAGCAGCGCCAGCCACATCGAGCGAGCGTACCAGATGCGCACGTTCCGAGAGGCCCTCCGTTTGGGGGGAGCCTGTCCCACGAACGTTTCATGCCTGAAACATTGTTTCACCGCGTGCCGGGGGTGGAACGGGCGGGGCGGGTGATACACGGCGTTTGTCTACGATCAAGCTGTTGGCGCCCTCCTTGCAAACCCCCCACGAGGAACACATGACCACCGACCCTCTCCACGCCGCCTCCTTCCCCACCGCCGCCGGCTTCCGCGAAGTGCCGACCGCGCACGCCGCCCCCCACGTCGCCGCCGTGCGCGTGATCGACGTGCGCGAGCCCGACGAGTTCAACGGGCCCCTCGGCCACGTCGCGGGGGCGCAGCTCGTGCCGCTCGGCACCGTGGCGAGCGCGCTCACCGGCTGGGACCGCGCCGCCGTCTACCTCCTCGTGTGCCGGTCCGGCGTCCGCTCCGGCCGCGCCTCGGCGGCCCTCGCCCAGGCCGGCTTCACCCGCGTCTACAACCTCGGCGGCGGGATGATGGCCTGGAACGAGGCCGGTGTTCGACCTCACGATCGCGACGGACGGCAGCCAGTTCGACCACCTCCTGCGCGACGGCGACCGCTACGCCGCGGGGAGCCTCACGGTGGACGCCCTCCACACCCCGGGCCACACCCCCGCGTGCATGAGCTTCCGCATCGGCGACGCCGTGTTCACCGGCGACGCGCTCTTCATGCCCGACTACGGCGTAGGGCGGTGCGATTTCCCGGCGGGGGACGCCGGTGCGTTGTACGACTCCGTGCACGGCAAGCTCTACGCGCTCCCGCCGGAGACGCGTGTGTTCGTGGGCCACGACTACCAGCCGGGCGGCCGCCCCGCGGCGTGGGAGACCACCATCGGCGCCTCCCGCGAGGCGAACGTGCACATCCGGGAGACGACGACGCGCGCCGACTTCATCGCGTTCCGCACCGCGCGCGACGCGACGCTCGCGGCCCCTCGGCTTCTGTACCCGAGCGTCCAGGTGAACATCGACGCCGGGCGCCTGCCCGAGCCGCACGCGAACGGCCGCCGCTACCTCGTCACGCCGGTCCGGGGGGCGTGAGGCCCGGGGCTCGCGGCTAGACCCCGGCGCGCCGTCGCATCCGCCAGAATGTTGTTCGGCTGACGCCGAGGAGGTCAGCGGCGCGGGTCACGTCGCCCCCCGTCGCGAGGAGCGCGCGTTCGATGCGGGGCCCTTCGGCGTCGGCGGGGGCGCGCGGGGGCGCCGCCGGCGCCTCGCGGAACTCCGGCGGGAGGTCGAGGAAGGTGAGGATCTCGCCGCGGCCGACCGCGAACGCGTACTCCACGGCGTTCTGGAGCTCGCGGACGTTGCCGGGCCACGCGTGGTCGAGGAGCGCGCGGAGCGCCTCGGGCGCGACCCGGGCCACGTGGCGCGGCCCGCGCGCGTTGAAGCGCACGAGGAAGTGGTGGAGGAGGAGCTCGATGTCGAGGCGGCGGTCGCGGAGCGGCGGGAGGAAGAGCGGGACCACGCGGAGCCGGTAGAGCAGGTCTTCGCGGAACCGCCCGGCGCGCACCTCCTCGCGGAGCGCGCGGTGGGTGGCCGCGAGCACGCGCACGTCCACCGTTACGGGCTCCGTGCCGCCCACCGGCACGAAGGTGCGCTCCTGGAGCACCCGGAGGAGCTTTGCCTGGAGATCGAGCGGGATCTCCGCGACTTCATCGAGGAAGAGCGTGCCGCCGTCCGCCTGCGCGAAGATGCCGCGCCGGTTGGCAACCGCGCCCGTGAACGCGCCCTTGACGTGCCCGAACAGCTCGCTCTCGAGCAGGCTTGGGGTGAGCGAGGCGCAGTTCACCGCTACGAAGGGCCCCTTCCGCCGCGCGCTCTCCAGGTGCACCGCGTGCGCCACGAGCTCCTTGCCCGAGCCGCTCTCGCCGCGCACGAGCACGGTGGTGTCGGTCTCGGCGACGTTCCGCACGGTGTCGAACACGCGGAGCATGAGCGGCTCGCGGGAGACCATCCCGTGGAATACGACGGCGTCGGGGGGGACCGCGCCGACCGCGGGCGCTTCCGCCGCGTGCGGGTCGAGCGCGAAGAGGTGGACCGCGCCGCGGAGGCCCTCCGGCCCGGTGAAGAGCCGGGTGTAGTGCCGGACGTGCACCGTCGAGCCGTCGGCGCGCGGGAGCCGCACCGCGCTGCCGAACGGGCGGGGCGCGCCGTCGTCGTCGCAGAGGAGCTTGTCCGGGCAGACGCGGCCCCGCATCTCCGCGGCTTCTCGGCCGAAGATCCGCTCGGCTTCCGGCGACCAGGACACCACGCGCTTCTCCCCGTCGACCACCACCACCGCCGCGTTCGGGAGCAGGGCCGCGAGCGCGGTGAAGGCGTCGGCGACGCCGACCCGGCGGAGCCACACGTCGAGGGTGGGGGCGGCCTCATGTTCCGGGGCGTGTTTCATGGTGTTTCAGCGCTTAACGCGCGGGGCCGCGGGAGCCGCCGCCGCCCGCCCGCCGCGCCCCCCGCCGCCGCACCGCGGAGCGGGTGCCCCCACCTACCCCCCGAACCGCGCCGCCACCGGCACCCGGCAAAGGAGCCCTTCGTACGCCCGGTTCACCCACACGGCGCTCCCGTCTTCGGAGAAGACCGCGACGGTGCCCGGCTGCCGCTCGGCGAACCAGGTGTGCGTCGTGATTGTTTCGCCGTTTGCATCGAGCCGGAGCAAGGCCGTGCCTGTGTCATCGAGGGCGAGCCAGCCGTCGCCGTCGGGCCAGGGGGCGAGGAGCGCCGCGATGGCGTCGCGCGTGTCGGTGACGGCGAGCGTGTCCGGATCGAGGCCGAAGGGGCCGACGCGCGGGCCGGCGCCGTCCCAGCGGAGCACGTGCGTGCGGCGGCGATCCTGGAGCGTGCGGAGCGCGGTTGCGTCGAGACGGGCGTCGAGACGTTCACCTGTTTCGAGGTCGATACGTTGAAGCCGGCCGTCCGAGGTTCGGGCGAGCCACGCCACACCGTCGCGGTAGAGGAGGTCGAGGTGGGCGCCGAAGTCGGGGTCGTCGACGGGGGGGCCGCCGAGCGCCCAGCGGCCGAGCTCCACGCCGCTCGCGTCGATCTCCAGGAGGAGGTCGGCGTTGCTCTCGGCGACGAGCAGGGTGCCGCGGTCGTCCGCGCGGGCGAGCCCGGAGAAGGTGAGGAGCGGGTTGGGGCCGGCGCCGAGGTCCACGTGGGTGCGGGTGCCGAGGGTGGCGGCGTCGAACGCGGCGAGTTGGCCGTCGAGCTGACCGAGCATCCAAATGGCATCGCCGCTCACGACGGGAGACCACGGCCAGCGGACCGCCGCGCCGCGGACGGCGGACTCTCCATCGAAGCGGCCGAACAAGCCGGATAAGC
>CAXNIN010000227.1:0-7542 GCA_964202365.1 Myxococcota bacterium | reverse complement strand
TCGGGATGAAGAGCGCGGAGTGGCCCGCGCCGATGAGCGAGAAGTCGCGGCGGATGGTGAAGACGTACGCCGTCATTCCGAGGCCGGTGAAGAACGTGAGCCCCATCGCGAGGCCGATGAGCGCGAGGGGGTTGCCGATGGCGCTCGCGGACACGATGGCGGCGACGAGGAGCAGAAAGCCCATCGCCACGCCCTGCGCCGCGGTGCCGAGCACGAAGCCGGCCACCTTGGCGCCGCCGAACACCATGGGGCGCGCCACGTAGTTCGTGATGGCCCACATCCCGAGGATGAGGATCATCGGCATGTAGCCGGACACCATGCCGGGCATCATCGCGAGGGCGATGGCGGTCGCGACGCCGGTGGCGCTCGCGATGCCGACGCCGCCGGCGGTCCACGCGAGGGTGCGCCGGAGGAAGGTGAGGCGGTCGGCCTCGGACGCCCGCGCGACGGGCACGCTCATCGAGGGAAAGGCCATGGGGGCTCCTTGGGGGTTCAGGCCCCTATCGTAGCCACGCGCACGCGCCCGTGTAGCCCCTTCCCGCGAATTCCGTAGACGCGACGTGGCCTCGGCGACAATCCCGGCGGCGCGGGCGTTGTCGGCCGGCCCCGCCGCCGTCACACGCTGATGGCGCCTTCCCGGAAGTTCGAGGAGCCGATCTTCACGTTCACCAACGCCGGCTTCCCGCTGTCGAGCGCGCGCTGGATGGCGGGGTGGATCTCGGCGGGGTCCTCGACGTACTCGCCGTGGCCGCCGAGCGCCTCCACCATCTTGTCGTACCGCGTGAACGAGAGGTTCGTGGCGGGGGAGCGGCTGTCGCCGAAGAGCTGCACCTGGCCGCGGCGAATCTGGGTCCAGGCGGCGTCGTTGCCGATCACGCCCACAATCGGGATGCCCTGGCGGGCCGCCGCCTCGAACTCCATGCCGTTGAGGCCGAAGGAGCCGTCGCCGTAGATGATGAGGGCGGGGTCGGCCGGGCGGGCCAGCTTGGCGGCGATGGCGAAGCTCGGGCCCACGCCGAGCGTCCCCAGCGGCCCGGGGTCCATCCAGTGGCCGGGCCGCCACACGTCCACCACCTTGGCGGCGGTGCCCACGATGTCGCCGCCGTCGCACACGATGGTCGTGGTCTCGGTGATCGAGCGCGCGAGCTCCTTCGAGAACCGCAGCGGGTTGATCGGCGTCGCGTCGCTGTTCATCTCGGCCTGCATCTTCGCGCGGCGACCCTCCTCGATCCCGCGGAGCTGCCCGAGCCACCCCGTGTCCGTGCGCCGGCCGGCCTGCGCGAGCTGCCGCATCACGAGCCCGGTGTCGCCGACGATGCCCACCTGGGCGCCGCGGTTGTGGCCGATCACGTCGGGGTCGAGGTCGACCTGGATCACCTTGGTGCCCGGCGGGATGTCCTGGCCGTAGTTGAGCCGGAAGTCCCACGGGGTGCCGAAGATGAGGATGACGTCGGCGCTCTGGAGCGCCTTGGTGCGCGAGAGGCGGTAGAAGCGGGGGTCGTCGGGGCGCACGGCGCCGCGCGCGCCGCCGTTGAGGAACACCGGCACGTCGTAGGCCGCGAGCAGCTCGTGCACGGCCTCGCGGTAGGGGCTCCACCACCACTGCGTGCCGACGACAGCCACGGGGCGCTCGGCCCGCGCGAGGATGTCGGCCGCCGCCTGGATGCCCGCGGGGTCGCCCCCGGCCACGTGGCGCGTGCGGGAGTCGGTGGGGATGGTGAGCCCGTCGGTGTCTTCCATGCCCATCAGCACGTCGAGCGGCATCTCCAGGAAAACAGGGCCGGGAACACCGGTGGTCGCCTTCCGGAAAGCGGTCGCGAGGAAGTCGGGGATACGACGCGTCTCGGGCACGGTGACGCTCCACTTCGTGATGGAGCGCAGCAGCGTGACGTGATCCATCTCCTGGAGGCTGCCCATGCCCGAGAAGAACCGGGGGCCCTGGCCGCCGATGAGGATCATCGGGACGCCGCCGCGCATGGCGTTGGCGGCGGCGGTCACGGCGTCGGTCACGCCGGGGCCGGCGGTCACGAGCGCGATGCCGGGCTGCCCCGTCGCGCGCGCCCAGCCCTCGGCGCAGTGGCCCGCGGCCTGCTCGTGGCGGAGGTCCACCACACGAATCCCCTCGTCCAAACACCCGTCGTAGATGTGCTGGATGTGCCCGCCGCAGAGGGTGAACACGTGGGAGACGCCCTCGCGGGCGAAGGCCTGGGCGACGAGCGCGCCGCCGTGAACGTAGGGCATCCGAGGCTCCGTGGGCCGCGGGTCCTAACGTGGCGCCGGCGGGAGGGCAGGGGAATCGCGTGCTTCCGCCGGGCGGGCGCCGCCCCGCGGGGCCGGCGAGGGGGGGTGCGAAAATAGCTACGCACCGTTGATTCGACCCCATGGTCGGTTTCCCGTTTCGCGGCTATCGTGGTCGAGCGATGCTGTTTCTCTCCCGCAGAAAGTTGCTGGTCGGCGGGGCCTCCCTGGCGGGGCTCACGGCGGTGGGCGTGCCGGCCTCCATCCTGCCGGCCGCCGCGGAAGGCTTCCGGGTGTTCTCGGCGGAAGAAGCCGCGCTCATCTCTGCCCTGGGCGAGGTGTTCTTCCCCGCGGGCAACCCGCTCGAGGTCTCCGCCGCCGATGTCGATTTGCCGCTGCTGGTCGACACCCTCGTGGCCGAAGAGCTCGATCCCGTCGTCACGCCGCTCTTCCGCTACCTCCTCCGCGGGCTCGAAGCCGGCACGCTCGTCTCCCGCGGCACCCGGTTCTCGAAGCTCCCCGTGAGCGAGCGCCGCGAAGTCGTCGAGACCTGGTCGGACAACGGCGTGCTCCCCCGGCGCCTCGCGCACGACGCCATCAAGAGCGTGCTCGGCATGGCCTTCTTCAACGCGGAAGCCGTCATCGCCCGCATCGGGTGGTCGCCGCACTGCCATGGAGCAACCTCGTGAAGGGCGGTCACTTCGGCTACGAGTCCTACCCGGCGCACCTCGAGCTCGAAGCCGACGTGTGCGTCATCGGCTCCGGCGCGGGCGGCAGCTCCACGGCGGCGGCGCTCGCCGAACGCGGCCTCTCCGTCATCGTCCTCGAAGAAGGGCGGCGCTGGCAGCCCGAGCAGTTCCAGGCCCGCTCCACCTGGGCGTTCAAGCACCTCTACGCGGGCCGGGGCACCCGGGCGTCGCGCGGCAACTGCGTCATCCCCATGCCGGGCGGCCGCGGCGTCGGCGGCAGCACGCTCATCAACAGCGCCATCTGCTTCCGCACGCCCCCGGCGGTCCTCGCGGACTGGCGGGAAAACTACGGGTGTTCGCACCTCACCGACGAATGGATGGGCGCCTGCTTCGACCGCATCTGGAAGACGATCGGGGTCACCGTCAACCCCCCCGAAGTGCAGCGCAACAACAACGACATCTTCCGCCAGGGCACCGAAGCCCTCGGGCTCAACGGCGCGTGGATGGCCCGCTCGGCGCCCGGCTGCCAGGGCTGCGGCACGTGTCAGCAGGGCTGCTCCACCGGCGGAAAGCTCACGATTGACCGCACGTTCCTCGCGCTGGCCGTCGCGACGGGGAACGTGGCCGTCCACGCCGACTGCCGCGTTGTCGGCGTCGAAACCGAGGGCGACCGCGTGCTCGCCGTCACCGGCCGCACGGTCAAGCCGGGCGACTACACGGACGACGGCACGTTCCGCGTGAAGGCCCGCGCCTTCGTCTGCAGCGCCGGCCCCATCGGCTCCCCGAGGTTCCTCCTCGACAACGGCCTCTCCGACGGCCCCGTCGGCAAGAACCTCCACATCCACCCCACCTCCGGGGTCATCGCGCGTTTCCCGCAGGAAATCGTCCCGTGGGAAGGCGTAACGCAAGGTTACTACGTCGACTGTTGGGACGAAGGCTACCTGCTGCAAACGTTCTCCATGCCGCCCGACCAATACTTCGTCTCCATGCCGCTCCCGAACGAAGAACTGCTGATGATGATGCGGGATCTTCGCCACTACGCCTCCGCCGGCGTCGTCGTGCACGACGAAGACTCCATCGGCTCCGTCACCAGCTCCGGCCTGCTCTACGACCTCGGCGAGCTCGACCGCACGCGTCTCCTCGCCGGGCTGCGCACCGCCGCGCGTGTGTACTTCGCGGCGGGCGCCACCGAGGTGGTGGCCGGCATCCAGGACGTGCCCATCATGCGTTCGGTCGGCGAAATCGACGCCGCCCTGCACGATGGCATCGCGCCCTTCGACATCAACCTCTACGCGAGCCACCCCATGGGCACCTGTCGCATGGGCGCGCGCGAGGGCGACTCGGTCGTCGATCCCGAGGGCCGCGTCTGGGGCTGGAAGAACCTCCACGTCGCCGACGCCAGCGTGTTCCCGACCTCCCTCGGGGTGAATCCGCAGGTCACCGTGATGGCGCTCGGGCTCACCATCGGCGGGCGGGTTCAGCTCGCGTAGGGGGAGGCAAGGGGCGCCGGCCTCCCGGTGGGGGTGGCGCGCCGCGAGCCAACCGGGGCCCCGGCGCGCCGCGCGCACGGAGACTCCGCCGCGAACCCGACCGCGACCAGGGCGCCGCGCCCGGCGGCGGGTGAGATTGCCGGGATGCACCTCCGCACCGGCGCGCGCCTGCTCGTTGCCCTAACGGCCGCCGTCGGGGTAGCGGTGGCCGCGCCGCCGGACACCCTGCTCCTCCCCGCCGCGGAGACCGCGGATTCCGCCCCCGCGGGCGCCCCGCGGGTCACCGTCGCCGCCGACGGCACCATCACGTTCGACGGCCGCCGCGTCCCGCGCGCATCCGCCGCGATCATCCTGCCGGATCTCACGGGGCCGCTCCGCGCCGCGCACGCCGCGCGTCCAGACGATCCGCTCCTCCTGGCCGGCGACCGCCGCGTCGACTTCCGGGCGGTCCGCGAGGTGCTCGCCACCAGCTACAAGGCCGGTATCTCCGACGTGCGGCTCCTCGCGGCCGCGTCCGGCGGCGGGGCGCGCGGGCTGCGCGTTCGGCAGGATCTCGGGTACGCCAGCCCCGCGGCGCCGGTCGCCCCGGCCGTCGCGCTCGCGCCGCTCACCGTACATCTCCGCGCCGATCGCCTCGCGTTCGTTCGACACGCCGACCACGTCGTGACGCTCCCGCGCGCGGCCGGCGGCGCGCTCGACTGGATGGCGTTCGCCCACCTCCTCGACGAGGACAAGCGTCTCCACCCCGGGCAGGATCTCGTGGTCCTCACCACCGACGACGGCGTCGCCTAC
Organism: Myxococcota bacterium; assembly: GCA_964202365.1. Classification (GTDB taxonomy): domain Bacteria; phylum Myxococcota_A; class UBA796; order UBA796; family SXON01; genus CAJBVW01. The sequence continues at coordinate 2,333 of CAXNIN010000227.1, read as the reverse complement.
GCCGACACGTTCGTCACGCTCGATCTCACGCGCGCATACGGCTTTCCGCGCACGCTCCTCGCGGGCGGTCCGCCCGGGGCGCCGGACGGCCCGCCCCCGAAGCCGCCGTCCGTCTCCGGCGCGCCGGCGGAGCGGCCGGCCGCGGTCGCGCTCCGAGCCGACGGCGGCCTCGATCTACGCGGCGTCGACGGCACCTTCGAGCCAGTCCCCGCCGCCGCGATCACCGACTACGAGGCTCATTGCGACACGACGGGGTGCGACCTCGTCGCGCGCACCGCTACGCGCCGGGTGTCGATCGGCCCCCGCCCGGCGAACGGGCTCGTCCCGGGCTGGCTCTTCGGCAAGCGGGTGCACGCGTACGCCGGGCGGCTCGGGATCGCGGCGCCCGCGCGCACCGGGGCGCTCTCGCCGCTCGTCCAGTACCCGGGCGGCGATCTCCCCAACACCGCCACGCTGCCGCTCCTCGACGACGAGGACCCCATCCTCCTCGGCAAGCTCGACCAGCGGCTCATCGACGACGTGATGCGCCGCGAATCCAACATGCGCCGTGTCTCGGACTGCTACGCCGCGGTCCTGTTCGACAGCCCCGACGCCGCCGGGAAGATCACGGTGAACCTCGTCATCGGAGGCGACGGCGCGGTGCGCTCCGCCAGCATCAAGGCCACCGAGATCCCCGACGAGTCGATGCTCGCGTGCGTGCAGAGCACGCTTTCGTCCTACGTCTTCCCCAAGCCCGAGGGCGGCGGAATCGTGATCGTCTCCTACCCGTTCGTGTTCCGGTCCGAGTGAGCGCGGAGTGGTCATCGGCGCCGCGCGCACGGGCCCGCCGCACGGATGGGCTCGGCGCGCGCCGCGCGGCTTGCTCGCGACGCACGCCGGCGCTACCTTCGCCGCCCCCGTCGAGGAGCCCGCATCATGTCCAAGAGCACGAACATCACGTGGCACGGCGCCAACGTCACGGCGGAAGAACGCCAGCAGGTAGTTGGCCAGAAGGGCGCCGTCGTGTGGCTCACGGGGCTCTCCGCCTCGGGCAAGAGCACGATCGCGCGCCGCGCCGAGCAGCTCCTCCTCGAGCGCGGCGTCGTCGTCTACGTGCTCGACGGCGACAACATCCGCTTCGGCCTCAACAAGGACCTCGGCTTCTCGCCGGAGGACCGCACCGAGAACATCCGCCGCATCGGCGAGGTCTCCAACCTCTTCGCCGACGCCTGCGTCGTGACGCTCACCGCGTTCATCTCGCCCTACCGCGCCGACCGCGACAAGGTGCGCGCCATCCTCCCGAAGGGCTCGTTCATCGAGTGCTACGTGAGCGCCTCGGTGGAGACCTGCGAGGGCCGCGACCCGAAGGGCCTCTACAAGAAGGCGCGCGCCGGCCAGATCCCCGAGTTCACCGGCATCTCGGCCCCCTACGAGGCGCCCGCCGAGCCTGAGCTCGTCATCACCACGGTCGACCAGACGGTCGACGAGAGCGCGCTGCTCGTGGTGCGCTACCTCGAAGACAACGGCTTCATCCCCAAGAAGTAGCGGCGTCGCGCCGGGCGCGGCCCACGGGCCCCGCCCGGCCCGCCCGCGCCCCTCTTACGCCGGCAGGCGCGCGCACAACGCGGTGAGCGCGTCGGCGCGGCGCGCGAACGCCGTCGTGTCGCGCGCGCCCACGAGCAGCACGGTGGATTCGATGGCGCCGATCACGTTGGCGAACACGAGGTTGCTCCCCGTACGTTCGAGCTGGCGGCGCGCGATGGCCTCGAGCGCGTCCGGCGTGAGCCCCGGGGCCCCGGCCTTGAAGCTCACGAGGAAGGCGTCGGGCGCCCACGTGCGCACGTGGTCCACAATCTTGGGGCCGGGAAACATCCGAATCACGAGCTCGGGCGCGCCGCTCGGGATCGTCGTGGCCACGGGCTCCGCCTCGTAGTCCCCCACGGCCGCCGAGTGGATGACCACCCCGCGCGGGTGCGCGGTGATCCAGCGCTCCATACGCGCCATCAGGTCGCGCGTGCTGGTGAATTCCTCGGTTCGCTGCCCGGGGGCCGCGCGCAGACACGCCTCGGCGCTGCCGAGGAGGTGCACGGCGTGCGTGGCGGCGAGACGCGCGGCGAGGTCCACGCCCGTGCGGCCGGTCGCGTGGGCCGAGAGGTACCGGATCGCGTCGATCGGGTTGCGCGTGGCCCCGGCGGTGAGGAGGAGGTCGGTCACCGCGCCGCCGTATCACCGGCGGCCACCGCGCGTGGTTCGCTCCGTACGGGCGGTGCGCGCGGGTGTTAGCGGAGGGGATGCGCCGCGTGGCCGTGGAGAGCCTGCTCGTTGGAGCCGCGGTCGCGGTGGCCGTCGCGGCG
>CAXNIN010000226.1:0-7553 GCA_964202365.1 Myxococcota bacterium | reverse complement strand
CGCGGAGGGCGTCGCCCGCCTCCTCGGCGCGGACGCCGCCGCGGCGCACGCCGCCGGCGGGCTCGCCAAGGCCGACCTCACCACCCAGATGGTCGGGGAGTTCCCCGAGCTCCAGGGCCACGTGGGCCGGCTCCTCGCGGCGCTCGAAGGCGCGCCGCCCGCGGTCGCGCTCGCCATCGAGGAGCAGTACCTCCCGCGCTTCGCGGGCGACGTGCCCCCCACGAGCGGCCCCGGGCGCGCGCTCGCGCTCGCCGAGCGGCTCACGCTCCTCGCGCGCGCCTTCGCGGCGGGGCACGCGCCCAAGGGCAACGCCGACGGCCTCGGCCTCCGCCGCGCCGCCAACCGCGTGGTCGCCATCGTGCTCGACGCCCGCTGGCGGGGCACCCTCGGCGATCTCTTCGGCGCCGCCGGCGTCTCCGGCGGAGACGAGCTCTACGAGTTCGTCGCCGCGCGCCTCCGCGCCACCCTCCAGAACGAAGCCCCCGTCGACATCGTCGACGCCGTGCTCGCCGCCCCGCGCGGCCAGATTCCCGCCAACGTGGACCTCCACTTCGCCGCCGTGCGCGTCCGCGGGCTGGCCGCGCTCGTCCGCGAAGGCAACTTCGGGCCCATCCGGGCCACGTTCCGCCGCGCCGCGGGCCTCGTCAAGGAGCACCGCGACACCGACTACGACGTCGCGCTCCTCGGCGGGGAAGCCGGTGTGGCGCTGCACGAGGCCTACCTGGGCTTGCCGCACGGCACCGATGTCGCCCCTGCGCTCGACGCGCTCGCCGCGCTCCGGCCCGTGGTCGACCGTTACTTCGACGGCGTGCTCGTCATGTGTGACGAGGCCGCCGCACGCAACAGCCGGCTCGGCCTGCTCCGCTCGATCGTCGAGCGGTTCGCGGGCCTCGCCGACTTCACCCGCCTCTCGGGAGACTGAATCATGCGCTGGGTCTACGCATTCGGAGACGGCCAGGCCGATGGCGACGGAACGATGAAGGACATCCTCGGCGGCAAGGGCGCGGGCCTCGCCGAGATGACGCGCCTCGGTCTCCCGGTGCCCCCGGGCTTCACGATCACGACGCACGCGTGCAATCACTGGATGAAGAACGCCGAGAGTTATCCCGACGGTCTCTGGGAAGAGGTGAGAGCCGCCCTCGCGCAGGTCGAAGCGCGCAGCGGCAAAAAGTTCGGCGACCCCGCGAACCCGCTCCTGTTCTCGGTGCGCTCCGGCGCGCCGGCGTCGATGCCCGGCATGATGGACACCGTCCTCAACCTCGGGCTCAACGACGTTACCGTCGCGGGCCTCGCCGAGCGCACCGGCAAGCCGCACTTCGCGTACGACAGCTACCGGCGTTTCATCACGATGTTCGGGGATGTCGTCCTCGGCATCCACTACACGCGCTTCGGCCGCGTGGTGGACGAGGCGCGGGGCAAGCGCGAGGTCGCCGCGCTCTCGGTGGACGAGCTCAAGGCGCTCGTCGAGAAGCTCAAGGCGGTGGTGGCGGAGTCGTCCGGCGCCTTCCCGCAGGACCCCCAGGAGCAGCTCCGCCTCTCGGTTGAGGCCGTCTTCCGCTCCTTCAACAGCCAGCGCGCGCGCTTCTACCGCAAGACCCACGGCATCCCGGACGACTGCGGCACCGCCGTGAACGTCCAGACCATGGTGTTCGGCAACATGGGCGAGACGAGCGCCACCGGCGTCGCGTTCACGCGCAACCCGAAGAGCGGCCTGCACGTGTTCTTCGGCGAGTGGCTGCCCAACGCTCAGGGGGAAGACGTCGTCGCCGGCACGCACACGCCGAACCCCATCAACCACGGCGACGGCGTTCAGGAGGGGCTCACCCTCGAAGCCGCCATGCCCGCGGTGTACGCCGAGCTCGTGGAGCTCCAGGCGAAGCTCGAGACGCACTTCCGCGACATGCAGGACATCGAGTTCACCATCGAGGAGGGCAAGCTCTTCCTCCTGCAGACGCGCAACGGCAAGCGCACCCCCGCCGCCGCCGTGCAGATCGTCGTCGACCTCGTCCACGAGGGCGTGATCACGCAGGACGAGGCGCTCAAGCGCGTCAAGGCCGCCGACCTCGAGATGGTGCTCCGCCCCGTGCTCGACCCCGACGCCAAGCGGAAGGTGATCGCCAAGGGGCTGGACGCCTCGCCCGGCGCCGCCTCCGGCAAGGTCGTCTTCCACTCGGAAGAGGCGCAGGAGCTCGTCGAGAAGGGCGAGAGCGTCGTCCTCGTGCGCCTGGAGACTTCCCCCGAGGACATCCAGGGCATGACCGTGGCGAAGGGCATCCTCACGAGCCGCGGCGGGCAGACGAGCCACGCGGCCGTCGTCGCCCGCGGCATGGGCAAGCCCTGCGTCGTCGGCTGCACCGACATCCTCGTCGACTACGGGCGCCAGCTCTTCTACGCCGGCGACACCGTCGTGCGGCGCGGCGACTGGATCACCATCGACGGCGGCACCGGCGAGGTGTTCGAGGGCGAGATCCCCACGCTCGCGCCCCCCACGGACTCCGGCGCCATGGGCGAGCTGCTCGGCTGGGCTGACGCCCGCTCGCGCCTCCAGGTGCGCGCCAACGCCGACACCGGCGCGGACGCCGCCAACGCCCGCAGCCTCGGCGCGGTCGGCATCGGCCTCTGCCGCACCGAGCACATGTTCTTCGAGCCCACCGCGCTCCGCGCGATGCGCCAGATGATCCTCGCGGAAGACGAGAAGTCCCGTCAGCGCGCGCTCAACCTCGTGCTCCCCATCCAGCGCAACGACTTCGTCGAGATCTTCCGCGCGATGGACGGCCTCCCCGTCACCATCCGCCTCCTCGACCCGCCCCTCCACGAGTTCCTGCCCAACCGGCCGGAAGAAGTGGCCGCCGTCGCGAAGGACCTCGGCGTTCGCTCCGACGTCCTCACCGAGCGCCTCAAGCAGCTCCACGAATCGAACCCGATGATGGGGCACCGCGGCTGCCGCATCGGCATCACGACGCCGGAGATCTACAACACCCAGGTGCGCGCCATTTTCGAGGCCGCCGTCGCGGTCACGCGCGAGGGCAAGGTGGTGATGCCCGAGGTGATGATCCCGCTCGTCAGCATGCCGGTCGAGCTGGAGCGGTGCCGTCGCCAGGTCGAAGAGACCGCCGAGCAGGTGCTCCTCGAGAACAACGTGCGCATCCACTACACGGTCGGCACGATGATCGAGCTCCCGCGCGCCTGCGTGCTCGCGGACAAGATCTCCAAGCACGCGGACTTCTTCAGCTTCGGCACGAACGACCTCACCCAGATGACGTACGGGTTCTCCCGTGACGACATGGGCAAGTTCTTCACCGAGTACCTGCAGCGCGGCCTGCTCCGCGAGTCGCCGCTCTCCGTGTTCGACACCGAGGGCGTCGGCGAGATGGTGAAGATGGCGGCCGAGAAGGGCCGCGCCGCGAAGCCGCGCCTCAAGCTCGGCGTGTGCGGCGAGCACGGCGGCGACCCCACGGGTGTCGCTTTCTTCCACAAGATCGGCCTGGACTATGTTTCCTGCAGCCCGTTCAGGGTACCTGTGGCGCGCCTTGCCGCGGCACACGCGGCACTCGGGGTTCTGTGAACACACGCCTCTCCGCCGTCGCTGCCCTCGTCCTGCTCGCCGGCTGCGTCCGGGACGCGCCGCTGCCGAACCCCGGCGCGTGCGCGTCGCCGCCCGAGGGCATCTACGAGTACGGCCAGATCGGCATCGGGACCTGCCTCGCGGCCCCGGCCGATCTCGCTTTCCTCGACGGCGGGCGGGTGTTGGCCATCACCAACGCCAACGCCTGGAAGGACTTCACCGGCGGGTCCGCGCTCTTCCTCGACCTCGACACGGTCGATTGGACGCTCGGACGCAACGTGATCTCCGCGCCGGAAGGTGGGGAAGGGGTTGCCGCCAAGGCCCTCGACCTCCCTTCGTTCAGCGGCGACATGGCGCTCGCCGCCCCGCGTGACCTTCTCCTCGTCACCAACCGCCTCTCCGAGTCCGCCCGCACCCGCGAGTCGAACGACGCCGTCTGGTTCATCGACGTGTCGAACCCCTCCGACCCCGCCTTCGCCGCGCTCGGGCCCAACGGCGATCCCTTCCTGGACGTGGGCTGGGACCCCGCCGCGGTGCATTACGCAGCCGGAACGGACCTCGCGTGGACCGTCAACCGCACCGCGCACGACCTGAGCATCCTCGACCTCTCCGCCGCCCCCGTCGCGCTCGTGCCGCCCGGCGGCCCGTCCCGCCTCGAAGCGGGCGACTACGTCGACGCCGACGGCTCCGGCAGCCAGGCCGGGTTCGTCACGCTCGCGCTCACCGACGACGAGGAGGTCGACACCGTCTCGCGCGCCTGGGCGCTCGAGTGGGGTGTCGGAACCGTGCGCCTGTGGGTCCCCGGGCCCAATGGCGCCTTCCGCGTCACCGGCAACGGCGGCGGCACCTGGGCGCGCAGCAACGTCCCGTCCGACCTCGATCTCGAAGGCGCCGAGGGCGAGGTGCTCGCCGTCGAGGCGCCCTCGTACTTCACCGACGCCGACGAGGACGACGCCGCGTTCGCGCGCATGGTGTTCGGCGACCAGGGCGTGCTCCGCGCCGCCTTCACCACGAGTGGCCTCGAAGAGTGGGCATTCGAGACCGACCCGCTCCTCGAGCCCTCCGCGAGCGGGTGGGACACCGCCGTCGCGGCGCCCTCGATGGTGCGCACAGGTGGCGCGTGGTACCTCTTCTACGCCGGAAACGACGGTGGAGAGAGCGCGATCGGGCTCGCGACGAGCGACGACGGCGTCGACTTCCGCCGCGCGAACGACGCCCCCGCGTTCGCTGTCGAGGGCGCCTCCGTCACCGACCCGTACGTTCTGTGGGACACCCAGACGAGCCGGTGGCGGATGTACTACACGCTCGACGGCGCCGCGATCGGCGAGGCCTTCAGCGAGGATCTCGAAGACTGGACGACCGGCGGCTCCTGGGCCCCGCCCGGCGGCGGGTCCGCGCCCACGGTCGCGTACTACAACGGCGCGTTCCACCTGTTCTACGTCGACGCCGCCGGGGTCCTCACCCAGGCCGTCGCGGCCGACGGGTCCGCGTGGGCCGTGGTCGGGCCGGTGCCGGGCGTGGACACCGACGCCGTCACGGCGGGCGGTGTGGCCGTTCAAGCCGTGCAGGAAGAAGCCTACCGCTTCGAAGATCAAGGCGGCACCGTGCTCCCCGCGACGCTCAGCCCCGGCGAGACGCTCGACAGCGGCCGCGGGTGGGAAGCGCGCGTGGCCGTGGGCCAGGTTGCCGACCCCGCCGTGATCGACGCCGTCTCCGTGGAGGTCGCGAGCGTCGTGGGCGAATTCGCCTACTTCACCGCCACCGACTCCGCCGGCGACCGGCGCATCGGCGTCGGGTTGACCCTCGACGCCGACCTCGTGCTCGACGCTACGCCCGTGCTCGAAGCCGGAGCGGGCGGCGCGCACGACGCCGTGGATGTGTATGCCCCGGTCGTGGCTGAGATCGGCGGGGAGTACGTGATGTACTACGCCGCGAACGCGGGTGAGGTGACGACGATCGGCCGCGCGACCAGCGCCGACGGCGTCACGTGGTCCGCCGACGCCGCCCCCGTGTTGACCTCGAGCGCCGACTGGGAAAGCGTGGCGATGGAGCCCGGCAGCGTGCAGGTGCTCGACGACGGCACCGTGCGCCTCTGGTACTCCGCGTTCGACGGCGCGCGGTATCGCATCGGCCTCGCCGAGTCCTCCGACGGCGTCACGTTCACGCGCGTTCCCGGCGTCCTGTACGACTGGGTGTTCGACGCCGGCGCCCCCGGCGAGTGGTACGACACCGGCGTGCGGCACCCCTCCGTGGTGCGCGACGGCGACATCGATCGCATGTGGTTCGCCGGTGACTCCGGCGAGGCCTGGCAGATCGGCTACGCCGAACGCTCTGGCGACGACGACGCCTGGACCCTCGCGGCGGACTCCGAGGGCTCCGAGCGCCCGGTGCTCGCGGCCGCGCTCGGCGGCTTCGGCCTCGCCGGCGTGACCCACCCCGTCGTCGTCTCGGCGAACGACACCTGGACCGTCTGGTACACCGGCCTCGACGCCGACCAGGGCCGCGTGGGCCGCGCGTTCGGGGGAGAGCCCGACCGCCTCCATCGCGATCTCCGGATGCCGACCATCGGCGACGCCTGGTCGCTCACGTTCGTGCCCGCGCGGGAAGGCGACACCCTCTCGCTCGATGTCGACGTCGACGGCAACACGCTGTATGGCGGCGGCTGCGCCGCCCTCGCGGAAGACGAGGATCGCGGGTTCTTGTTCGTGGGTTGCAAGCTGGTCCCGTACGTGTACGTGATCGACGTGCGCGACGACAGCACCGCCGACTTCGACGACTTGAACTACCTCGACGTCGAGGGCGCCATCCTGATGGAGACGAGCACCGGCTCCGACTCGGGCCTCCGCTCCCTCGTGGTCGACCGCGCGCGCGGCTGGCTCTGGGGTGTGTCCGACGAGCCCGAAGGCATCTACGCCATCGACCTCTCCGCCATCGACGACGACGCCGACAGCGAGCTCATCCGCGAGGACATCCGCGCGATCCTGCCGCTCCCGCGCGCGCTCGAGCGCGACGAGGGCGTGTCCACGCAGTCCACCGTCGGCCCGGCCCAGCTCGTGCTCCACCCCAACGGCACCCACCTGTTCGCGACGAACTTCAACGCGAACAGCGTGTCCGTGTACGACCTCTCCATCGGCCCCATGGGCACGCTCGTCGCCGAGCGCGACGCCATCGGAGAGAACCCGTCCGCCCTCGCCATCAGCGACGACGGCACGCTCCTCGCGGTCGCGAACTACACGGGCGAGGTCGACGAGGCGCGTGTCTCCTCGACCATCGCGCTGCTCGACGCGGACCCCACGAGCCCCACCTTCCTCCAGGTCAAGACCTGGCTGGTGAACAAGTGATCCGCGCTCTGCCTCTCCTCCTCCTCGCCGCCTGCGCGGACGACCTGGACATCATCCCCATCCACTTCTCCGGCCCGGTGGCCGCCGCGGTGCTCCCCGCAAACGCCGGCCCGTGGGAAGTGCCCGCCGGGTTCGTCGCGAACAGCCGCGACGGCACCATCGTCCCGCTCGATCTCAAGATGGGCCGGCTGCTCTCGGATGATCCGTCCGCGTCGTTCCTCCGGAGCGCCGCGCTCACCACCGGGCACGAGCGCATCCTCTCCGACGTCGCGGTCGTCGCCGGAGACGACGGCACCGTCACGGTGTGGGCGGTGGACCAGGCCTTTCAGCAGGTGCTCCGCGTGCCGTACGTCACCGGCGTGGATGACGCCGGCTGGCCGGTCGAACCCGAGCCCACCGCCACCGACCCCGTCTTCGTCGACGCCGACGGCAGCGGAGACGCGCCCACGCTCACCGAGCTCAACGTGCGCGCCGGCTTCACGACGACTGAGGACTGGAGCATCGCCCACGACGGCACGCGTTGGTGGGCCGCCGGCAGCCGGAGCGGCCAGCAGACCAAGGAGCCGGTCCCCGGCACCCTGTACCAAACGGACGACGGCGAGCTTCAGTTCCTCCTCGCCGGCACAGCCACCCAAGGCGACCGCTTC
>CAXNIN010000225.1:0-7636 GCA_964202365.1 Myxococcota bacterium | reverse complement strand
CGCCGGACACTGCGGCCACGAGGCGCGTCTTGCCGGTGCCGCTGTCGCCGACGACGAGCACCACGCGCGGCTCACCGAGGGCGATGACCTCGCGCGCGGCGTCCCACAACACCTTCCGCTCGCGTTCGCGACCGACGAGCGGTATCTCGCGGAGGGCGAAGAGCGGGAGCGACGCGCGCGCCGGCGCCTCCCACCCGGTCTCGGGCGGGGGCTGGGCCGGGATGGGATCGGGCGGCACACGGTTCCACCGGAGGGCGCCCGCTTGGGGGTCGACCGGGGCGGGCGGCACGGAGAGGGGGTACTCGCCGGGGCCGAGCATCGGGCCGGTGGTCGCGTTCGTCTCGCCGCCGCTCCGGAACGAGCGCACCCGCCCGCGAAAGCTCATGCCCTTCATCGCGTCGCGAAGCGCGCGGCGCACGTCGGCCGCGAGGTCGATGCGTTGCCGCGGCTCGGGGTCCAACAGCGAGCTCACGAGGTCCGCGAGAGGCGCGGGAATGGACAACTCCCGGCTTTCCAGCAGGGAAGGGGGGGGCTTCCGCCGCGCGTCGAGCAGCTCCTGCCGCCCCTCCCCGGGGTGGGGACGCTCGCCGGAGAGGGTCTCGTGGAGGATGAGCCCGACGGCGTAGAGGTCGGTCCAGGGCCCGAGGTCCTGGGTGCGCCCGAGGAGCTGCTCGGGGGCCATGTACCCGGGGGTGCCCGAGATGCCCTTGCGGTCGCGCGTGAGCTCGGCCAACGCGTCGGCGACGCCGAGGTCGGCCACCCACGCGTGGGTGAGCCCGTCGGTGCCCGGGTAGAGCAACACGTTGCTCGGCTTGAGATCCTGGTGGAGGAGGCTCCGCGCGTGGATGGCGCCGAGCGCGTCGAGCACCTCGTCGATGAGCCGGAGCACCTCGCCCACGGGAGGGCGCGCCTTGAGGAGGTCGGCGAGGCTCCCGCCCGGCGCGAAGCCCAGGGCAACGAACGGCTCACCCGTCGCGAGCGCGCCGGTGTCGTACACGGGCACGACGTGTGGATGCACGATGCGGGCGGAGATCGCCACTTCCCGCGCGAACCGGGCCCGGAAGCGCCGATGGAGCGCGAGGTTGGTCTTCACCACCTTGACCGCTACTTCCGTGCCGAGGAGCTTGTCTTCCGCGTGATACACCACGCCGGTGGCGCCCTCCCCGAGGAGTCGGGTCGGGCGGTAACGCTCCGGCAGCGTGGGGAGCACTCAGGGCCTCTGCGCGCGACCCGTGAGGCGCATCACCGCCTCGACGGACTGGAGAGGTCGGTCAGGATCGGCTTCTCGCGCTTCGTCGGGTCGAGCCCGCCGGATTGGCGCAGGTCGAGCTTACCGGTGATGCGGACGGTCTCGCCGGAGAAGCGCAGAATCTCCGAGAGCGCGCGGATGTTGTTGCCGAGCCGCACTTCCACGCCGCCCACGAGCACCGACACGTGGCCGAGCATCTGCCCGCTCCCACCCTCTGCCCGCGGCATGTAGACGCCCACGAGCGTCACGCGCTCGCCGTCGGCAGTGCCGAGGTCGCTCGCACGCGTGATCTCCTCGATCTCGAGGCCGCTCTGGAGCTCCTCGTCGACGTTCTCTACGTCCGCTTCGCGGCTCTCCACTTCGCGCTCCGCGGCCTCTTCCTCGCGCGCGCCGGCCTCGGCCTCGTTCGCGGCCGCTTCCTTCTTGGCGGGGTCCTCGGCCACCTCCGCGGTGGTCTCCGCGGCGGCCTTCTTCGACTGGGCTGTCTCGAGCTTCCGCTCGGCGGCGGCCTGCTCTTCTACCTTCGCGCCCTTCTTCGCGTCGGCGGCCTGCTCCGCAGCGAGCGCCTTCGCGGCGGGGTCGGCGCCCTTCGGCTTCGCGCCCTTCTCGCGGGCGGGCTCTTCTTTCGCGGCTTCTGGCGTGCCCTTCTCGGGACGCGCGGCCGCGCCGCCGCCCTTGCCGCCCTTCTTCTTCTTGTCGTCGGCCTTCGCGCCGTCCTTGGGCGCGGCCTTGCCGCCGGCCTTCTTCGACTTCTTGTCTTCCGCGTTCGACTTCTTGTCGTCAGCCGCCTTCTTCTCGGCGTCGGTCGCCTGAACGTCCTTCTCGACGGCCTGCTTCTTCTTGCCAGCGGCGGCGGTGATCTTGCCCTTCTCCAGCTTCCCGCTCTTCGAGTCCTTCGCCTTCGCGGCGTCCGCCGCAGACTTCGCGGCTTCCGCCTTGGCTTCCTTCGCGTCCGCCTTCTTCTCGCGCGCGTTGACCACAGAACCCCGCGCCTGGTCCGCCTTGGGGTCCACGCCCTTGACGGCCTTCGCGGCCTTGCCCGCCGCCTTCTCCGCCTTCGCGGCTTTCTTTCCCTTGCCGCCCTTCTCGGCCTTTCCGGGCTTTCCTCGCGCCTTCCCGGCGTCGGCCTTCGCGGCGTCCCGCTTCTCTTCGGTGCTCTTTCCCTTGCCGGCCTTGGCCGGTTCGGCGCCCTCGAGCGCGCGCGCGCCCTTCTTGCCGGGGTCGGCCTTCTTGCCCTTCTCCTCGGCGGCCTTCTTCTTCTCGAGCTGGGCCTCGCGCTTCTTCTGCGCGGCCTCCTTTTCGAGCGCGACGGTGTCGGCGGTCTCCGCCTGCTTCTCGGCGACCTTCGGCTTCGCGGGCGCGGCCTTCGCCTTGTCCTCGCCGCCGCCCTTCTTCGCCGCGAGCGCCTTCGCGTCGGCCTTGGCGCGCGCGGCGAGCTCGGAGCGGCCCATGTCGCCGGGGTCGCGCGTAGAGGCGACGTTCGGGGCCTTCTTCTCGGTCTTCGCCTCGGCCTCGATGAGGTCCTTCACGCCGGAGTTCCCGACGTTCCCCTGGAAGTCGGCGGCGGCGCCCTGCTGCACCTTCGCCTTCACGTCGGGCACCGCGGCCTCGGCTCCCTTGTTGGGGAGGTTCTTCGGCTTCTTCGCGCGCCCACCGGCGGCGAGTTCCTGGTCCTTGGTCGCCACGGGCCCTCCACTCTTCGGCACTCGACTCTACCATGCCGCGGTGGAGTCGGCGGACCTCCTGCGTTCAGGCGGCGCTCTTCGTGGGGCGGGGGGGCTCGCCCGCGGTTGCCCCAAACCCCCGCAACGCCCCCCCGCGACGCCGCGAGCACTGCGGCTACAGGTCGTCCCCGAACACGTTCATGTACACGCCGAAGAGGCCGTCTTCGTCGAGCTTCTCGATGGAGACGATCTCCGGCGTGATGCCGATGCCCAGCCCGCCGAGGTCGCCCAGGGCGTCGCCGAGGTCGAACGAGAGCTGCCCGCCGAGGAGGCCCGTGAGGCTCTCCACCACGGCGCCGAGCTGGGTCTCGACCGTCGCGAGGTCGTACTGTTCGGCGCCGTAGGAGAGCACCGCCACGTCCACCACGTCGAAGTCGGCGGACACTTCGGTGCCGTCGAGCGTGAGGTCGACCACGGCGAACACGCTCGCGTCGAGCCACGCCTCGCACTCGCCGCCGAGGATGGTGTCGACACGCACGCGGAGGTCGGGCAGGTAGGCGCGGGCAAGCGGCTGTCCGGTGCCCTCGACCATGCGGATCACCCGGGCCTCGCCCACCTGGAGGCCCAGGCAGTAGCCGTTGGTCTCCTCCGGCATCTCGTTGCCGCCGTCGAGCGCCGCGAACCCGCTCCCGAGCAGCTCGCCGTACTCGCCTTCGAGCTGCAGATCGATGTCCAGGAAGCTCGCCAACGTCTCGTCGAGGAGCACGTTGAACATGCCCTCGTGCACCGCGCCGCCGAGCTGGTAGGTCCGGCCGGAGGGGGTGGTCGCGCCGAGGAGCGCCACTTCGGGCATGCTCTCGGCGGCGCCTTCGCCGTACCCAACGGTCGCGCCAAGGCCGACGCCGTCTTCGCTCGCGTCCACCTCCACGAGGCGCGCGGCGAGGCGCGTGCCGAGGAGATCGAGGTCGAACGCGAAGGGGCCCGCGAGGGCGAGGTCGCCCACCTGGTCGAGGAGCAGATCGCCGAGGCCCTCGCCGAGGGTGGAGACGAGGCTCGCCACGGGGTCGAGGAGCAGGTCGGTGATCCACTCGGGGATCTCGTAGCCTTCCACGGACAACCCGATGTCGCCGATGTCGACGATGGCGTCCGCGAGGGTGAGCCCGAGCATGCCGTCGGCGTCGAGCCACGGGTTGGCGTGCGCGCCGAACTGAATCGTGCCGAGCGAGATGCCGAGCTCGAAGGTGTACGCGTCGAGGATGGTCACGTCGGTGAGCAGGGTCACGTCGGTGAGCGCGACGGACACGGCGATCGAGTCGAACGCCGGCGCGAGGTCGGCCACGGCGCCGTTCGAGGTGAGCGCCTTCGGCGTGAGGTCGACGTAGTCGGTGTCGAGCGCGGGGAGGGACGAGAAGAGCAGGTCTTCCCAGCCGAGCGAGTCGACGAGGTCGGAGACGATCGGCTCGAGGGCGTCGAGGCCGGTGGGGGTGAGGAGCCCGCCGATGGCGCCGGGGTCGGAGGCGCGCGGGTCGGAGCCGTCGAACACCGGCACGATCTCGCGGAGGCGCTCGCCGTTGTAGCGCGCGGTCACGTCGACCACGGCGGCGCGGTCCGTGAAGGCCAGCTCGGCCGCGAAGGTGCCGGCGGCGTCGGGGTAGACGATGGTGTCGTTCACGGAGACGTAGGCGGTCACGGGCGTGACGGTGCCGGTCACCTGAATCGTGTCCTCCCCGAGGAACGCGCCGTACGTGGGCGACGTGATGGTGAGCGCGAGCGGCTCGGGCGTCGGCGCCTTGATTTCGTAGTCGCTGCAGGCGGCGAGGAGGAGGAGGAGCACGCGAACCCCGGGCTGGCGGCGAAGTATAGCCGCGATCGAGGCCGGTGGGTGAGGCGTCTTCAGCGGGAGATCACCGCGGCGTCCGCCACCGGACGCTCGCCGTCGAGGACAACGGCCACCCGCGTGTCTCCGAGGCCAGCGCGCACCGCCGCGAGCCCGTACGCGCGGATGATCCGGAAGCCCTCCTCGGGGTCGATCGTGCCGCCGTCTTCGAGCACGCCGGAGAAGTCCGTGAACGCCTGGTGACCCGCGCCGAGCACGTGGAGCCGCCGGTTGGCGCCGCCCTGGAGCGCGGCCCAGTAGGCGTCACCGTCGCCGGGGTCCATCTCGCCTGTCATCTGGAGCACCGGCACCTCGATGGCGCCCACGCCCGCCGCCCCAAAGAGGTCGTAGTCGCCCGCCGCCATCGCGACAGCCGCCACCACGCGCGTATCGCGCTCCCCCGCGAGGAACGCCCCGGCGAGCGCCGGCGTCATCGTGGAGCAGAAGCCGGACGTGTCGGGGGTGCACGCGTCGATCACGGCGGGGTCGTAGGTCGCGCCCGCGAGCGCGAGCACCGAGTAGCCGCCGAAGCTGTGCCCCGTCGCGACGACCGCGGACGTGTCGACGTCGAGCGTTTCGGGGAGGGCGTCGAGCACCGCGGTGAGGTCGCGCGTGCGCTGGAGGTAGATCTCCGTGGGCCGCACGGAGCCGTCGAACGTCGTGTTGCCGGCGTGGTCGGGCGCGGCGACCACGAAGCCGTGACTCGCGAGGTGCTCCATCAGGAACGCCGAGTTCTCGGCAAATCCCTGGTGGCCGTGGGAGAAGAGCACCACCGGCCGCGGGCCCGGCGCCGGGGCGGGGTCGTCGAGGACGTCCGGCGCCGCGATCGCCCCGCCGAGGTACGCCGCGGTGCCGCCGCTCGTCGCCTCCGTCGGGAACCAGAGCGCGAGCCGCAACGACCGGTCGGTCGACACATCGTCGGAGTACGTGACCTCGGAGGCGCGGTAGCCCACCCGGTAGGGGCCGGGGTCCACGAGGGAGGTCACGAGGTCCACCTCGTCGACGAAGCCGGTGTCGTCGGAGGGGGCGGCGCAGGCGAGGAGCAGGACGAGCATCCCGCGAGTGTAGCGCGGCGCCGGGAGCCGACCGACGCGCGGCTCCGGGGGGCGTTGCGGGGGGCTCGCCCCCCGCCCCAAGAAGCGCGCGAAGAAGAGCTACTTCCGGGCTACCGAAGCGATGCCGGCGACCGTGGCGGGCACGATGCCGCGCTCGGTGATGATGCCGGTGATGAGCGCCGCGGGCGTGACGTCGAACGCCGGGTTCTTCGCGGTGGAGCCCTGCGGGGCCGTCCGCACGCGGAGGAAGCGGCCGTCGTCCGACCAGCCCCACACGTAGAGCACCTCGTCCGGGGAGCGCTCTTCGATGGGGATGTCGTCACCCGTGGGTGTATGCGTCGCGATGGTGGTCGTGGGCGCGGCGACGTAGAACGGCACCCCGGCGGCCTTGGCGGCGAGCGCGGAGGTGTACGTGCCGATCTTGTTGGCGACGTCCCCGTTGGCGGCGATGCGGTCGCTCCCGACGATGACAACGTCGATGGCGCCGGCCTTGAGGTAGTGGCCCGTGGCGTTGTCGGCGATGACGGCGTGGCGCACGCCTTCCTGCCCGAGCTCCCACGCGGTGAGCTGGCTGCCCTGCTGGCGCGGCCGCGTCTCGTCGACATACACGAAGGGGTCGGCGCCACCGCGCTTCGCGGCGTAGATCGGGGACAACGCGCTGCCCCAGTCCACGAAGGCGAGCCAGCCCGCGTTGCAGTGCGTCGAGACGCGGGGGCGGGCGGTGATGATGGGCGCGCCGAGCTCGCCGATGCGGCGGCAGCTCTCGGCGTCGTCATCCGCGAAGGCGTTTGCAGCGGCGATCGCGGCGGCCTTGGCCCTATCCACGTTGTCGCCCTCGGCTTCGATGGCGCGGAGCACGTAGTCGATGCCGGCGAAGAGGTTCTGCGCGGTGGGGCGCGTGCCGCGGAGGTGGTTGGCGGCGTCGGTGACGTAGGCGTGGAACGCCGCGGGGGGCGCTTCGACGGCGGCCTGGGCGAGCCCGAGCGCGCCGGTCGCGCCGATGGCGCCGGCGCCGCGCACGGTCATGTCGCGGATGGCGACCGCGGTGTCCCGGTGCGTCGCCATGTCAACGATGGCGAAGCGGTGGGGGAGCAGCGGCTGGTCGATCATCTTGACCACGCCGTCGGCCCACCAGACCGTGCGGGTGGGGGTGCCGTTCACGAGCATCGGGACTCCGGAAGGAGGCGCGCCTTAACGCGCGCCCGCCGCGCCGCCGCCTACCGAAACACGGCCTGGAGCACCTGCTTCAACAGCCGCGCCGCGGCGCGCTCGCACGCGGCCTTGACCGCCTCGTCCTCCGCGACGGCCCGCTCGGGCTCCTCCGCCGCGGCGGTGGCCCGGAAGCCGTCCGTGGTGTGGTCGATCGTGCGGAAGCGGACGCGTTCGGACTCGAAGCGCGCCTCCACGCGGGCGAGGCTCCCGGCGGGGCCCGACTCCTTCGCATCCACCTGGGCCACCTTGATGGCGCCGTACACGATCACGTCGACGTCGGGGTGACCGGGGTCGGCCCACTTCAGCCCGAGGTCTTCCACGTGGCGGCGAAACAGCTCGGTGGTGCGCGTGGCGAGGGCTTCGGAGACGGGCGGCGTGGTCCACTGGAGCGTGATGGTGCGCACGGGGTCGAGGCGGCCCTTGCCGGCCTCGGTGCCCATCCAGGCGCGGAACACGTCGGGGAGGTCGGTCGAGGGGTACCAGGTGGAGCGCTGGTCGGCGGCGACCTCGAGGACTTCGAGGGCGTAGCGGTGCGGGTCCGTCGTGCGGAGGTCGGCGGCGGAGGCGCGCGCGCGCGTGA
>CAXNIN010000224.1:0-7695 GCA_964202365.1 Myxococcota bacterium | reverse complement strand
CCCCTCGTGGCTGTTGGTCCCGTGCCTCGCGTTGAGCGGGTGCGCCATCGAGTCCATCGAGACCCTGAAGAACGGCGCGCGCGACACGGACGAGCCGGCGCCGCTCGACACCGCGGTCGACCCCGCCGCGCCGGGCGTCACCTTCCTCGATCCCCGGCCCGCCGAGGTGTTCACCCCTGAACAGGCGGTGCGCGTCGAGATCCTCACCGGCGACGACCGCGCGCTCGACGCGCTCGATCTCGCGTGGCTGGGAGCCGTCGCGGAGGGGAGCGCCGTGCCTTCCGCGCCGGGTGTCGACGGCAAGGCGTTGTTCACGATCGATCCCCTCCCGCTCGGCGAGTACACGCTCACCGTCGTGGTCACCGACGACGACGCCCTCTCGGCCACGGCCGAGGTCACCTTCTCCGTGGGGGTCCTCGACGCCGACGGCGACGGCTTCGTGAACGCTGCGCTCCGCGGCGACGACTGCGACGACACCAACGCCGCCATCCACCCCAACGCCACGGAGGTGTGCGACACCGTCGACAACGACTGCGATGGCCGCACCGACGAGGGCGTCACCGTCCCCTTCTACGCCGACACCGATAGCGACGGCTTCGGCGATGTGTCGGATCGCGTCGACGCATGTGTCACGGAGCCGGGGCGCGTCGCCGACGCCACCGACTGCGACGACACCGACGCCGCGGCGTTCCCCGGCAACCCCGAAACGTGCGACACGCGCGACAACGACTGCGACGCCGAGATCGACGAAGGCGTGCTCCTCCCGTTCTATCGGGATGTCGACGCCGACGGCTACGGCGATACATCCGATACGGCGTACGCGTGTGTCGCGCCGGCTGGGTACGTCGCGCCCGACGGCGACTGCGACGACACCGAGGCGGGCACCAGCCCCGCGATGACCGAAATCTGCCTCGACGGCATCGACAACGACTGTGACGGCACGTCCAACGCGTGTGGCCTCGGCGGTACGGTGGATCTCGGCATCGCCGACGCGAAGTTCGAGGGGGTCGACGCCGGCGACTACGCGGGGTCGAGCGTCTCGGCGGCGCGGGACTTCAACGGCGACGGCCTCGCGGACATCCTCCTCGGAGCCCCCGGCGCGGACGGCGGCGCGGCCGATGCGGGCGCCGCCTACCTCTTCCTCGGTCCGGTCACCGGTACGTTCAGCGCGGCCGCCGCGGACCTCGTCCTGTACGGTGCGTCCAGCGGCGACGGCGCGGGGTACAGCGTCGCACCCGCGGGCGACTTCGACGGCGACGGCTTCGACGACGTGCTCGTGGGCGCGTGGTCCAGCGACGCGGGCGGGGCCGATGCGGGCGCGGCCTACCTCGTGCGCGGCCCCACCGTGGGCAGCGAGAGCCTCTCCGCGGCCGACCTCATGCTCGTCGGCGAGAGCGCGGGTGACCAGGCCGGCCTCTCCGTTGCGGCCGCCGGCGATGTCGACGGCGACGGGCAGGGCGATCTGCTCGTGGGCGCGTGGGGTTCGGACGCCGGCGGCGCCTACAGCGGGGCGGCCTACCTCCTCGAAGGCCCTCGCTCCGGCACGGTCGATCTCGGCGCCGCGGAGGCACGCTTCGTGGGTGCCGCCGCGGGCGACTTCGCCGGCCAGGCCGTAACGGGTGTCGGCGACATCGACCGCGACGGCTACGACGACGTGCTCATCGGCGCGCCGGGCGTGAGCTCCGGCACCGGCACCGCCTACCTCCTGCGCGGTCCGCTCTCCGGCTCCACGAGCCTCGCGAGCGCGGTGGCGTCGTTCGTCGGCGAGGTCGAAGACGACGCCGCGGGCGTGTCCGTGGCCGGCGGCGGGGATGTGGACGCTGACGGCACCCCCGACCTGCTCGTGGGCGCCTACGGCTACGACTACGCGGGCGTGGACACGGGCGGCGCCTTCCTCTTCCTGGGGCCAGTCGCTGGGAGCATCGGGCTCGCCTCGGCGGACGCCCTGCTTGTCGGTGAGCGCGCGGGGGACAACGCGGGGTGGGCGGTGGGGCTCGTCGAGGACATGGACGGCGACGGCCAGGACGACATGCTCATCGGCGCCGGGCGCGAGGACAGCGGCGGCAGCGCGGCGGGCGCGGCGTACCTCGTGTACGGGCCGGGCGCGTCGCTCTTCGACCTCGGCGGCGCGGACGCCCGCATCCTCGGCGAGGCGACGAACGACTACGCGGGTACGACGCTCGCGGGGGTCGGCGACACCGACGGAGACGGCAAGGGCGACATCCTCGTGGGCGCGCCCTACCAGGACTACGGCCTGGGCTCGCTGGCGGGATCGGCGTACCTCGTGCTCGGGACGGGGCTCTGATTTCTCGTGCGGCCGGGAGAGGCCGGAGAGGCAGGAGAAAGGCAGGGAGGGAAGAACCGCAGAGGGCGCAGAGGGCGCAGAGGAAGGCAGGAGAGACGGAGGAGAGAGGCCGGGAGGACTGGAGAGCGCCGAAGCCAACGCCATCCGCGTCAGAGGCCCTGGACGCGTCGTCGGATGCCATCGCGCAGCACTTCGACGTTGAAGTTGAGCAGGAGGCCGACGGGTAGCCCGGAGAGCCGAAGGTAGGTGAGCAGCTGTGCATCGTGGACCGCCGCGAACCGTTCGATGGCCTTGATCTCCACGACGACGATGTCCGCCACAACGAAGTCGAGGCGATACCCGCAGTCGAGCCGTACATCCTTGTAGACGACGGGCAGTGGGCGCTGGCGCTCGTACAGCAGGCCACTCGCCGACATCTCATGGGCGAGACAGGCCTCGTACGCGGACTCCAGAAGGCCCGGTCCAAGCGCGCGATGCACGCGAATGGCGCACCCGATCACGGCCTCGGTCACGGCGCTGGCTTCGTTGTGCCTCGTCTGCATCGGGTTTCCCCTCGACCTCGTGTCGTCCTGGCCTCTTCCCCGTCTCTTCCCCGTCTCTTCCCCGTCTCTTACGCGTCTCTTCCCCGTCTCCTCCTCTATCTTCCTCCCTTCTTCCTCCCTTCTTCCTCCCTTCTTCCTCTCTCCCTGCCTTCCTCCGCGCCCTCTGCGCCCTCTGCGGTTTCTCCCGCCTTTCTGGCTCGGTCTCCCTTCCTCTTGCCTTGCCTTCCTCTGCGTTCTCTCCCGCCTTTCTGGCTCGGTCTCCCTTCCTCTTGCCTTGCCTTCCTCTGCGTTCTCTGCGGCCGTTCTGGCTCGGTCTCCCTTCCTCCTCCCTGCCTTCCTCCGCGCCCTCTGCGCCCTCTGCGGTTTCTCCCGCCTTTCTGGCTCGGTCTCCCTTCCTCTTCCCTTGCCTTCCTCTGCGTTCTCTGCGGCTTCTCCCGCCCTTCCTGCTCTCAGAGCCCTTCCGCCGCTCTCCGCACTTCCACCCGCACCATCTTCTTGCGCCACGGCGCCGGCGGAAGGTGTGTCCCGAGCGGCTGCACCGCCAGGAACGCCGCCTCCGCGAGCGCCTCCGGCGTGGCGCCGCGCACCTCGATCGGCCTCGGCCCAACCGCGCTCACCACCGCGCGGTACCCCGCGTCCGAGCGCTCCGCCGCCACCAACAGGAGCCCATAGTCGATCGCGGCGCGTGTCCGAAGCTTGCGATGCACGACCGTGGCGCCCGGCGGCGGAAGCATCACGCGGGTGAGCACCTCCCCGGGGCGCACCGTGTGCCATGCGATGCCGTCGTCGCGGTAGAGGTCCGCCACGAAGACAACGCGCGTCCCTTCGGCCGACGAGAGCTCCACGGAAGCGCCGTACAGCCACAACGCCGGAATCGTGTCCGCCGAGTGCGCCGCGTAGCAGCCCTTTCCTTTCGGCGCGACATGACACATCGAGCCGTCGCACTTGAGACATCCGCCGATGCCCGCGCGCCACCCTTCGGGCTGGTTGTAGAACACGCATCGGGTGTCGAGCATCACGTTGCCGCCGAGCGTGCCCATCGCCTGAATGGTGGGCGTGCCGATGGTGGTGCACGCCGCCGCTAGCGCCGGGTAGCTTCCCTGCACCGCCCGTAGCCGCGCCACGTCACGCAGGGTGAGGCCCGCCCCGAGGGAGAGCCCGCCGCCCGCGATGTCCGCCACGTCGCGGAAACCCGGGAGGCGCCGTGTCGACACGAGCGCGCCGGGGCGGAAGATGCGGTGCTTCATCGACGGGAGCAGGTCGGTGCCGCCCGCGAGGAGCCGAGCGCCGGGCGCCGCGAGCAACGCGTGACACATCGCCCACGTATCGGGCGTCTCGACGGAGAAGGGGGCAAAGGGGAGCATCAGGTCGCCTCGCGGGCGCGGCGGTCGAGCGCCTTGAGCACGCGGTCGGGGGTGAAGGGTGCCTGGGTGAACCAGAGCCCCGTGGCGTCGTGGAGGGCGTTGGCAATCGCGGGAACGGTGGAGAGCTGTGGGCCTTCGCCCGCCTCTTTGGCGCCGAACGGGCCGCCGGGCTCGTGCGTCTCGACGATGATCACCGAGAGCTCGGGGGTCTCGTGGAGCGTCGGGATCTTGTACTCGAGGATGCTCGGCGCCACGTGCACGCCGTTGCGGTAGGCCTGCTCCTCGTAGAGCGCTTCGCCGACGCCCATGTAGAGGCAACCTTCGATCTGGCCTTCGACGATGGTGCGGTTGAGCGCCCGCCCGCAGTCGTGCGCGGCCCACACGCGGTCCACGGTGACGATGCCGGTCTCGGGGTCTACCGTGACCTCGGCGACTTGCGCCGTGAACGAGTACGCCGGCGACGGCCCCACCGACTGGCGGCGAAACCGGTTCCCGATCTTGGGCGGCTTGTACCCGCCGGTGCTCCCGAGCGGGCCGAAGGCCTCCTCCGCGAGCCACACGGCGTCTACGAAGCTCACCGACTTCTCTGGTTGCTCCTTGACGAACACGCGGCCGTCCCGCGCGCCCAAAGCCTCCGGCGCGCATCCGAGCTTCTTCGCCACGGCCTCGAAGAGCTGGGCGCGCACGTGGTCGGCGGCCTCGATGGCGGCGTTGCCGGCCATGAAGGTGACGCGGGAGGAGTAGGAGCCGAGATCCACGGGGGTGAGGGATGTGTCGCCCTCGATCACGCGCACGTCCGCGATGTCGATGCCGAGCCGCTCGGCGACGAGCACGGCGAGCATGTGTTGGCTCCCCTGGCCCACGTCGGCGGTCCCGGAGAAGATGGTGACCTCGCCGCTGCGGTCCACCTTGAGCTGCACGCCCGAATGGGAGAGCTCGTTCTGATACACGGGGTGAAGCGCGCCGCACATGTACGCACTCGCGGCGAGGCCGATGCCCCGATTCGGGCCGAGCTTCCCGCGCTTCGCGTGGTAGCCGCTCGCGGCCACCACCTCGTCGATGCACCGTCGCATCTCGACGGACGGCACCTTGAGGCCGTTCACCGTCTCGTGGCCGGCCTCGATGCAGTTCTTCGCGCGGAGCGCCGCGGGGTCGATGCCGAGGGCCACGGCCGCGCGGTCCATGTGCATCTCGAGCGCGAAGCGGGGCTGGATGGCGCCGTGGCCGCGCTTGGGGCCGCACGGCGGCTTGTTCGTGTAGAGGCGGTGCGACTCGAAGCGGTAGTTGTCGAGCTTGTACGGGAGCGTCATGAAAACGCCGAGGTAGTAGCTCGTGACGACGCCGTAGCTCGAGTAGGCGCCGCCGTCGGCCCACGCCTTGAAGTCGATGGCGGTGATGGCGCCGTCGCGGGTGAGGCCCATCTTGAGCCACATCTTCACGGGGTGCCGGCCGCGGTGGGCGTAGAACACCTCTTCGCGGGAGAGCACGATCTTCACCGGCCGGCCGAGCTTGCGGGCGAGGTGGCTCGCGCACAACTCGGTGCAGAAGGGGTCGCACTTCCCGCCGTAGCCGGCGCCCACCGCGGGCTTGATGAGGCGAACGTCGGCGTCGCGCATTCCGAGCACGCGGGCGACATCGCGATGCACGTAGTGCACGTTCTGCGTGGAGGTCCAGAGCGTGAGCTTCCCGTCGGGCTCTGGCTGCGCCAGCGCGGCGTGGCTCTCGAGCGGGACGTGGGTGGACCCGGGGTAGTGATACACGTCCTCCACGATTACGTCGGCGGCGGCGAAGCCCGCCTCCACGTCGCCGTAGTCCTGCCACACCCGGCGGAGGATGTTCGAGGGCTTCCGGGCTTCGTCGTGGATGAACGGCTTGACCGGGTTCAGCGCGTCGTCGACGGAGAGCACGCTCGGGAGCACCTCGTACTCCACCTTCACGAGCCGCGTCGCCGCGAGGGCCGTGGCCTCGTCGACCGCGGCGATACACACCACCGGCTCGCCGATGTATCGCACCTTGCCGAGCGCGAGCGCCGTCTCGTCCTGCGCCACGGGGATGGCGCCGTAGCGCTTCGGAAGCTCTTCGCCGGTCATCGCGCCCACCACGCCGGGGAGCGCGAGCGCCGCCGAGAGATCGATGGACACGATGCGCGCGTGCGCGTGCGGCGAGCGGAGGAACTTCCCGTGAACCATCCGGGGGAGCTTCATGTCGGCCACGAAGCGCGCCTGGCCGGTGATGCGCGCCTTGCCGTCGATCTTCGGGCCCGACCGCCCGACCACGCCGCCTTCGGCGGGCTTGCCGGCGTGGGTGTCCGCGGGGCCGTGGCTCATGGCGTGCCCCCGTCCGGACGCGCCGCCGCTTCCCGCGCCGCGGCGAGGATCTTCGTGTAGCCGGTGCACCGGCAGATGTTCGACCCGAGCGTCTCGCGGAGCGTGCCCTCGTCGGGGTGCGGGTCCTCCTCGAGCAGGCCGACGAGCGCCATCACGATGCCGGGGGTGCAGTAGCCGCACTGGCTCGCGACGTGCTTGTCGAACGCGGCCTGCACGGGGTGGAGACGGTCGCCGTGGCCCACCGACTCGATGGTGCGGACCGCGCGGCCCTCCATCTCCACCGCGAGGGTGATGCAGGAGAGGCGCGCCACGCCGTCCACCAGCACGGTGCACGCGCCGCAGTCGCCCACGTCGCAGCCGTGCTTGGACCCGGTGAGGTCGAGATCGTCGCGGAGGAAGTCGAGGAGCGAGCGCGAGGCGGGCACGAGGCGCCGCACGGGCTCGTCGTTGACCGAGAGCGAGAGGATGTGCTCGGAGGGCATCTGCCCTGCTTATCCGGGCGGGGTCGTCGCGACGGTCCCGCGAATGCGGGTGCGTCGCGGTCCGCGCGTCACCCCCGCGTGAGCAGCCCGACGAGCGACCGCCCCGCCCACACCGCCGCGAGCCCGAGCCCGACGTTTGCCGCGACGTTCAGCGCGGCGAGCCGAAACGAGCTCTGGGCGAGCGCGAGCGTGTCGCCACCGAACGCCGAAAACGTCGTGAAGCCACCGAGCACGCCCACGCCGAGCACGCCCACGCCGAGTGCGCCGCAGAGCGCACGATCCTCCGTCCATCCGCCGAGCACCCCCATCAGGAAACAGCCGACGACGTTCACGGCGAGCGTGCCGAAGGGGAAGCCGGGCGCGTAGCGGCTGAGCGCGGAGACGGCGAAGTAGCGTCCCACGGACCCGATGCTGCCGCCGAGGGCGACGAGGAGGGCGTCGCGGAAGTGGGGGGACATGGCCGCCCGATAGCCCCGCGGCGCGCGATTGTCGCGCTACACTGCGGAGGTGCTGCTCCTCGCCCTCCTCGCGTGCGTCGACTACCGCTTCGGCCAGGAGCCGGTGCCGCCCGCGCCCGAGTTGACCGTGCTCGCCGCGCCGCTCGAAGCGGGCTTGTGCCCCGACAGCCCCGCCGTGGTCGAGCTCCTCAACGAAGGCGACGGCCCGCTCACGGTG
>CAXNIN010000223.1:0-7819 GCA_964202365.1 Myxococcota bacterium | reverse complement strand
CGCCGTAGAGCAGGCCGTCCACCGCGTTGGTGAGGCGGGCGAGCCGCGGGAGGCGCTCCCAGCCGGGCGCCGCGCGGCGCACCTCCGCGAGCAGCTCGCGGTTGGTGCGGGCGGGGTCGGGGTGGGCGAACCCGTGGGCTTCCACGTGGGCCGCGACCCATCGCCACAACGCGGCGAGCGCCGCCGCGGCGTCCCCCGCGTCGAGGTGGCGGTCGATGGCGGCGCGGGTGGGCGGCGCGAGCGGCGTCGGCAGGGGGCTCGCGGGCGGCCCGGCCGGCGGCGGCGCGCGGCCGGGCGCGCGGAGGATGCGCACGAGCCGCACGGTCACGAGCCCGGCGAGGATCGACGCCACGAGGAGCACGCCGCCCGCCACCCACGGCGCGGAGCCGGTCATCGCGGGCACCGAGCGCTCGACGGCCTCCTCGAGCCCCCGGTCGATCGCCTGCTTCGCCCACGTGAACGGGCTCGGCTGCCCGTCGGAGGTGGCGATGCCCTCCTCCGTGAGGATGCGATCGAGGCGGTCACGGTCGGGCCCCGGGCGCGGGGCCGCGTCGGGGGTGCTCACGGGGCGCCGCCCGCGGGCGGCGTCATCGGGACGCGACTATGCACGCACGCCCTCGGAGACGAGCGCCTCCAGGTCGGCCCCCGCCCGAACGCGCTGGATGTCCCGCCACAGGATGATCGCCCCGGCCGCGAGGTAGATGTCCGCGAACGGCCGGAGCAACGCCCCGACCACGGCCGTGGCCGCGCCCACCGGGAACGGCGCCTGGAACTGCATGGCGGTGAGGAAGTCGCCCTGACCGAGGTTGGAGACCACGTGCCACAGCGTCCACACCAGCGTCGGGAGCGACGCGAGTTGGTTGCCGCTGAGGTACACGCCGTACCAGATCGTCGTGATGGCCGCGAGCTTCCACATCGGCAGGCCCGCGTCCGACGGGCTCGCGCGCTGGGTGGCGACGTTCACGCCCTCGGTGAGCGCGCTCGCCCAGCCGCCCCGCGTGACGACGATCACCGGCGCGAAGAGGAACACGCCGCCGAGGATCGGCCCCGCCACGATGCACGCGAAGCCGAACAGCGTCACGAGCATCGCGCCGCCGCCGATGACGACGAGCCGCGGCGAGATCCCGCCGAGGAGGGCCCCGCCGAGGCCGGGCCGCTCGCCGTCGAGCACGCGCGCGGCGATGACGAACGCCGCGAGCTGCCCCACGACGTAGGCGACGAGCGCCCCGCACGCCCCGGCGTAGAACCCGCCGAGCGCCACGAAGTCGAAGGCGTCGGGGTTGGCGGACGCCGCGGCGAGGCCGCCGCTGAACCACTGCATCACGAGCGACGGGACCATCCCGAGCGCGGCGATCCCGAACGCGGGCGGCGCCCACTTCCCGAAGTCGCGACGAAGAAAGCGCCAGGGCTCGTCGAGCGCGGCGACGATGCTCGTGGCGGGGGTGCGGACGTTCATTCGGCGGCTCCGCGGACGCGCGTGGCGCCGAGGAAGAGGAGGAGGAGCATCACACCGATGCCGAGCTCGAGCGCGAGCGGGAGCTCGAGCGGCGACACGAACCCCTCGACGAAGCCGAGGAGGAGGAGCCAGGGGAGGGTGCCGGCGGCGAGCGCGAGCGAGGAACGTCCGGCTTCCGCCGCGGTCTCCGCGCGCGGACGCGGCCCCGCGACCAGGAGCCCGGCGCCGAGCCGGAGCCCCGCCGCGCCGGCGACGCTGATCAGGTAGAGCTCGAGCACGCCGTGGGCGGGGATGAACGCGAAGAGGCGGTCCAACGCCTCGTAGCGGGCGCATGCCGCGAGAACCGCGCCGAGCATCACCCCGTTGAGGAGGAGCGCATAGAGCGACCCGAGCCCGCCGGCGATGCCCCCCATCCACGCCACGAGCGCGACGCTCATGTTGTTACGGGCGATGAAGCCGGACAACGCCCCACCCGGGGCCACGGAGGTGAGGTGGTCTGTCCACATCTCGCCGCGCCGGAGCGCCGCGAGCTTGTCCTCGCCGATGAACCAGGCGGCGGCGCCCTCGTCGAACGTCGCGAGCACGACGCCCAGAACGCAGCCCGCCACCATCACGGCGAGCGCCACCGCGCGCTCCCGGCGGGTGTCGGCGAACGCGCGGGGCAGGGTGTCGAAGACGTAGGTGCTGACGCGCTCGCGGAGCGGGGGGTCCTCCGCGGCGAGCAGGCGGTGCCCCTCGAACGCGAGGCGCCGGAGCCGGCGTTCGGCCGGGGTGTCCGGGTAGGCCGTGCGCGCCCACGCGAAGTCCCCGACGATCCGGCGGTGCGCCGCCGCGAGCGCCTCGAGCTCGGCGAAGCTCAATGCACCGGCCCCCTTGCCGAGGGCGCGCCCGAGGGCGGTCTCCACGGCGGCCCACTCGGCGTCACCGGCTTGTACGAAGCGGGCGTAGGTCGACGTCTGTTCGGACTCGGGCGTCGTCACGCGGTCGCGCGCGGCGCGAGGGCTTCGAGGGTGACCACCGCCGAGGCGTTGCGCGGAAGCAGGCCGGGGTGCGCGGCGTCGAGGCGATCCACGAGGCGCGCGGCGATGGGCTCGCGGCGGTCGGCGTCGAGGTCGGGCACGCGGGCGAACCACGTTTCGAGCAGGTTCACCTCGGCCGCGGCGAGCGCCGGAGGCCAACTGCGCGCCTGCCCCGCGGGGATCTCCTCGATGACCACGGTGCCCGCGACGATGTCGCCGAGCCGCTTCCCGCTCGAGCCCCACAACATGAGCGCGAGGTCGAGCACCACGGCGCCGGGGATGGTGTCGAGGCGCAACAGGTTGCGCAGGAGCGCCGGCACGAGCGTGAGCGCCCCGCCGTCGTCGCGCACCACGCGCAGGCCCATCAGCTTCTTTCCGGGCGTTTGCCCGCGGGTGTAGAGCTCGAGCCCCGTGAGGAAGAACCACTGGAGCACGAACAGCACCAGCAGCGCGAGCCCGGCCAGAATGCCGATGTAGGGCCCGTCGAGGGCGTCGCCGGCGGCCACCGCCGCACCCGCGACGACGAGCAGAAGAACGGTCACGACGAACGCCTGAAACACCGACAGGAGCACGATGTCGACGACGCGCGCCATCCCGCGGCTCGGCGCGGCGGCGAGCGGAAGATCGATCCCGACGTCGAGGCTGGCGCCGAACTGGCGGTGGTCCGTGTGTGACACGCTGCCATGCTGCCAGAGCGGCGGCCCACCCGCAACGTCCCTACCCGCGCTCGGCCTTGCGCTCGCGGCCGACGAGATCGCGGAGCACGTCGCGCACCGGCTTCTCCTCGTAGAGCATGCGGTACACCTGCTCGGTGATGGGCATGTCGACGCCCACCTTCTGAGCGAGGGCCCACGCGCTGCGCGCGGTGACGACGCCTTCCGCCACCTGTCCCAGCTCCGCGAGGATGACCTCGAGCGTCTTGCCCTGGCCGAGGCCGAGGCCGACGCGGCGGTTGCGGGAGAGGTCGCCGGTGCAGGTGAGGACGAGGTCGCCGAGGCCGGCGAGGCCCATCATCGTGAGCGGGTTGGCGCCGCGGGCCACGGCGAGCCGCGTGATCTCGGTGAGGCCACGCGTGATGAGCGCGGCGCGCGCGTTGGTGCCGAGGCCGGCGCCGTCGGACACGCCGCACGCGATGGCGAGCACGTTCTTCAGCGCCGCGCCGTACTCCACGCCCATCACGTCGTCGGAGTGGTAGACGCGGAACATGCCGCCGTGGAACGCCTCCGCGACACGATGGCAGGCCTCCTCGGAGCCGCCGGCCACCACCACGGCGGTGGGCAGCCCGAGCGCGACTTCCTTCGCGAAGGAAGGACCGCCCAAGGCGCATAGTTGCGGGTGGAGCCGCGCGGGGAGCACCGAGTGGAGCACCTCGTCCATCGTCTCGAGCGTGTCGACCTCGATGCCCTTCGACGCGCAGCAGATGGGCACGTTCGGGAGGCGGTCCGCGAGCGCGCCGAGCACCGGCCGGATGGCCTGGCTCGGGACCACGGCCACCACGAGCTCGGCGCCGTCGAGCACGGCGTCGATGTCCGACGAGACGTGCAGCGGCTCGGGGAAGACGATGCCCGGCAGATACCGCGCGTTCACCCTGTTTTCTTCCATGCGTACGCAACGGTCGGCGTCGCGGTCCCACATCCGCGTGGGGTGGCCGTTTCGCGCGAGCTGGATGCCGAGGGCGGTGCCCCAGGAGCCCGCGCCGATGACGGCGCAGCGGGTAGCCGTGCGTTCAGGCATTCCAATCCTCGAAGAACGAGATGCGGCGGGTGTCGACGGAGGCGGGGCGCGCGCGCGGGCGGGCCCACTCGCGCAGCTCCTTGAGGCGGTCGTCCATCGTGACCGCGAGGGGCACGGTCTCGCGGGCAACACGCACGAGGTCTTCCTGGGCGAGCTCGCGCTCGGCGGCGAAGGACAAGAACAACGCGGAGATCACGAGCTGTTCGAGCTCAGCACCGGACCAGCGCTCGGTCTCCTCGGCGACCGCGAGCAGATCGTAGCGGTCGGGCTCGCGGCCCTTCCGGCGCAGGTGGATGTCGAGGATCTCGAGCCGCTCGTGCACGTTGGGGAGATCGACGAAGAAGATTTCGTCGAAACGGCCCTTTCGCAACAGCTCCGGCGGGAGCCCGCGCACCTCGTTGGCGGTGCCCACCACGAACACCGGCTTCGTCTTCTCCTGCATCCAGGTGAGGAAGGTGCCGAACACGCGGCTGGTGCCGGCGCCGTCGCCGAGGAACGCCTTCTCGATCTCGTCGATCCAGAGCACGGCCGGGGCGAGCGACTCCGCCACGCGGATCGTCTCGCGGAGGCCGTCTTCCGCGCTCCCTTCGAACAACGCGGCGACGTCGAGTCGGAGGAGCGGCACCCGCCAGAGGTCGGCCACCGCCTTGGCGGACAGCGACTTGCCGCAGCCCTGGACGCCGAGGAGGAAGAGCCCCTTGGGCTCGGGGAGGCCGTAGGCGCGGGCGCGCTCGGTGAAGGCGGCGGCGCGCTGCTTCAGCCAGTCCTTGAGGTTGCCGAGACCGCCGACGTCGCGCATGCGGACGTCGGGCTGGATGAACTCGAGGTAGCGCGACTTGCGGAGGAGGCGGGCCTTCTCTTCGAGGAGGAGATCGAGGTCGTCGGCCGCGAACCCCTTCCCGTCGAGGAGCACGCGCGCATACGCCCGCTTGATCTCCTTCTCCGCGAGGCCGAGCGACGCGGTGACGAACTGCTCGAAGCGGTCGGGCGGCACCTCGATCTTCTGGGAGAGCAGGAGCAACCCCAGCAGTCGGGCGACCTCCGCGCGGTTGGGCAGCGGGATGTCGAGGACCGCGACGTCCTTCTCGAGCTCCGGCGGGATGGCGAGGCGGTGCGACAGCACCAGGATGGCCTGCCGGCGGCTCGTGATCTCGCTCTGGAGATCCCGCAGGTGGCGGATGACCATGGGATCTTCGAGATCGTCCGCGAGATCCTCGAACAGGAACAGCGCGGGGCCGTCGACGTTCGCCGCGGCGGCGAACGCCGCGGTGGGGTCGGCGGTGTCGGGGAAGCCGAGCCCGCCGGTGCCGACCAGGCCGGTCGTGCGTCGCCACCGCAACAACGTCATCCCCTGCGCCTGGGCGAGGCGCTCGAGGCCACGTTCGACGCGTTCTTCCTCGCTGCTCACGAGCCAGAGGATGGGGTACCGCGCCGCCACGAGGTGCGGGATGCGGGCGAGGATCTCGTCCATGCCCGCACCCTATCGTGCCGCCGCTACTTGGGCGGCTCGGTCTTGGCCGGCTCGGTCTTCGCGGGCTCGACCTTGGCGGGCTCGACCTTGGCGGGCTCGGTCTTCGCGGGCTCCACCTTGGCGGGCTCGGTCTTCGCGGGCTCGACCTTGGCGGGCTCGGCGCCCGGTGCGGCGACCTCCACCCACCGCTCGATGAACACGTCCACGCGGCGGTTCTTCTCGTACGCCGCGGTGTTCGCGGCGGGATCGAGCGGCTTGGTCTCGCCGAAGCCCTTCGCCACGATGCGCTCGGGCGCGATGCCCTTGCCCACGAGGTAGGCCATCACGGAGTCCGCGCGGCGCTGCGAGAGGTCCATGTTGTACGCGTCGTTGCCGCGCACGTCGGTGTGGCCCTCGACCCGGAGGAGCTGGATCTCCGGGAAGCCGGTCATGACCTCGGCCACCTGGTCGAGCAGCGGGTAGGACCGCGTCTGGATCGTGGCCTTGGCGGTATCGAAGTACACCTTCTCGCGGAGATCGATGCGGTCGCGCGTGACGACGATCTTCGCGTTCTTCTTCGGCGTCACCTTCACGTCCACCGCGAGGGCGGTGTCAGCGACGACGTTGAAGGGCACGGTGGCGGACTCGAAGTTCACGGCGGTGCCGACCACCTCGTAGGTGCCCGGGGCCAGCTCGACGGTGCGCTCGGCGCTCCCGGAGAGCTCGCCGGCGGGCGCCTTCACGATGGTGCGGCCGACGGGGAGCACGGTGCCGGCGACGGCGTCGAGGAGGCGGATGCTCACCTTCACCTCGGGCTCGGGGCAGCCGTCGGTGTCCTTGACGTCGTCCTTGTCCTCGGCCACGTCGACGCAGGCGTCCGCGGCGTCGAGGATGCCGTCGCCGTCGTTGTCGGGGTCCGGGCAGCCGTCGGTGTCGAGGTGGTTGTCCTTGTCCTCCGCGTGGGCGGGGCAGGTGTCGGACGCGTCGGGGATGCCGTCGCCGTCGGCGTCGGGCGGGGGCGCCACGACCACGGGCTCGACCTTCGCGCGGGGCTCCCAGCCGATGCCGAGCACCACGCGGAGCTCGGGGGCGCCGATGCCGGACGTGAGGCCGGTGCCGACGCCGCCGCGCACGAGGAGGGAGTCACCGAGGTAGCCGTAGCCGCTCGCGAGCCACTCGATCGGGAACCCGGCGGGGTTGTCGAGGGCGGCGGAGAGGGACTTCTCGCCGGCGAACTCGAGCGCCACGCCGGCGTCGTCGGAGATGGCGAAGCTGCCGGCGAGGCGCGCGACGAGGAAGTCGTCGAGGTCGATGTTCTCGAGCTCGGTCTTGGGGCCGCCGCGGATGCCGACGTTGGCGGCGAGGAGCACGCGCTCCCCGAGCTCACGGTCGACGATGGCCGCGAGCTCCCAGCCGGTGTTCGGCGCGCCGAGCGCGTTGTCGACCGTGGCGGTGGGGAAGGTGAGGCGGCCGTCGAAGGCGAGCCCGACCGGCATGTCCGCGCGGTCGAAGACCGAGATCTTCCCGTCCAGGCCGATGTCGCCGAGGCCGAACCCGCTCCCGCCGGCGCCGGCCTGGGTCAGGTAGAGCGGCAGATCGACGCCGAGGCGGAAGCGGGAGATCCGCACGCCCGCCTGCAGATCGGCCTGGAGCACGTCGCTGACGAGCACCTCGCGGGTGCCGTCCTCGAACGCGTAGGCGAGCGGGTTGAGGGTGTAGTGGAGCAGGGCGCGGGCCATCCAGGGGCGATCCTGGATGCGGGCGTCGTCCACCCAGATGGTCCGCTCCGCGTCGATGGACGGACGGAAGTTCTGAACGTTGATGGCGGGAATGTCCCCGGCGGCCGTCGGGGCGGCGACCGCGGGGGCGAGCAGGGCGTAAAAGGCGAGCATCACTTCTCCGTGGCCCGGCGGGCCAGCGAGTGCGGTGGGACGCGGAGACTACCGACGACGGCGCGCGAGGAGCGCGGCGGCGGCGAGGAGGCCGAGGGCAGCGGAGCCGTCGGCCCCGCTGGTGGAGCAGCCGCCGACGTACATGCCCGCGAGGGGCGCGTCGTCGTCGGTCGCGTTGGGATCGGTGCCGGCGTCGACTTCGTCGCCGTCGCCGACCCCGCCGC
This sequence comes from Myxococcota bacterium, assembly GCA_964202365.1. GTDB lineage: Bacteria > Myxococcota_A > UBA796 > UBA796 > SXON01 > CAJBVW01. The sequence continues at coordinate 44 of CAXNIN010000223.1, read as the reverse complement.
CGTCCGTGTCGGCGTTGTTCGGGTCGGTGCCCGTCTCGTCCACC
>CAXNIN010000222.1:0-7845 GCA_964202365.1 Myxococcota bacterium | reverse complement strand
CGTTGTGCGGGGCGGCAACCCGCTTCGCGCAGGAGTGCTGGTCGCACGTGTTGACCCGGCTCCCGCGAACGATCCCACCTTCGAACGCAGGCGCCCCGCGGGCGAAGGCCGCCATCGACCTGGCGGCCAAAATCCGCGCGACCTGGGCGCCGGTCGACGCCGCGGCCGCGGACGTGCACACGGACCGCTTCTGGGCGCTCTACTTCGTGAACGTGTACCGCCACGGCGCCGACCCCGACGGCACCCCGTTGACCGTCTACCCGGAGGAGGCCTGGCCCCACATCCGGGCCGCCGCAACGGCGCGGCTCCACGCGCTCGGGCGGCTCGAGGGCCCGTTCGACGCCCAGCTCCGCGCGCTCCGAGCGGCCCTCGCCCGGGTGAGCATCGACACCGCGGCGCGGTCGGAGCTGCCCGACCTCGTGTTCGTCCAGCGCCTCGGAGACCCCGTCACCGCCGGTCCCTCCACGTTCTTCCTCGGGGCCGCGCGCCGCGCGCGGGGGGCCGACGCGGACCAGGATCTCCGCCTCTGCCTCCTCGAGAGCGCCGCCCGCGTCGAGGCGCACGTCGCGCTGGTGGCGGAAGCCGCGGCGGGCCCGGACCCCGTCGTGGCGGCCGAGGCGCGGCGGCTCCAGCGCGCGCTCGCGGAGCGGTAGGCCGCCTATCTGAGGGGGGCGGACAAATTCTGGCCGCCCCCGGGGCTATGGTTTCGGCGGCCGGAGTCAGCGGTGGGCAGCATCCAGATCCTCCTCGGGAAAACGCGCGTGCGGCGCCGCGCGTGGAACAAGTACGCCCAGCTCACGGGCACGAACCACCACGGCGTGCCCAACTTCCTGTACGTCACCGATACGATCCGGAAGGCACGAGCGGTTGAGGCCGAGTTTCTCCGGTACCGCGACGGTGCGGCGTTCGTTCCCACCGTCACGACGCTTAGCGGGCTCCTGACCAACCTCGCGACGCGCCACGGCGACGGGCGCACGTGCTGGACGCCCGGATGCGTGGCGCTCGTCGCGGAGCGGCTCGTCGCGGCGCGGCCCGAAGCGTGGCCGTGGCTGGCGGCGCTCGGGGAGCCCGAGCGTGTGGGCCGTGCGGTTGCCGAGCTGGCGGCCAACTGGGACGAAGCGGAGCGCCCCGCGATCGACGCCCGGCCCGAACTGTCCACCTTCCTCACCCACCTCCTGACGGACCTCGCGGCGGACAAGGCCCGTCGCCCCCTCGGCGACGCCCTGCGTGACCTGCTCACGCGGCTCGAACGGCCGGGCGTGGCGCTCACCCAGTGGCTCGCGTCCCACCACGCCGTCGTCATCGACGACGTGCTTCACCCGAGCCCCCTCCGGCGCCGCGTGCTGGTCGCGCTTGCGCGAGCGTGGCGCACGCTCGGCGCCCACGTGGTGTTCGCGTTCGAGAGCGGCCGGGACCTCGGCGGCGCTGAAGTCGCGAGCTTCTTCGACTACGCGGACGACGACGCCGTCGCGTTCCCGCTCCGCCCGTTCCAGGCGACGCGCGCCTTCCGTCGCACCCTCTTCGAGGCGCTCGTCGCGGAGGGCGGCGAGGCCGACCTCGTCGTCGTCGGCGGGGACGGCGCGTCGCGCACGGTGGAACCGGGAGACGAGCCCGGCGAGCCCGAGCCGGCCGACCTCGCGGACCGCCTCTACGCCGACGTCGACGAGCTCCCCGGCGTCTCGCCCGCGGCGGCCGCGCCCCGGCTCATCAAGTTTGCCGACCCCGCCACGGAAGTGCGGGCCATCGCCCACGCCGTGAAGGAGCGGCTCCTCGCGGGCACGCCCCCGGACGACCTCTGGGTCGCCTTCCCCGGACTGCCCGGGTACCTCCCGCACGTTTGCCGAACGTTCGACGGGCTCGGAATTCCGTTTCAGGTGTCCGCGGGTCGGCCGGTGCGCGCGCGGCCCGTCGCCGAGCTCGTGGTGGTTGCCGCGACGTCCGCGGCTCTCGGCCACCCGCTCGACAAGCTGCTCGCGGCCCTCGCCTCGGAGCTCGTCGGGGTGCTGTCGGCGAACGAGGCCCTGGCGCTCGCGCGAACCTGCCGCGAGCGGGGAATCACCCGCGGCGCGCCTTCGGAGTGGGTGGCCCGGCTCGACGACGCCCAGCGAACCCGGCACGCCGACGCCATCGAGGCCGTAGGCGACGTGTGCGCCCGCCTCGCGCCGCTCGCGGCGCCCATCGCGCCTGCCGCCTGGAGAGACCTCCTCTACGGCGTGGTGGACGCCTGGGAGACGGTCGGGCGCGCCGGCGCCGCGGCCGAGCCGGTGGTCCGCGCGAGCGCGCTGGCGGCGGTCGGGCGCGTGCTCGACGCCGTGGAGGCCGCCGCGCGGGACGCCGCCGCGGTCGACACCTCCCCGTGGGACCCCACCCGCCTCTCGCGCCTCCTCGAACAACACCTCGACGCCGCGCGCCTGCCCGACCTCCAGGCGGGGCCCCGCCGCGTGCAGGTGGTGGGCATGCTGGAGCTTCGGGGCATTCACCCGCCGTGGCTCTGGGTGGGCGGGCTCCTGGCCGACGACTTCCCGGCGCGCGCTCCGGAGGACTTCCTCCTCTCCCGCGTCGCGCGCCTCGCCCTCGATCAGCTCGATCCCGGCGACGAAGCCCGGTACCTCTTCGCCTCCACGCTGCGGAACGCCCTCGCGGAAGGCCAGACGCTCACGCTCTCCTGGCCCGCCACGCGAGACGATCGCCCGCTCGCCGCGTCGACCCTCCTCGAAGACCTCCTCGAAGTTCCGCTGGCCGGCGCTCCGCTTCGCTCTCGCGTCGAGACGGGCACCGTCCCGCCGCTGCCCGCGGGGCCCCTCGAGCTCGACGCGCTCGTCGGCGAGGCCGCCGCGATCGGGGCGAACGTCGGCGACTGGGAGGCCCTCGTGGGCGGCCCCGAACGGCTCTCACGCCTGCGGGAAATCCTCGAGGCCCGACGAGACCCCGAGGCCTTCGGCCGGTGGGACGGCGCGCTGCGGCGGCCGCCGCCGGTGCCCGCACGGCTCGGGGTCACCCGCTTCGAGGAGTACCTGGCGTGTCCGGCGCGCTACTTCCACCGAGCCCTCCTCGGGCTCGCCGCCGAGGGCGCGTGGGACCCCGACCTCGCCCGCTCCGATCAGGGGCGCCTGCTCCACGCCATCCTCGAGGACTTCCTCGGGGCGGTTCGCAAGGAGGGGCTCGCGCACCTCCGCGGGATGGACGCCGCGGCGCGCGCCCGCTGGATGCGCGTGCTCCACGACGCCGCTACGGCGCGCCTCGACGCGGATCCCCTGGTGACCGGCCTCGTGTCGCCGCTCTCCGCGTGGCATCGCCGTCGGTGGCTGGCCGGCCTCGTGGACACCGCGCCGATGGGCCTCCTCGCGGCGTGGCTCGACACGGAGATCGCGAGCACGCTCCCCACCACGCTCGACCGCGCCGAGCTCCCGTTCCGGGGCTTCCAGGTAGGGCCCATCGCGCTCGAAGGGCGGGTGGACCGTGTCGACCAGATCGAAGGCGGCGGCTCGCTCGTCATCGACTACAAGACGGGCAAGGCCCCCGCCGCCGACGACGTGCGCGCCGGGCTCAAGGTGCAAGGGTTCGTCTACCTCGAGGCGATCGCGGGCGGCGACGGCGCGGCGGTGTATCAGGAGCTTCGCGGGGCCGCCGAGCTCACCACGGCCGGCTGGGTGGGTACGCCGGAAGAGCTCGCGGCGCTCGGCGCCCCCGAACGGAAGTCCGTCGCGCTGGGGCCCCCCGAGCGCGCCGCGCTAACGGCGCACCTCGCGGCGGCCGGCGAGCGGCTCGCCGCCGGGGTGTTCCACCCCAGCCTCGCCGGCCCGAAGCGTGCCGGGTGCGGGTGGTGCGAGTTCTACCGGTCGTGCCGGGTAGACCACGCCCGGAGCGCGACCATCGCCGCGCGCGGCGACCCGCGCTGGCAGGCCCCGCTCCTGCCCGTGAACGACAGCGACGAAGCCGAGGACACGGAATGATCAAGCTCGACGTCACCGACGGCCGCCTCGAGATCCGCTACGAGCGCCTCTCCGACGAACAGAAGCGCGCGCTCGACAGCGACCGCGAGGTCGCCGTGAGCGCGGGCGCGGGAGCCGGGAAGACCTCCACGCTGGCCGCCCGTTTCGTGTCGCTCTTCGCGCGCCTCGTAGAGTCCGGGCGCCCGCCCGACATCGCGAGCGTGCTCGTGCTCACCTTCACCGAGAAGGCGGCGCAGGAGATGCGGGAGCGCTGCTACGCGACCACCTCGGCGGTGGCCCGCCAGCTTCGCACCGAAGGCCCGCGCCTCGTCGCCGCCGGCCTCCCCGAGGCGACCTGCACGCGGCTCCGCGCGCGTTGGGAGGGCCTCCGCGACCGCTTCTCGGGCGCGGCGATCTCCACCTTCCACGGGTTCTGCGCGCGCATCCTGCGCGAGTTCCCCGCGGAGACCGCCACCCCGCCCGGCTTCACCATCCTCGAGGAGAGCGACGCGACCGCACTCGCGCTGGAGAGCGCCACGCTCGCCGTGGACGCGCGCCTCGCGGCGGACCACCCGAACGTCGGGTTGCTGCTCCACACGTTCGGGGGCCGGGCAGGCCTCGTCGACGTCGTGAACGCGCTCGTCCGCGCGCGGGGCGAGGTCGAGCCCACCCTCCGCGACTACGCGGCGGGCCGGGTCACCGAAGCGCACTTCGTCGCCCGCGCCCCGCTCACCCCGGAAGCGGCGCGCGCCTTCCTCGCGGACCAGTGGCGCCCCCTGGTCGATCGCCTGCTGGGCCTCGCCCACGGCGTCGAGACGCCCTTCCTCCGCGCGCTCGCGGCCGAACGCGACGCCACCGACCCCCTCCCGGAAGACGTACTCGCGCTGTACGAGCGGTACGGGGCCGCGCTCGCGGTGTTCTGCGGCTCTGGAGGCGGGCTGCGAAAGCTCACCAACTACAGCGCCACGGGCACGAAGGCGGACTGGGGCCCGCGCCACGCCGCCTCCCGCGCCGGGCTCGGCGAGCTGCAGGAAGAGCTCGCGGCGTGGGCCGACCGCCTCGCGCACCTCGGGCGGCTCCCCAACCGGCACGACCGCACGCTCCTCGAGGTCCTCGTCGCGCTGTCCGATGTCGTCCTCGACGCCAACCGGCGCCTCGGCGACGCCCTCCGCGCCGCGGGCGGCGTCGACTTCACCGAGCTCCAGCTTCGGGTTCAGGCTGCGTTCAACGCGGGCGGCGCCGTCGCCGCGGAGCTCCGCCGCCGGCACCGCTACGTGATGGTCGACGAGTTCCAGGACACCGACGGCCTCCAGTGGTCCATCGTCGAGGCACTCGCGCGCCCCGCGGACGGCAAGAACGACCGCCTCTTCTTCGTGGGCGACGTGAAGCAGGCGATCTACGGGTTCCGGGGCGGCGACGTCCAGGTGTTCAACGCGGCGCGCCGAACCGTGCGCCACGCCGTGGAGCTCTCCACGAACTACCGCAGCCGCCCCGAGCTCATCGCGTTCTTCAACCGGCTCTTCGCCGACGTCCTCGGCCCCGACTCGCCCGACCGCGCCCCGTGGGAGGCGCCGTTCGCGCCCCTCGCGGCGGGCCGCACCGACGCCACCGGCACGGTGCGCATCGCGACCTACGAAGGTACGGGCACCGACGCCGAGCGCGAGGCCGCGTGGATCGCGCGGCTGCTCCACGAGGAAGTGCTCGCCGAGCGGGGCGCGTACGCCGGCATGCACCTCGCCGACCCCGCGAAACATGCGGGCCCGCCGATCGCGGTTCTCCTGCGGCGTCGCACGCATCTGCTGGCGTACGAGGCTGCGCTTCGCGCGCGGGGCGTCCCCTACGTCGTCGTCGGCGGCGTCGGGTTCTGGAGCCGCCCGGAGGTCATCGACATCGCGAACGTGCTGCACGGGCTCGCCCGACGGGACCTCATCTCGCTGGTCGGAGCCCTGCGCTCTCCGCTCTTCGGCCTCACCGACCAGGACCTGTGGGACTTAGCGGACGCCGACCTCCTCCGGCGCTTCGCCGACGTCACGATCATCGAAGCGTTCGAGGGCGGCGAGCGCATCCGCTCGGCGCAGGCCGACTGGCGCTGGCTCCTGCACCTCAAGGACCGCGTCTCCATCGCGGAGCTCGTTCAGGCCCTGCTGGTGCGCGCCCGGCAAGCGTGGGCGCAAGGCTACGCGGCGCCGGGCGGGCGCGGCGCCGCCAACCTTGAGCGGCTCCTCGCGATGGCCGACAAACACGAGCAGCGCGGCACGAGCCTCGACGCCTTCGCCGCGCTCCTCCTCGCGCGGATCGACAGCGACGCCTCGGACGCCGAGGCGGCCGTCCCCAACACCACCGCGCGCGTCGCGCTCCTCACCGTGCATGCGAGCAAGGGGCTCGAATACCCCGTCGTCGTCCTGCCGGACCTGGGCGCGAAGTGGAACGTGAACGGCGGGGGCGGCGTCGTCCGGAGGCGCGTCGGCGACCGCTGGGAGCTCGCCTGCACCGTGCCAGATCGGTTCGCGCCGATCGATCGGCACGGCAAACCCGGGATGCTCGACCTTCTCCGGGCGCACGGCGCCGAAGTCGAGGCCGCGGAGGCGCGGCGACTGTTCTACGTTGCGTGCACCCGCGCGAAGGACCACCTCATCCTCGTCGGGTCGCGGCGGGCCAAGCCCCCCACGCTCGACCGCGCGCGGTCCTGGGCCGACCTGCTCCAGGGCCACGCGGCCCCCCCCGGCGAAGCCCCGAGCTGGCTCGTGGGGGAGGACATCGCCGAGGACGCCGAAGCGCCCCCTCCCGTGCTCAACCCGCCCGCGCTCGTGCCCCCCCCGCCCGACGCCGCGCGAAGGCTCGCGCCCGTCCCCGCCGAGCCGCGCGTCGAGGTGTCGCCCAGCTCGCTCGCGCTGTTCGCGGAGGACCCCGAACGCTGGTACCACCGCCACGTGCTGCGCATCCCCGAGGTCTCCTCGGTCGCGCGCGGCGCGCCTGGAGACGACATCACCCTCGCGGGCACCCGCGGCGAGGTGCTCCACGGCCTGCTCGAAGACAACCTCCTCGACGACGAGGCCGTCGCGCGCGCGCGCTGGGAGGCCACCGCGTACGGGAACGGCCTCGCGCCGGAAGCCGTGGCGCGCGGGTGGCCTTCGGTCGCGGAGCAGCTCGCCGTCCTGCGCACCAGCGAGGACGTATCCGCCGTACTCGCGTCCACCGGCTACGCCGAGCTCGCCGTGCGGCTCGTTCGCGGCCGCGTCACGGTGGACGGCCGCATCGACCGCCTCTGCCGCGACCCGGCCGACGGCGCGTGGATGGTGGTGGACTACAAGTCGGTGCGCGCGGCAAGCGAAGACGGCCATGCCGTCCTCGCGGCGCACCGCTCGCAGTTGCTCGCCTACAGCGCAGCGGCGTCACGCGTGCTCGAACACAACGGCCAAGAACGCGTGCGCCGCGCCGCCATCCTGCTCACGCGAACCGGCACGCTGCTTCGGCTCCCGGACTGGACCGACGCCGACTTCGAGGCCCTCGACGGCCTGCTCGGCGCCATCGCGGACCGCCTCGCCGGGGAGGCGGCCTCGTAGCGCCGGGGTCGCGGGCGGGGGGGCCTACTCCTCGCCCTCCTCCTCCTCGTCGTCGTCCCAGTCCTCGTCTTCCCAATCGTCGTCTTCGTCCTCGTCTTCTTCGCCCTCGGCGGACTCGTCCCCGGCGAGCTCCTCGTCGTCCTCGTCTTCCTCGAGGTCGTCGTCGTCCTCCCAATCGTCGTCCTCCCAGTCGTCGTCTTCGTCATCGAAGTCGTCGGCGGGCGGGTCGGGATCGGGGGCGAGCTCCAGCGGCGCGAACGTCGAGGCCAGCGGCCAGCGTGGTTCCAGGTTCATGAAGCTCCGTGGGTGTCCGAAAGCTAACCGTCAGCTCCGCTCCGCGGCGAGGTGCA
>CAXNIN010000221.1:0-7851 GCA_964202365.1 Myxococcota bacterium | reverse complement strand
GAGGCGCCGTCGCGCGCGGCCCCCGCCGCCCCCCGGGAGCGCTCGTCCCTCGACGACGACGACAACCGCAAGAAGGCCGCCGGCGCCGGAATTGGCGTCGCGCTGATGGGGCTCATCGCGTTCGGCGCCTTCGGCGTACTGGCCGCGGGCGGGCTGTGGTGGATGAGCCGCGGCAACGGGGAGACGCCCGTGGCGGAGGTTCCGAAGCCGACGGAGCCGGTCGCGCTGCCGGCCGCCGCCCCGCCCCCGGAGCCGCCGCCCGCCGAGGCTCCGGTCGCGGAAGCCCCGGTCGAAGCGCCCGTCGAGGCCCCGGTCGCCGAGGCCTCCGCGGCCGTTCCGGCCGTCGCGGCGGCGACCCCCGCCACGGCAACGGCGCGCCCCCCCGCGACGACCACCGGCGCGACCGCGGCGGCGACGCGCCCCACCACCCCGACGACGCCGACCACCCCGGCCACCCCCACGCGTCCGGCCGCCACCGCGCCGGTGAACAACGCCGCCAACACAACCTCGGACAACGTCTGGGGCACGCCCTCGGCGCCCACGTCCGGCAACCTCCGGATCGTCACCGACCCCGAAGGCGCGACGGTCTACGTCAACGACGTCGCGAAGGGGAAGACCCCCGTCGCGATCGATCTCTCGTACGGCGCCCACCAGATCAAGGTGATGCGGTCCGGGTACAAAACCGAGATCCGCGACGTGAACATTCGCGTGCGCGAGCTGACCGTCCCGTTCAACCTCAAGCCCGAAGTGGTCACCGGCCAGGTGAACGTGTACGGGCCGGACGGCTACCGCGTCGCGGTGGACGGCCACGACATGGGGCCGATGCCGGTCACGGTCCAGGTGAGCGAGGGCGTGCGGCAGTTCAAGCTCATCGGGCCCGACGGCGCGAGCTGCAATCTCCCCAAGGAGATCAAGTTCAAGGCGCAGGGTCGCCCCGAGACGATCACGCTCGCCTGCCCGTAGGCGGCGCGCACCGGATTGCGGGGCGCGGGCGCTCCGGAAGGACACGCAGTTTTGACGCGAAACGTCGTGATGGAAGTCACGCGCCTCCTCCGTAAGGAGACGGGCGGCATCGGCCGGAAACGTTTGACCAGCGGGCTCGCGCGCCTCCGTGACGTGCACGCCACGCTCGTCGCGGGCGCCGAAGCGGGCCGATGGCCCCACCTCCGGCTCCTCGACGCGGACGCCCGCGAAGACGCACGCCGCGTCGCCGCCGCCCTGCGAGCCGCCGCCCCCGAGCTCGTGGTCGTGGGCCAGCCCGGCGCCGTGGCCGCCCTTCGCGCGGCCGTGGAGGCCCTCGGCACCACGTCGCCGCGCTGGATGACGAGCCCGGACGCCGCGCAGCTCGCCGCCCTCGATCGGCCCGACGTCGCCTGGCTCGTCCTCGAAGGCCCCCCCTGGGCGGACCGCGTGGCGGAGTGGGCCGTGGAAAGCGGCCGCGCCGTGGCCGTCGCCGGCCCCGGTGACCACCCCGCGCCGCCGAGCGGGTGGTGGATCTCGGACCCCGTCGCGGGCGACGGCCGCTTCGCGCCCCTCGGCGCAGCCGCGGCCGTGGTGGCGAGCTGGGCCGGCGTCGACATCGACGTCCTGCATGCGGGCGCGCAGGAGATGTCGGCGACATGCGCGCGATCCGCGCTGTTCGAGAACCCGGCGTACACCTACGCGCTCGCGACCGTGTTCGCCGACCGAGACCTCGGCGCGGGCGTGCCCGCGCACCTCGTCGGCGCCGGCCGACTCGACGCGTTCGGCGCCTGGCTCACCCGCGTGTGGGCGGCGGTGCTCTGCGCCGCGGTGCCCGGAGACGGCACGGTTCGGCACACGGGGGCGGCGGGCATCCACGGCATCGTCGGAGACGAGGAGTTGTGCGAGGCGCTCCTCCTCGGGCCGCGCGACAAGCTCGTCACCGTGTGGGACCCCACCGAGCTCGACGGCTCCGCGGTGTCGGCGGAGGCCGTCAACCAGGTTCGCGCCCTGGTCGACCTGCTGGAGAGGGAGAACGTCCCGTACCTCCGCGTGCGGCTCCCCGGGTTCAACGCCTACTCTCTCGGCGCCTCGTTCGTGCTCGCGTCCCACGCCGCCGTCACCGCCGCGCTCTTCCTCGACCTCGACCCGCTCGGGCTCGACGCCGTGGCCGCCTGGTACGGCGCGCTGGACCGCATCCGCGCGCTCGACGCCGCGCTCGACGCCGCGGTCACCGACGGGGTCGAAGCCGCCCCCGGCAACACGGTCGAGCGCTGATCCGCGGACGCCGGTCGGTCGCGAACATTGACGCGCGGCCGATCAGCGCATAATCCGCCGACCTTCGGAGCTCTCTTGGCCGACCCCACGAACGACGACCAGACCAAGGCCGCGGACGCCGCTCCGGTCGAACAGGACCGCCTGTTCAAGCTCCAGATGGCGGTGAGCGACTTCGTCCTCGGCAACGCCCGCTACCTCGGCTCCGTCGTGGGCGTCATCCTCCTCGTCGCGCTCGTGTACGGCGTCGTGACCTCCTGGACGGCCTCCCGCGAAGCCGAGGAGTTCTCGGAGATCGCCCGTATCGACTACAAGATGCCGAAGGTCGAGCAGCTCGCTCTCTTCGGGCTTGCGCCGATGGACGACAAGACGGACACCGCGCGCATGGGGAACGTCGAGGAAGGCGCCCGCCGCTACACGGCGCTCGGCGACGAATCGCACGGCGCCGCCGCGGTCTACGCCTACCTCAAGGCAGCCGACGCCTGGAGGCGCGTCGACAAGGCCGACCAGCGCCTCGCCGCGCTCGAGAAGGCGTCCAAGAAGGGCGTGAAGGGCCTCGCCGGCTTCTCCGCCGACACCGCGTACGCCGCCGCCCTCGTCGACGCCGGCCGCACGGACGACGCCCTCGCGCTCTACCGCGACATGGCCGGCCGCCATCAGAACTTCTTCGCCGAACGGTCGCTCCTCTCGCTCGCCGAGGCGCAGATCGCCGCCGACAAGAAGGACGACGCGAAGCGCACCCTCGACGAGCTCCGCACCCGCTTCCCGCAAACGCCGCGCGAGAACGAGGTGACCTTCCTGGAGGGTAAGATCTCCGGGAGCGGCGGTTGAGCGTCCCCGGTACGAGCGCGTCGGCCCTGGCGATGTTCCTCGCCGCGGGGCTCGAGTTTCGGGCGCCGGAGCCCACCCCGGTGGCCCCCGGCGCGTCGCTCCAGGGCGCGCCGCTCCTTCTCTGGGAGCGGCGCCTCCCGGGCACCCCTCCCGACACCGCCACGCGCACCGAGCCCGCGCCCCCCGTGGTCGCCGGGCAGCACATCTTCGCCGGGTACTCCGGGGCGAACGCGCTCCTCGTGTTCGACCGCCGGGACGGCTCGCTGGCGGCCTCGCTCCCCACGCGCGCGCCCGTCGCGTCCGCGCCGCTCCTCACCGACACCTTCGTGTACGTGACGGACACCGCCGGGTACACCTCCGCGTTCCGCCTCGACAAGCTCGACCGCGCGACGCCCGCGTGGGAACACTTCTCCGGCGCGCCGATCCTCGCGTCGCCCACGCTCGTCGACGGCACGTTGTACCTCACGAACGTGGACGACCTCGTGTACGCCCTCGACGCCGCCACCGGGGAGCTCCGCTGGCGGCACGCGCACAAGCTCGAGGGGTTGCGCGCCGCCGAGCTGGAGCTCTTCGGCGCCCCGGGGCCGACCGTCGCGGACGGCACGGTGTACGTCGGCTTCTCGGACGGCTTCCTTGTCGCGCTCGGCGCTTCCGATGGGAACCAGCGTTGGTCCTCGCAGATCGGTGAAGGCGCCTACCCCGACCTCATCGCCCCGGCCACGTATGTCGGCGGGAGCGTCGTCATCGGCGGGTACTCCGAGCCGCTCGTCGGGCTCGACCCCGCCACGCGCACTCCCCGGTGGCGCCTGCCCATCGGGAGCGCGACGCCGTTCGCCGTCGAAGGGGAGACCCTCTGGCACGGCAGTCCGGACGGTGTCCTGCGCAAGATCGACGCCCGGACCGGCGCCGAGGCGTGGGCGTGGGACTCCGGTACCGGCGGGTCGATCAGCCAGCCCGTCTCGACCGCCCAGGGCGTGCTCGTGGCGAGCAGCGAAGGCAGCCTCTACCTCGTCGATCCCGCTACCGGCGCTCTCCGGTGGACCTTCGAGCCCGGCGTGCTGCTGACCGGCATCACGGCGCGCCCCGCGGTCGACGGCGACTACGTGTACACCGTGAGCAACGCGGGCGTGTTGTACGCGCTCCGCCGCGGCCCGGCGCCCACGCCCGCCGCCGCCCTCGACTGGGTCTCTCCCGAACGCTGACGGGCCCCAGGGGCGCGCGGCGTCGCCGAGGAAGGGGGAGGGGAGGGGTGTGGTACCCCGCCGCCCTACCGGGCCCCGCCCGCGGGCACACACGCGTCGTTCGGCCGTCCGGCGGAGCCGTCGGCGCGGCACCACGCGTCGGCGGCGTCGTTCCCCGCGGACGTGGCGCGGGCCGGGTCGAGCGCCCACGCCCACGCGGCGTCCCAGCCCCAGCTCGCGTCGGCCGCGACGGTGTCGAGGACGCGGTCCTCGACCGAGAGCGTCACCGTGTCCGCGGCGGCAATCACGATCGAGGCATGGAACGCACAGTCGGTGATGCGCGACGCACAGATCGCGGCGCACGCGCCGGCGTCGATGCGCCCGGCGGGCAGCGAAATCGTGCCCGCGGTGGTGGTGATCGTGAAGTTGTCCGCGTGGATCGGCTGCTCCGCGTGATTGCACAGCTCGAGCCAGCTCGGGGCGCGGGGCGAGATCTCCGTGATGACGAGCGCGTCGAGCGCGACGAAGTCCTCGTCGATCCGGCCGTCGCAGTCGTCGTCCCGGTCGTTGGGGCCGGCCTCGGCGGCGCCCGGGTACACGGATGCGTCGGCGTCGTCGCAGTCGTCGTCGGCGGCGGTCCCGTCGCCGTCGCAGTCGTCGTCGCCGACGGGATCGCAGTCGGCGTCGCGGTCGTCGCCGCACGGGTCGTCCGCGCCGGGGTAGACGGCGGGGTCCGCGTCGTCGCAGTCCGCGCCACCGGACGCGGCGCCGTCGACGCCGTCGCCGTCGACATCGGTGCGCACCGGCCCGAGCAGGCGCACGCGCGCCACGCCGTCGATGTTCAGGGCGCCGGCGGCGTCGGCCCAGGTTTCGGGCCGAAACTGGAGCGTCAACCTGGCTTCGCCCGCGATGCCCAGCTCCAGTTCGGCGCGGTCTACGCTGAACGGGCCGTCCGTGGTGAGCGCATAGGTGCCCGGCGCTTCGCCGTCGTTGCGGACGACCACGGCGGCGGTCGCCGCCGCGCCGACGGGTACGTCCGGGAACGTGAGCGTCTCGGCGCCCACCACGAGCGCAGGGGCGTCGGGCAGCCACGCGACGGCGTCGGGGCCGCACGCAGCGAGCAGGAGGAGGAGGCTCGATGCGGCGGGCATCGCCGTGGCGGCGGCGGCGCGTTGCGCGAGCGAGAGCGGTGACATCGGGCGGAAGTGTAGCAGGAGGCGGGCGCGTTGCCGGCGGCGGATCCGCGCGGAACACCCCTCTCCCTGAACCCGCCCTCCACTTCCGATAAGGTATATTATGACAAGTAGTGAACCCATACACGAGGGCGACGTCATGTGGAGCCCCGCCCGCGCCCACCGTCGCGGCAACGCCGCCCGGCGAGCGGCTACTGGCGCTTCGCGACCTCGGAGGCCGCGCCCGTCCATTCTTCCTTCGACAACGTGCGCTGGCCGATGGGTGTGGTGCTCTCGTCGCGGTCGACGGCATCGATCGCCACGCGTGCGCCGAGCTGCGCGACGAGGTCCGCGTGGTCCGTGCCCTGAGGGAGCGCCGACTTCGCGGCGCCTTGGAGCTCCGACAGGCCCGCCTTGCCGTCGGCGCCGGCGATCTTCTCGTGCTGGGCGGTGGCCAGACCGCCCACGTTGGCGCCGGCCTTCTCGGCGCCGGGCGCGAGGACGGCCAGGATCTGGACTTCGAAGGCCTGAAACTCGGGCCACGTGATCTTGCCGTCGCTGTCCTTGTCGAGCGTCGACACGAGCTTCTCGGCCACGCCGTCGAGCTTCATGCCGCGGAACATCTCGCCTTCCGCGAGGCCGAGCCGCTTGTCGAGGTAGGCGCGCACCATCGCCTGGTCCGCGGCGGACTCCGCCGTGGCGGTGCTGCCTTCGGGCTGGCCCAGGATGTGGTTCCACACCCGGCCGATGGGCCCGGAGACCTTCTTCATTCGGTCTTGCGCGGCGCCGTTGCCGCCGGCCTGGGACACCGCGGGGGTGGTGCCCGCGCCGGTGGTCGACGCGGCGGGCGTGGTGGTGCCGACGGTGGCCTGGGTCTTGGCGGGCATGAGGAACCTCCGCAGCACGAACGTAGCACGGCCCCGGCCCGAGCAGCCCTACGGAGGCGACTCCCCTCGCCCCACCGGACAAAGCGACCGCACAGCGCAGCCCTCGCACTTCGGGCTCCGCGCCACGCACCGGTACCGCCCGAACAACACCACGCGGTGCCCGAAGGCCGACCACTGCTCGCGCGGCACGAGCTTCATGAGGTGGGGCTCGACCTTCTCCGGCGTCTTCTCGCGCTGCCAGCCCCAGCGGCGCGTCACGCGGAACACGTGGGTGTCGACCGTCACGCCGCTCTGCACGCCGAACGCGGTGCCGAGCACCACGTTCGCGGTCTTGCGCGCCGTGCCGGGCAGCGTGATCAGATCCTCCATGCGCGCCGGCACCTCGCCGCCGAACCTCTCCACGAGGAGCCGCGCGCTCGCGATCGCGTTCCGTGTTTTCTGCCGGAAGAAGCCGGTCGGGCGGAGGACGAGCTCCACCTCGGCGGCGTCGGCCTCGGCGAGCGCAGCCGGGGTTGGCCAGCGCGCGAACAGCGTCGGCGTCACCTTGTTCACCATCGCATCCGTGGACTGCGCGGAGAGCTGGGTTGCGATCAGGAGCTCGAACGGGTTCCGGTAGTCGAGCTCGCACGCCGGCTCCGGCACCATTTCGGCGAGGAGCGGAAGGAACGCGGCGGCGCGCGCGCGGGAGATGGCGGGGCGTTCAGGCACACAACCTCGTATCCGGTCGCGTCGGCGGTGGGCCCGCGTGTTGACGGAGCTGTGCTCCGCGGCGTACCTTCGCCGCCGGAGTACCCATCGCGGATGCTGCTGCTCGGCCCCCTGCTGCCCCTCGCCTCCGCCGCCGTCATCACGGAGGTCCCGCCGTTCCTTCGAGGCGACGTGCAGATCGCGTACTCGTACGACCAGCTTGGCGGAACGCTGACCGAGCGCAAGGGCGGCGAAGAGATCGACGTGGGCAACCGGACCGTGTCCGAACACGCGCTCCGCTACGCGATGGTGTTCTCGTTCGCGCCGGGCGCCGCCGCGTTCGTCGAGATCCCCCACTCCCTCTCGAGCCAAGTCTACTACGGCGCCCTCTCCGACATGGTGTACGACCCGGGCACCGGCAGCGGCACCTACGAAGGCACGGCCGAAGGCACCCCCGGCGCGTACGTGTCCGGCGCGGGGCTCGGCGGGGTGTGGCTCGGGGTGCGCGGCACGCCGTTCTCCGAGGCCTTCGAGACCCGCAACAACGCGTCCACGTGGCTCCTCGAGGGCGCGGTGCGCACCGCGGACGGCACAAACTTCTGGACCACCGGCGAAGACGACGCGCGCGGCGCCGGCCCCGCGGGCACCGCCGCGCGGCTCCGCACCGTGTTCTCGAAGACCTTCGGCAACAGCACGCCCTACGTGTCCGGCACCTACCAGGGCGACGGCCCGGCCACCGTCGAGGTCGTGAACCCCGACGGCTCCGCCGGGCCGAGCGTGGAAGTCGACCCCGCCAACAGCGGCGATCTCCGCGTCGGTGTCGAGCTCGTCGCCGGGAAGAACGACGCGAGCGGGTCG
>CAXNIN010000220.1:0-7873 GCA_964202365.1 Myxococcota bacterium | reverse complement strand
GCTCTCGTCGTCCGCCTGCGCGAACAGCGACCCAGACACCGACCCGTAGTGGTCGTACCCGTACATCACCACGTTCTCGTACGTGTAGATGCTGCCGGCGTAGTCGAACTCGTAGGTGGGCGGGGGGCGCGCTCGCCACCGAGTTCAGGCGCCGCATCGGGTAGCGGCACCGGCGCCCCCCGCGGCTCGCGCCCGCTCCCCGCTCAACGGGAGGCCGGCGCCCCTACCCGTCGCCCCGCACCGCGCCGGCGAGGCGGAGGCGCACCGGCGAGAGATGGGCGGGGACCGTCAGGAAGCCGTCGGCTACCGAATACCGGAGCGGGCGGCCGAGCCGGGGCGCCAGCCAGAGGAGGCCCAGGGCGGGGAGGAGGTAGAGCACCGCCGTGAACGCCACGTTTCCGGGCCGGGTCGCGCTCATCACCGCGACCGCCACGAGCGACGCCGCGCCGAAGAGCGTGAGCACGACCGCGGTGCGGTGGCCGTTCGAAGGGGCGGCGGGGAAGTCCATGCCCGTGCGTATCCCGAGGGTGCGGACGCGCGGCGACGCCCGGACGCGCGGCAATTCGACACGAACGGGTGTAAGGCGCCGCGCGCGCGGTCGTTCCTCCGGTACGCTCGCACCGGAACGATGCTCTTCGCCCTCCTCTACGCCCTCTGGCCGCCCCCCGCGCACGCCGCCCCCGGCGCCGCCGTGGGCGCCGACTTGGAGGCGCCGCCGGTGACCTGGGGCGCCACGGACGCGCGCTACACGGTGACGATTCCGGCGGAAGGCCCGCTCCTCGTGACGCTCGAGTGGACCCTCGCCGGCACCACGCCCGCGTGGGCGGAGCTCCCGCTCGCGGGCTCCGGGCTCGTGGTGCGGTCCGCGACGGGGCCAGTGGTGGCCGGGCCGGCGGGCCTCTTCGCGCTCGTGCCGCCCTCGGCGGCGCGCGGCGGCGCCACGATCCGCGTCACCGGGACGCTCGACCCCACGGGGCAAGGCGCCGCCTCGCTCCGCGTGCTCCCCGCCGCCCGCCAGCGCGTGATCGTCGATGCCCCCGGCCTCGACGTGACCGTGGCCGGCGCGCACGACGGGTGGCTCGCCGCGGCCGACACGCTCGCGCTCACGTGGGCGCCGCGCGTGACGACGGAGGCGCCGCCGCGGCCCGCGACCCCCGTGGTGCACGCCGAGGCCGCCACGGCGGTGTGGGCGGAGCCGGGGGCGCTGATCTCCCAGACGGTGGCGCGGTGGAAGGTGGTGCGCGGCGCGGTCGAGCGCTTCGAGCTCGATGTCGCGGGGCTCGAAGAGGTGGAGGTGGAGGCCGCGGGGCTGCTCCGCACCGAGCGCGCGGGCGATCGGCTCGTGCTCAGCACGCGGGCCCCCGTGAAGGGAACCTTCGAGGCGCGCATCCGGGCCCGGAAGGCGGTGTCGGGCGACGGCGAGGTGCCCGCCCCCGCGCCGCGCCCCGTCGCGAGCCGCGTGAGCCGCTATTTCACCGTGGGCGGCGCCGAAGACGGCGAGCTGGTGCCCACCGGCGGGCCCCGCGCCGTGCCCGCCCGCGCCATTCCCGAGTGGGGACGCGGCCTGTCGGAGACCGCGGTGGTGAGCGCGTGGCAGGGGGACACCCCGCTCCGCGTGCGCCTCGCGAACTACGCACCGATGATGGGCCCCGAGACGGTGATCGAGCGCGCGGTGCTCGTGGTGGCGGCCGCCGCCGAGGGGCGCGCCCTGCTGCGCACGACGTGGCACGTTCGCAACGAGCGCAAGCAATACCTGCACGTTGTCCCGCAGGACGGCGCGCGCCCGATGACCGCGCGCGTGTCGGGCGAGGCCGTGCTCGTGTTGTCCGACGGCACCGGCGGCGTGTACGTGCCGCTCGAGAAGTCGGTGGAGACGGTGCAGGGCCTGCTCACCTTCCCGGTGGAGCTCACGTGGATCGCCGAAGGCGAAGCGTGGGCCAGAAAGGGCGAGCGCGCCTTCGAGCTGCCCGCGGTGGACGCCCCGATTCAGGCCGCCGAGTGGGAGGTGTACCTGCCGCGCGGGGTGACCGCGAAGGGCGCGGTGTCCGCGGCGCCGCCCCCCGAGGAGGAGGCCGGCGCCGCCGCGCTCCAGCAGGCCGTGGCCGCCTACAAGCGGAACGACTTCACGACGTCGAGCGCGCTGTTGGAGACGGTCCGGTCGAGCGGGAGCACCAACGCCAACGTCGACCGCCTCCAATCGAACCTCGACGTGTTGTTGGACGACGCCAAGGACAAGGGCGGCGAAGCGTCGGTGGAAGACGACGAGGAGGCCGAAGACGTGGCCACCCGCCGCGTGCGCGCGCTGGCCAACGCCAAGACGATCACGCTGCAGGTGGAGCAAGAGAAGAAGGCCGAAGAGGCGAAGCTGGCGTACGCCAGCGGCGACGTCGAGCGCGCCGAGGCCTACCTGGAAGACGTGATCGCGCTCGCCGACGACATCGGTGTCACCGAGCAGAAGGAGTCGCAGGAGCAGGACCAGCGCCGGGACGACGCCAAGCGCCTGCTCGGCGAGGTGAAGAAGCAGAAGGCGGCGTCGGGCAAGGCCTCCGCCGAGGGGGGCGCGCGGCCCGCCGACGACGGCGAGGACCGCGACGCGAACGGCCCCGTGGCGGGCTTCGAGCTGGAGGAAGTCGCGCCCTACGGCGACGAGCTGGCCGAACCGGTCGAAGCGCCGGCAAAGGTGGACGCCTCCGCACCGCCTCCGGAGGCGCCGGCGCCCGTGCGGGCCACCCGCGCCCCCGCGGCGAAGCCCGCCCCGCTCCGGACTCCCCCGCCTCCACCCCCCCCGCCCGCCGCCGCCGTCGTCGCGCTCCCGGTGCTCACGCGCCCGACGACCGCCTCCACCACCGCCCCCCCCGCCCCCGAGAGCCGCGCCGCCCTCGACGTGCGCGCCGCCCCGTTGACCCTCGCGATGCCGCTCGGCGGAGACGTGGTGCGCGTGACCAATGCGCTCCTCCCCGCCGGCGTCGCCCCCACGCTCACGCTTCCCTATCGAACCACCGGAGACCCCCGATGATCCTCCTCCTCCTCACCGCCGCGTTCGCCGCCCCTTTTTCGAGCCCCGGCGGGAAGGTGGAGCTCCCGTGGAACGACTTCCAGTCGCTCTACCAGAAGGGCCTCGCGCCGGAGACGCCGCCCGAGAAGGCGCCCCGCGACGTGACAATCGACCGCGCCACCTACAACGGGCGGCTCGTCGGCACGGGCGACGACGCCTACGCGGTGTTCAAGCTCTCGCTCAAGGGCGCGGTGCACAAAGAGAAGGGCTGGGTGACCGTGCCTTTGCTCTCGACGGGCGCGGCGCTGCGCTCGGCCAAGATCGACGGGAAGGAAGCCGCGATCTTCCTCCAGGACGGCTTCTACACGCTCGTCACCAACAAGCCGGGCACCTTCGCGGCGGAGCTCGAGTTCTCCGTGTCGCTCTTCTCGGCCGACGGCGAGACGGGGCTCTCCCTGCCGATGGTGCCGAGCGGCGCCACGGAAGTGGGCTTCACCGTGGACAACGACGAGGCGCTCGACTTCGTGATCGCCGGCGCGCGTGGCCAGACCGCGACGACGAGCGGCCGCGCCCGCACGGTGACGGCGGCGGTGCCGAGCCTCGGCGCGCTCGCGGTGTCGTGGCAGCGCGCCATCCCGGAAGGCGAGAAGGAGGCGGCGAAGGCGGCGCGCGTGTACGCGGAGACGAACGTGCTCGTGGGGGTGAGCGAGGGCATCACCCAGGCCACGGCGCGCGTCGCGTACACGGTGCTCCACACGGGCGTCGACACCCTTCGGGTCGAGCTTCCCGGCGACGTGACGGTGCTCGACGTGACCGGCCCCGGCATCCGCGACTGGACGCTCGTGCCGGGCCCCGGCGAGCAGCCGGGATCCGCGGCGGTGAACGTCATCACCGTGAAGCTCAACTACGCGGCGCTCGGGAGTTACGCCCTCGCCATCGAGTACGAGCGCGCCCTCGCCGGCGCGACCTCGCTCCCGATGCCGCGGGTGTTGGATGTCACCCGCGAGAAGACCTGGATCGGCGTGGACGCGCGCAGCGCCGTGGAGCTCGTCGCCGGCGAGGCGAAGGGCGCGACGCCGGTGGACGTTCGCGAGCTGCCCGCCTCCCTCGTGGGGCAGACCGACTACCCGGTGCTCCTCGCGTGGAAGGCGCGCGGCGGCGCCGTCTCCATCCCCCTCGAAGTGAAGTCGCATCCCGACGTTGACATGCTCGTCACGCTCGTCGACAGCGCGGTGGCCGACACGCTCGTGACCGCCGACGGCCGGCGCATGACGCGCGTGCGCTACGGAGTGCGCAACAATCGCCGGCAGTTCCTGCGCCTCGCGCTCCCGAAGGACGCCGAGGTGTGGAGCGCCTCGGTGGCGGGCCGCGGCGTGAAGGTGGCGGCGGGCGAGGGCGGCGTGCTCGTGCCGCTCGTGCGTTCCGACGCGGCCGGCGGCGCGATGACCGGCTTCCTCGTGGAGGTCATCTACGTGGAGAGCGGCGCGCCCCTGGCCGACGGTCGCGGCGAGCTGCGCGTCGATCTGCCGCGCGTGGACGCCCCCACGAGCCAGCTCCAGTGGAGCGTGCACTTCCCCGAAGACGCCACGATCGCCCAGAAGAGCTTCGAAGGGACCGTCCGCAACGTGGAGTACTTCTCCCGCGCGCCGGAGCTGCCCTCCGACGCCGTCGTGAACGCCCAGGTGCAGGGCAACGTCCGCCGCTCGGTGCAGAGCCAGGACGAGGCCGGGGCGCTCGGACAGGGCGTGGAACCCGTGCGCGTGGAGCTCCCGCTCTCGGGGCAGATCACCACGTTCGAGAAGATGCTCGTGCTCGACGAGGAGCTCTGGGTGAGCTTCGACTACCGCCGCCGCGAACGGTGAGAACCGCGCGCTTGTGAGGGCGGGGCGGACCCGATACACCGCCCGCCCCCCCGAGGTGTCCGCGTGCGCGTTCGTTCCCTCCTCGCCTCTGTGATGCTCGCGATCGCGGTGCCCATCGGGCTCGCGGCGGCCCTGCCCGCGCAAGCGTCCGACGTGGCGCCTGCCCTCGCCGTGGAGCGCTACACGCTCCCCAACGGCCTTGAAGTGATGTTGCATCACGACACCCGCGTGCCCCTCGTCGCGGTCAACATCTGGTACCACGTGGGCGCGAAGAACGAGGTTGCAGGCCGCTCCGGCTTCGCGCACCTCTTCGAGCACATCATGTTCCAGGGCAGCCGGAACGTCGCGGAAGACACCTTCTTCCAGTACCTCGAGGCCGCCGGCGCCCCGACGGTGAACGGCACCACCGACTTCGACCGCACCAACTACTTCGAGACCGTCCCCACCAATCAGCTCGAGCTCGCGCTCTGGCTCGAGAGCGACCGGATGGGCTTCCTGCTCGACACGCTCACCCAGGAGCGCCTCGACAACCAGAAGGCCGTCGTCCGCAAGGAACGCCAGCAGAGCACCGAGAACGTGCCATACGGTGTTGCCGAAGAGAAGTACTTCCAGCTCCTCTATCCGGCCCCGCACCCATACAACGGCGTGGTGATCGGCTCCCATGCCGACCTCGAGGCCGCCACCCTCGACGACGTGAAGGGCTTCTTCAAGACCTTCTACGTGCCCAACAACGCCACGCTCGCGATTGTCGGCGACTACGACCCCGCCACCATCAAGGGCCTCGTCGAGAAGTACTTCGGCTCGATCGCCGGTGGCGCCGAGCCCCCGCCCCTGGTGGCGAAGACCGAGCCCATTGTCGGGGAGCGCCGCGTGGCGCTGACGGACGAAGTCGAACTCCCCAAGGTGTACCTCGGCTGGATCACGCCCAAGGCGTTCGCGCCCAGCGACGCCGAGCTGCAGCTCGGGGCGTCCGTGCTCGCGGACGGCAAGTCGAGCCGGCTTTACGCCGAGCTCGTCGAGAAGCAGCAGATCGCCCAGTCCGTGAACGCCTACCAGTACCCGCTCACGCTCGGGTCGGTGTTCGGGGTGGAGATCCTCGGCAAGCCCGGTCAGTCGCCCGACGCGCTCGAGAAGGCCGCGTGGTCGGTGATCGAGCAGCTCCGCGCGGCCCCGCCGTCGAAGGACGAGGTCTCCCGCGCGCTCCGCACCTGGGAGGCGAGCACGCTCCGCGGCCTCGAGAGCCTCGGCGGCTTCGGCGGAAAGGCCGATGTCTTCAACTACTACAACCACCACCTCGGCGATCCCGACTGGCTCCGGAAGGACTTCGGCCGCTTCGCGGCGGTCACGCCCGAAGCGATCCAGAAGGCGCTGTCCGAGAACATCAAGGCCGACAACCGCGTGGTTGTCCACGTCACGCCAGCGCCCGCCGCGTCGGACGCCGGAGGTGCCAAGTGAAGCGTCTTCTCACCCTCGCGCTCCTCGCGACCCTCGTGTCGCCCGCCCTGGCCGCCCCCAAGAAGGGGAAGAAGGCCGAGCCTCCGGCCCCCGTTGTGGTGGAGCCGCCCCCGCCGCCCCCCGACCCCGAGGCGTGGCGCGCAACCGCCCCCGCCCCCGCCGCCGAGGGAAAGTGGGCGCCGCCCGCCGCGAAGATGTTCACGCTCGCCAACGGCGTGCCCGTGTACCTCGTCGAGAACCCGGGCCTCCCGCTCGTGAGCGTCAACGTGCTCGTGACCGTGGGCCGCGAAGCCAACCCGGCGGGCAAGGCGGGCCTCGCCGCGCTCACCGCGAACCTGCTCGACGAAGGCACGAAGTCGCGCACCGGCGCGCAGATCGCCGCGGATGCCGCCATGCTCGGCGCGAACGTGTCCGCCGGGCAGGGCGACGAAGCCGCGTGGGTGTCCGTCGACGCGCTCACGGGCCCAACCCTCGCCCCCAGCCTCGATCTCCTCGCGGACGTGGCGTTGAACCCCAAGTTCGACGAGGGGCAGTTCAAGCGCGTGAAGGCCGAGACCCTCACGTCCATCCAGAGTCAGCGCGCCGAGCCGCGCGATGTCGCCGCGCGCGCGTTCGCCGCCCAACTGTTCGGCACCGCGCACCCGTACGGCACGCCCGGAATCGGCACGGAAGCGTCGGTCGGGTCGCTCGCGTCGAAGGACGTCAAGGCGTTCTACAAGACGTGGTGGCACGCCAAGAACGCCGCCATCGTGGTGGCGGGCGCCGTGAAGCAGGCGGACATCCAGCCGATGCTCGAAGCGCGTTTCGGGTCGTGGAAGGCGGGCAAGTCCACGCGCCTCGCGACGCCGGCGCCGTCTCCGCTCGCGAAGACGCGGGTGGTGTTCGTCGAGCAGCCGGGCGCGGTGCAGTCCGTGATTCGTCTCGGCACCACCGGCGTCGCGCGCACCTCCGCCGACTACCCGGCCGCCACCATGGCGGGCACGCTCGTCGCGGGCATGTTCTCGTCGCGCGTGAACATGAACCTCCGCGAGGAGAAGGGATGGAGCTACGGCGCGTACGGCGGGTTCTCCGACGCGCGCGACCACGGCGTGTTTGCGGTGCGTACGTCCGTGCAAGCCGACAAGACTGCGCCGGCCGTGACCGCCGTGCTCGATGAGCTCCGCGCCGCCGCGGGCAAGACGCCCACCGAGGCCGAGCTCAAGATGACCAGGGACTACCTGCTCAAGGCGCTCCCCGGCAACTTCGAGACGAACGCCGCGACGGCGTCTTCGTTCGTGGGCGCGCCGGTGTACGGCCTCGGGGCGGACCCCTGGAGCACGTACGTCGCCGACCTCGGCGCCGTGTCCGCCGACCAGTCGGCGCTCGCCGCGAAGCGCTTCTTCGACCCGTCGAAGCAGCTCGTGGTGGTCGCCGGGCCGCGCACCATCGAGGTGGAAGTCGACGGCAAGAAGACCACGGTGGACGTTGCCGCCGAGCTCAAGGCGCTCGGCTTCGAGTACGTCGAAGTTCCGGCCGCACAGACGTCCGCGGCCAAGTAGCGGAGGTGGCGCGCCCGCGGGGA
>CAXNIN010000219.1:0-7880 GCA_964202365.1 Myxococcota bacterium | reverse complement strand
TTCACGGACACCGGCGGCGACTGCGACGACACGAACGCCGCCACGAACCCCGACGCCGTCGACACCCTGGACGGCGTCGACTCCGACTGCGACGGCACCACCGACCAGGACGCCCTCGCGGTCGACGCCGACGGCGACGGCCAGACAATCGGCCAGGGCGACTGCGACGACGGCAATCCGGCCACCTACACGGGCGCGGTCGACACCCCCGACGACTTCATCGACCAGGACTGCAGCGGCACCGACAACTACGACGCCGACCGCGACGGCGACCCATCGCCCGCGTCGGGCGGTACCGACTGCGACGACACACGCAGCACGGTCTACCCGGGCGCCGCCGAGCTCTGTGGCGACAACGCCGACAACGACTGCGACGGCGCGTTCGAGGAGGACTGCGAGGCGGAAGACGTTGGCTTGCCCGCCGACACAACGTGCGGGTGCGGCACATCCTCTCCGGGCGGAAGCGTCGCGATCGCGCTGGCCGCGCTCGTCACACTCGGCGTTCGCCGCCGACGTGATGGATCTCGCGTTTCGAACTCTTGACGTGGCCGCCTGGATCGGTGATACTCGGCAGCGCCCTCGAGCTCGCGCTTGCGCGAGTGCCGTAGGCACGGTCCCGGTCCGATAACCGGGAGCTCACCGCAAGAGGAGATACCCCCATGTTCAAGTCCGCCATCTTCGTTGCCATCCTCGCCATCTTCGGCGGCGCTCTCACCGGCTGCACCGGTGGCACCACCGACACGGCCGAGAAGGCCGAATAAGTCGGTTCGCGCGCTTCGGCGCGCGAGCAACGGAACCCCCGTCCATCGCAAGATGGGCGGGGTTTCTGCTTTTCAGAGCCACCTGTCGGCGGACTACCGGTGGCGTCGCACCGGGACCGGCACCGGCACGCGCACGGGCGGGTTCACCAGGGAGTCCACCCACTCGGCGAGCCGCTCGCGCGCTTCTTCGAGCCAGTCCGGCTGGGGACGGTTCTTCTTCGGGGGTGGTTCGGGTCGGGTGTCGCTCATCGCCGCTCCGCGCGCCGCCACATGGGCGCTCCTCGAACTATAGCTGCCACGTGCGGTACGTGCAGTCTCACCGAGGCTTCGACAACAGAAGGCGCCGCCACCGCGGGCCATTCCCCGGTGACCAATGATCCGCCTGCGCGGTGCATTGTCACCCATGCTGGCGGGCGCGGTGCTGCTCTACGCGGCCCTGGCGTTCTTTACCGTTCGTGGTGTGGGGCTCGTTGGAGAGGTCGTTATTGGCTGGGCTCTCCCCTCCCCCCCCAACGTCCTCGTCCAGATCGACCCCGCGGTGAGCGGCGTTACGGGGGAAGGCCCGCTTCGGGCCGCCCGCACGCGCCCCACCGAGCGCCTCGTCGTCGGCCCGGTGCAGGTGCCGCTCGCCGTGAACGCCTACACCGGCGGCGCCGCCGATTGGCCCGCGCGGGTCGTGCGCGCCGCGACGGGCTCGCTCGGCGCCGGCGTCGCCACCCACATCGCGCTCGGGGCCCTGCTCCTCGCCCTCGCGCACCGCTTCCTGCGGTTCCACGGCACGCACATCGCCGCGACCGTCACCGCCTGGGTGCTCGCGAGCGACTGGTGCTTCGTCTTCTATCGAAAGGTGCTCGGGGGCACCGAGATTCTGCTGCAGGCCGCCGCGCTCCTGGTGATCTGGTCGTTGTGGAGCCGCCGCTGGAGGGGCGGCGTGCACGGCACCGTCGCGATTGCCGTGGGCGTCGGCCTCGGCCTCGGCGCGAAGGCCACCTTCGCCGCCACGATCGCCGCGTATGCGCTCGCCGCGCTCCTCACCCGGCGCGATCTTCCGAAGCTCAAACCCCCGCGCCGCGTCGAGCCTCTCGTGCTCGTCGCCATCCCGCTTCTCTGCGTCGCGCCGCTCCTGCTCGCGAACGTGCACCAGGCGCTCCTCGACGTGCCCGTGGTGGCCTCGCACGACACGCTCCTGCTCCAGGTGCGCCGCCTCGTCGACGGCTGGGCGCGCGCCGCGCCCTCCCGTGAAGGCACCTCCAACCTCGTCTACTTCTTCGGGAACCCCCTCGCGTTCTTCGGGCCGGCGTACGGCGCGGCGGCCGAGTCGCCCGTCTCCACGCTCCGGGTGCTCGGCTTCGGCGTCGTCGCGCTCGGCGTCGGGCTCACGTGGCGCGACCGCGCGGACACCGGCGCCGCGGCGCTCCTCCGCTTCCTCTCGCTCGCGGTCCCGCTCCAGGTCGCCGCGCTCTGGGTGGCCAACCGCGACCTCCACCACCTTGCGCAGGTGTCGGTCCCGCTCGCGCTCCTCATCGGCCTCGCGGTCGACCGCGTCGCCGCGACCACGGCGCCGCCTCGCTCCTTCGCGCGCGGGGTGGCCGCGGCGGCCTTCGCCGCGCCGTTCGTGCTCGCCGGCGCGCTCCACCTCGCCCGCACGGACGCCGTGGTGGCCACCGTCGACAACCCTACCTTCACGGAAGCCGGCCAGGCCGAGCTCGTCGCTTTCCTCCGCGAGAACGCCGTCACGGACCTCGTCGCCGCCGACTACGAGCTCTACGGCATGCTCGAGGCGCGCGCCCCGGAGGTGGCCGTGACGCACGTGTGGGGTGCGGTCGCGCGCGGCGCGCGCGGGCCCGACGTGCTGCGGTTCGCGGTCGGTCGCCACTTCCTCGCCGTGCGCGCGAGCGCGCCCATGGTCTACAACTGGAGCCCGGACGCCAAGAACGTGGCCCGGGCCGCCGAGGCCGCCGGCGTGCGCGCAACCCCTGTCGCGACGTTGTCGAGGGAAGGCGAGCCCTGGGCCACGCTCTACCGCGTGCAGGCGGGGCTATGATGCCGCCCATGCTCCTGTTGGCCGCCGCCGCCCTCGCCTATGACCCGGTCGACGCCGCCGTCGGCGTCCACGTCTCCGCCCAGGGTTTCGACACCCTCGGCGACGCCATCGCCGACGTGATGCCCGCGGCGTTCCCCGTCGCGGCGCTCGGCGGCGAGCTCGCCTGCGACGACGGCGACCCGACCCAGGTGCTCACCTACGCCCTCGACGGGCTCATGCTCGACATCGACATCCAGGAAGTCGCGCTCGTCCCCACGGAAGGCCGCCTCGACCTCGCGATCTACGGCGCGCTCTCGTCGTCGGCGTCGACGTTGACGGCCGTCGGCGACTGCGCGCCGCTCGTCGATCTCGACGAGACGTGCACCGTCGAGCTCCCGACGGTTGCCCTCGAAGCGCACCTGCCCATCGAACTCGCCTACGTCGACGGCGCCTTCGAGGCCACGGTCGGCGAGGTCACGCTCGAGCTGGCGCCGATCACGAACCCGCTGGACGGATGCGTGCTCGCGGACGCCATCGGCACGCTCCTCGGCGAAGACCCCACCGCGATCACCAATCTCCTCGTCGGCGCCATCGCGCCCTCCCTGGCGGACCTCGGCGCGAGCATCGAGCCCACCCTCGAGGACGCCCTTGGCGCCTTGGTGATCGACACCTCCCTCGCCGTCGGCGAAGGCGAGGTCGCGCTCGCGCTGGCCCCTTCGCGCTTCACGCTCGATTCGAACGGCCTGCTCATCGGGCTCGGCGCCACCGTGGAGCCCTCGGCCGTGAGCGCGTGTGTGCCCGCGGGGGTGGCCCCGAGCGGCGCCGAGGCGTTCCCGGCGCTCGCCGGCACCGCTCCCGACGGCACGCTCACGTACGACGCCGGCGTGGTCGTAAACGGCGTCTTCGTCGACCAGGTGCTCTACGCCGTGTACCAGTCCGGGGCGCTCTGCATCGACCTCGCGGACCTCGGCGGCGCCGCGCTCGACTCCAGCTTGTTCGCCCCCATCTTCGGCGATCCGTGGACCGCGTTGTTCCCGAACGCCGTGCCGATGCGCCTCGCGGTGCGCCCCCGCGCCGCCCCCACGGCCAGCTTCGCGGAGGACGGCCCGCCGCTCCGCGTGAACGTCGACGGGCTCAACATCGCCGCGTACGGCGCGCTCGACGGTCGGGAAGCGCGTATCTTCGGCGCCACGATGCAAGGGAGCATCGGCCTCGATCTTCCGCTCACCGACGGCGTGCTCACGCCGGCCATCGTGGTCGACGACAACCTCGGCTTCCTCGAAGACGACCACGAGCTGCTGCCCGAAGGGTACGCCGAAGGACTCGCCGGGTTCGTGCCCACGATCCTCGGCGGCGTGCTCCCCGCGCTTCCGTCGCTGGCCATCCCCTCGTGGCGCGGCATCGGCCTCGGCTACATCTGGTGGATGCCCGCCGACGCCTGGCTGGGCGGCTGGGCCGTGCTCGACACGGAAGACGTCGAGCCCATCGAGCTCTCCGGCTGCTCCGGCGGCAGCCTGGGCTGCGACGAAGGCGGGATCTCCGGCGGCGACATCGACATCGGCGCCGAGCTCGGCTGCGACGACGCCTCGAGCGGCTGCGGCGGCGAAAGCGCGGGGTGCGAAGGCGGCGGTTCCTGCGCGCACTCTCCGATCGCGGTGCGGTTTCCCTTCCTGGTCGCGCTGCTCGTGCCCTGGCTGCGGCGAAGGAAGTAGATTTTCTTGGGGCGGGGGGCGAGCCCCCCGCAACGCCCCCCGTCGTCACGCGGTGGAGACCCCACCCGCACGGGAGAGCGGGGGCGTTGCGGGGGGCCGTTGAGGCCCCCTGCCCCGGGCACCCCGCGACCTACCGGCTCGCGAGCCGGCCGTCGAGCTGCTCCATGAGCTCCTTCTTCGCCTGCTCGAAGCCCGGCATCGCGTCGGGGGGGAGCTGGCGGCGGAGCGTGCCGTGGTAGGCGATGGGGTCGACCACACGCCCGCCCTTCTCGAGCTGATAGTGCAGGTGCGGGCCCGTGGATCGGCCGGTGTTTCCGGTCTTGCCGATCTCGGTGCCGGCGGTGACGGACTGGCCGTCCTTCACGCTGTTCTCGTTGAGGTGCAGGAACTTGGCGACCGCGCCGTCGGAGAACTGCACCTCGACACAATTGCCGTTGGCGGCGTGGTTCCAGTTGGTGCGCGTCACGCGGCCGGCCCGGGGCGCGACGATGGGCGTGCCGATGGGGGTCTTGAAGTCCATGCCCTCGTGGGTGGGGCGGTCCTTCAAAAGGCTGGTGATCTGATCGTAATCGGGCAGCGGCCCGTCGATGAGGCGGCGCGGGACTTCCTGGCCGGTGTCCGACCAGTACGACGGGAAGCGGTCGCCGGGGGCCTGGTAACGCCACGCCGCGAACACCTTCTCGTCGGCGGCGCCCGGCTGGCTGCGCAGGCGCGCGGCGAGCACCAGGGGCTCGGCACCCTCGGGCTGTTCGTAGAGAACCTCGACGGTGTCGCCCTTGTGGAGGTCACGGCGCAGATCGACGTCCCAGGCGAACAAACGCGCGAACACGGCGGTGAGCGCCGCGGGGTTCGTGTTGGGGGCGTCCTGGAACGTGACGGAGAGCGAGGAGGTGACGGGGCCCGAGAAGACCTCGGTGCCGGCGGCGCGCGCCACGCCGAGGGGCTCGGGGAGCGGCTGCACCTGATCGGCGGGGACGGCCGGGTTGGAGATGGCGGTTTCCTCGCCGATCGGCACGATCGAGGGCGCGGGCGCGGCCGGGGGCGCTTCTTCCGCGCCGCCGTACTTCACCGCCAAGGCGAGGTTGAGCACCAGGCTGGCGCCGAAGAGCGCGTACAGGAGCCAGGGCTTGCCACCGGGCGGGAAACGGAGAGAATCGGGGACCATCTTGACCTCGGACGCGACGGGCGGCGAAGAGAGCGCGTTCAGGCAGCTTCTCACTCTCCTCTTGTCGTGTCAAGGCTGACCGCGACATTCAGATCACGGTTTGGGGAATGTCGCAGGATGACGCAAGGCCGGCCGGGCGGGCGCGGCCGGCGCCGGTCGCGATAGATGGGACGTATCCGGGTGCGCGTTGAAGCCCTTCTTCCCTGCTGTCGTCGCCATGGTGGTCGGGATCGTGCTCGGCGCGTGGCAGCCGCGCGGCGAGATGCTCGTGCTGCGCGCCGAGGTGGACGCCCTGAAGCTCGCGGGCGCCGCCCCGTGCCGAAACAGCGCGGCGCGGAGCATCCGCTCGATCCTTCGTTCGGACGCCCCTGATCTCGGGATGGACGAGAACGGGCGCCGCCCCCCCTCCGCGGAGGACCCCACCCCTGCGCCGGACGCCGACGGCCCGGCGCCCGACGAAGGTGGCCCCGAGGCACCGGAAGGGCCGGACTCTCCACGTTCCACCGAGGAGATGCGCGAGGTGATGCAGGCCGGCCTGGACGCCCGCCGGGCCCAGGCGCTCGCGGCGCTCGTCGAGCAGGGCGACCTCGGCGACGACGATGTCGAGGCGGTCAACGCCGCGATGGACGACATGAACCGCGCGCTCAAGGCCGAGGTCGACGCCTTCGCGGAGGCCGCGCTGGCCGACGGCGAGGTGGACCGTCGTGACCTGATGGACTTCGCCGCCGAGTCGCTCGACATCGTGATCGCCGCCGACGAGCAGCTCCGCCGCGCGCTCCCCGAGGACGTGTACGGTGCCGTGGACGACAGCGCGGTCGACCCCTTCTCCTACGTCTCGGGCGACACCCTCGACGCGCTCACCCGCCTCGAGGGCGTCTCCGCGCCGATGCTCGACCGCTGATGAAGCGCTTCGCGGCGGACGTGTGGTGGGTGGCGGTCTACGAGCTGGGCGAGGCCGTGCGCACGCGCCTGTTTCAGCTCGTGCTCCTCGCGTACTGCGGGGGGATCGCGGGCTCGACGTGGGTGCTCGTGCGCATCTTGCGGCGCCTCGAG
Source organism: Myxococcota bacterium (assembly GCA_964202365.1). Classification (GTDB taxonomy): domain Bacteria; phylum Myxococcota_A; class UBA796; order UBA796; family SXON01; genus CAJBVW01. The sequence goes on along the minus strand of CAXNIN010000219.1, from coordinate 1,166 downwards.
GCCTCCGTCGCCGAGACGCTCGGCGTGCCCGCGACGGACAGGCCCGGCGCGCTGATGGGCGCGCTCCAGGCCGACGGCAAGCTGGCGGACCTCGTGGGCGGCCTCGTCGACAGCGACACCGACATCACCGCGCTCCTCGACGAGCCCCTCGTGGCGGTGTGGACCGGCGCCACGTCGATGGGGCTCCTCCCGCTCGTGCTCGTGTTCTCGGCGTCGGCGTCGATCGCGGCGGAGGTGAAGAGCCGGAGCGTACGCTACCTCCTTTGCCGCACCGGACGCCTGCAGATCGGCCTCGGGAAGCTCGCGGGGCAGCTCCTCGTCGCGGTTGTCGCCGCGCTCCTCGGCGCGGCCGTGGCGTGGGTGCTCGGGATGACCCTGATGGTGGGCAACCCGCCGGTCGAGATGGCGGTGGCGCTCGTCGGGCGCACGCTCCGCGCGGTTGCGTGGGCGTTGCCGTTCGCGGGCCTCGGCCTCGCGGCGTCGCAATGGGTGGCCAACCCCAACGGCGCGCGCGTGCTCGCCGCGGGGCTGCTCTTCGGGATGCCCATCGCGGACGGGCTCCTGTTCACGGCGTCGGGCACCGACTTCCTGGGTCGGCTCGCGGACGTGGGCGGGATGTTCCTGGCGACGAGCCTCTGGGCCGACTTCTGGACCCCCGACCTCGGCCTCCTCGGCGCTACCGTCGTCAAGGCACTCGTGCTCGCCATGATCTACTTCGCGTCGGGCTACGCGGTGTTCACCCGGAGGGACCTGTGACCGACGCCATCCGGTGCGCCGGGCTCGTGAAGCGGTACCGCAAGAACCGCGCGCTCGACGGCCTCGATCTGGTTGTCCCGACCGGCACGATCTGCGGGCTCGTGGGCCCGAACGGCGCGGGCAAGACGACGACGATGTCGATCCTCGCCGGCTTCCTCGGGCCCGACGAGGGCACGGTCGACGTGCTCGGCAACGGCCCGTACTCGCCCGAGACGCACCGGGGCCGCGTGGGCATCCTCCCCCAGGACGCCGAGCTCCCGCCCGCGTCCACGCCGCGCCAGCTCCTGACCGTGTGGGGGCGCCTCCAGGGGCTCGACGCCGCCGGCACGCGGCGCGCGGTCGACGACGTGCTCACGAGCGTGCTCCTCGCGGACCGCGCCGACGTTCGCATCGGCACGCTCTCGCACGGC
>CAXNIN010000218.1:0-7895 GCA_964202365.1 Myxococcota bacterium | reverse complement strand
GAGGTTCACGTCCGACTCGTTGACCGGGCCGATCGCGGCGTGGAGGATCTTGAGAGACGTGCCGTTGACCACGATCCCCTCGAGGGCGCCCTTGAGCGCTTCGAGCGAGCCGCTCACGTCGGCCTTGAGGACGACGTGGACGATGGGGTTGGCGTCGGAGCCCGTCTTGTAGAGGTCCTCGAGGGTCATCTTCGCGCGGTTGACCGCCGCCCCGGCGCGGGCCTGGGCCTGGCCGCTGCGGTGCTCGACGAGCGCGCGCGCGTCCTTCTCGGTGCCGACGACGACGAACTCGTCGCCCGCGCTCGGAACGTCCTGGAGGCCGAAGATCTCGACGGGCGTGGAGGGCCCGGCTTCCTTGATCTTCTTGCCCTGGTCGTCCGACATGGCGCGGACGCGACCCCAGGTGTTGCCGATGACGAGGGTGTCGCCCTGCTTCAGGGTGCCGGTCTGCACCAGCATCGTCGCGACGGCGCCGCGACCGGTCTCGAGGCGGGACTCGAGCACGACGCCTTCGGCGTGGCGATCGGGGTTGGCGCGGAAGTCCGCGACCTCCGCCACGATGAGCACGTTGTCGAGGAGGTCGCTGATGCCGGTGCCCTTGAGCGCCGAGACGGGCACCATGATGGTGTCGCCGCCGAACTCTTCGGGGACGAGCCCGAACTCCATGAGGGTCTGCTTCACGCGGTCGGGCTGGACGCCCGGCTTGTCCATCTTGTTGATGGCCACGACGATCGGCACGCCGGCCGCCTTCGCGTGATTGATGGCCTCGATGGTCTGCGGCATGATGCCGTCGTCCGCCGCCACCACGAGGATGACGATGTCCGTCGCCTTCGCGCCGCGGGCGCGCATCGCGCTGAACGCGGCGTGGCCCGGGGTGTCGATGAAGGTGATGTAGCGGTCGCCGCGCTTGACCTGGTACGCGCCGATGTGCTGGGTGATGCCACCCGCCTCGCCGGACGCGACCTTCGCCTTGCGGATCGAGTCGAGGAGCGTGGTCTTGCCGTGGTCGACGTGGCCCATGACCGTCACTACCGGGGGACGCTCGGGGAACTCGTCCCCTTCGTCGCCGGCCTTGATGAGGTGCTCGGACTCGTCGAACGCGATGTTGACGACTTCGTGGCCGAGCTCCTGCGCGAGCAGGGTGGCGGTGTCGAAGTCGACCGACTGGTTCACGGTGGCGGGCGTGCCCATCGCCATGAGCAGCTTGATGAGGTCGGCGGCCTTCACGCCCATCTCGTGGGCGAGGTTGCCGACCGTGATCTCGCCCTCGATGCGGACCTTGTGCTTCACCAGCGACTTGGGCTGGGAGATGCGCATGTCCTTGCCGGGGCGCCGGCTCGGCTTGCGGGAACGCGCGTCCATCGGGGAGAGGACGTGCTCGCTGCGCTCGCCGCGACGGCCGGTCGGGCCCTTGCGGTTGCGGCGGTCGTCCGCGCCGGGGGCGGGAGGCCCGCCGCCGTCGGGGCGCGCGCCGGGGGCCGGGGGGCCGCCGGGGGGCGGACGACGATCGGCGCCGGGGCCCCAACGGGTGCCCTGGGCGGCCTGCTCACGCGCACGGCGGCGCGCGCCGGTGGGATCGGTCGGGTCGTAGCCTGCGGGGAGCGAGACGACCGCGCGGCCGAGACCGGGGAGGATCGGGGTGTCCGGCAGACGCTGGCCGGGCGCGGCGCGCATCCCCGGCGCGGCCTGCGCGCTCGGGAGGCGACCGTAGCCGCCCGGACGGTCGATGATGACCGCGCGCTCGAGCGTGGGCTCCGCGCGGGGGGCTTGCGGGGGCTCGACGGGCGCTTCGACCGCCGCGGCGGCTTCGGGCTCCGCCGCCGCCACGGGGGCGGGCGCGGGCTCGGCAGCGGCGACCGCGGGCGCTTCGACGTGCACCGGTTCAGGCTCGGCGGCCGCGACGGGCGCGACGTCGACGGCCGGAGCCGCCTCGACGACGGGCGCGGAGGCCTCGACGACGGGCGCGGCTTCCACGGGGGCTTCCACCACCGCGACAGGCTCGACGACGGCCGCCGCGGCTTCCACCACGGGGCGGCCGGGCAACGGGGCGAGCGTCCCGCGGGGCGGGAGGCCGCTCGGCGCGGACGGGCGCACCGGGGGAGTCTCCCGCACGGGCGGACGAGGGGGCTCGACGGGGGCCGCGCGAACGGGCTCTTCCGCGCGAGCGGGACCGGGCCGACGAATGACGGTCCCCGGCGCACGGGCCGGCGGGGGAGGCGGCTCCGGAGGGGCGGTCGGGGCGCGGCGGCGGACTACGCCCTGGCCGACCCGCGTCGTATCGTTCCCCTTGGGGTCCGCGTTCTTCACCTCGGGCGCCCGCTGTTGCGCCTTGGCCGCTCCGCCAGTTCTTTCGAGGCGATCCATCAGATCTTTCGTCGACATTCAGTACCTTAGTAGGAACGGGCTCGCAACCCGCAGAGGATACGCACGCTTCCCGTTTCGGGCCGGGAAAAACTCCCGTCCACGGCGGTAGCGGGGCGCGCGCACCGCCCTCGCTGCAGAAGTCCGACGCCACCGCCAGCCCTCGCCAGCGGCCCCTAACGCAAGTCGTGCATCCTACGCAACTGTTCGGCGAGCGCCCGGGTCGCCGCCGTCGCTCGCAAACCCACGATCGCGCGCGGACCCTTGCCGATCCGCTGCCCCAACGACTCTCGATCCCATGGCACCGTCCACACCGGAATCTCGGCCAGGGAGCCGAGCGCGGCGTGGAGGCTGGCGGGGGAGGCGTCGGAGGCCACGACGAGGCCGATGACCTCCTTGGCACGCACCGCGCCCGCCACCTGCTCGGCGCCGCTCGCGAGCGCGCCTGCGCGCGACGACAACGAGAGGAGGTCGCCGACGGACCGGAGGTTGAGCGCGCGCACGCGCTCCAGCAGCCCGGAGGTGTCGCAGGTGCCCTCGATCTGGAGCGCGCGCAGGAGGATGCCGGGCTTCGCCTCGACCGCCTCGAACACGTCCCGACGAGGGGTCAGCCACGCGCCGCGCCCGCCGAGCTTGGCGTGGTAGTCGATCTCCACGCGCCCGTCCGGCCCGAGCAGCACGCGCACGAAGCGCGAGGGAGGGCCCGACTCGCGGGTGACCACACAGGTGCGCACGGGGCCCTCCCCCACCGGAGCGGGAGGGGCGCCTCTCTTCTTGCCCCGATGGGACTTAGATCTCGTCTGCACTCGGGGGGAGCTCCGCGGCCGCCTTACGACGGTCGGCCTCCTCGAGGATCAGCACTTCGAGCGCGCGCTCGCCGGAGGCGATGACCGCCTCGGCGTCGGTTTCCTCGACGCCGAGGATGCCGGCGAGCTCGTACGTCTCGGCGTCCGCCACCTCGCGGCAGCTCCGGAAGCCGTGGCGGATGAGGGTCTCCACCTGGTCGTGGTCGAGCGCGTCCACGCGGGACAGCTCGGAGCGCGCCTGGTCGTTCATCTCGGCGTGCTTCGCCTCGCTGAAGATGTCGATCCGCCAGCCGGTGAGCTGGGCGGCGAGGCGCACGTTCTGACCGCGGCGGCCGATCGCCTTGCTGAGCTGGTCGTCCGGGACCACGAGCTCCATCGCGTGCGTGTGCTCGTCGATGTAGACGCGCGACACGCTCGCCGGGGCGATCGCGTACACGATGAAGCGCGCGGGGTCCGGGTGGTAGGGGATGATGTCGATGGCTTCGCCGCGGAGCTCGCCGACGACGGCCTGGACACGGCTTCCCTTCATGCCGACGCACGCGCCGACGGGATCGACGTCCTGGTCGATGCTGGAGACCGCGATCTTCGCGCGGAAGCCCGGCTCGCGGGCGCACGCTTCGATGCGGACGATGCCTTCGGCGACTTCGGGAACCTCGAGCTCGAAGAGCTTCATGAGGAGGCCGGGGTGCGAGCGGGAGAGAACGACCTGCGGAGTCTTCGTGGCGCGGGTGATGTCCACCACGTAGGCCTGGATGCGGTCACCCTGGCGGTAGGTCTCGGTGGCCACCTGCTCGCGCTTGGGCAGCATCGCCTCGGCGCGGCCGAGGTCGACGATGATGTTGCCCTTCTCGAAGCGGCGGACGATGCCGGTGATGATCTCACCCTTCCGGTCCTTGAACTCGGAGAAGGTCATCTCGCGCTCGGCGTCGCGGATCTTCTGGATGATCACCTGCTTCGCCGTCTGCGCGGCGATGCGGCCGAGGCCCTCGATGTCGAGCTTGATGCCGAGGCTGTCGCCGACCTCGCACTCGGGGTCGAGCTTGCGGGCGTGCTCGATCTCGATCTCGATGTCCTCGTCCTCGACTTCGTCGCGCACGGTGCGGAACTCGAAGAGCTCGACCTCGCCGAGCTCGTCGTTCCACTGGGCCTCGAAGTCCTTCACCATCCCGTACTTCTTGCGGGCGGCAGCGACCATCGCCTGTTCCAGGACCTCGATGAGCGAGTCCCGGGGAATGTTCTTCTCGCGGGCGACCGCTTCGAGGTCGCGTGCAAGTTCACTGATCATGGCGTTTCTCCTTCGGCAACAGGGTGCAACCCCTGGCCAAGCCGAGCGTACTGGTCGAGGTCGAGCACGAGATTGGCGCGCTCGATGTCGTCGAGGAGGATGTGTTGTTCCTCCCCCGAGTCGAGCTGGGCGTGGACAACGCCGCCGGACGCGCCCGCGAGGCGCACCTTGAGGCGACGGCGGCCGTCCATCCCGTAGAGCTTGATGCGGGCCTCACAGCCCGCGAAGTAGGCGAAGTCCTTCTCACGCTGGAGCGGTCGCTCCATTCCGGGCGTAGAAACTTCGAGGTTGTAGGCGCCGTCGATCAGGTCCCCTTCGTCGAGCGCAGGGGAGATGCCGCGGGACACCTTCGTGCAGTCCGTGATGGTGGCGCCGCCCGGCCTGTCGATCGACACGCGGAGCACGCGATCACCGGTAGGGGCCCCTACGAGCTCGATGGCGACCACGTCGCAGCCTTGGGCCTCGGCCACGGGCTCGACGAGCGCGCGGAGGCTTTGCGTGAGGGTGCGGAGGCGGGTTGCGTCGGTCATCGGCCAAAAAAAAAGAGCGCCCGGGGGGACGCTCCATGGGGACGGAGGTTTGGGACGCCTCGCATAATCGTTCCGGCGGCCCGGCGCAACAGGGAGACGCACCGTGACGGCGCAGGTCACCCGAGGGAACGTCGGCGGGGTTCCCCGCTACTTCCCGAGCTGGGACTTCGCTTCCTTGGCCGCCTTGCTTTTTGGGAACTTGTCGATGACGTCCTGGTAGAAGAGCCTGGCGTTGGGCTTGTCTCCGAGCGCGGCGAAACACTCCCCGATGCGCAGGGTGGACCACGGCGCCCACGAGCTCTGCGGGAACTTGTCCGCGACCACCATGAAACTCGCCGCGGCGTCGCGGTAATTTGCTTCGTTCTGCCAGGATTCCGCGATGCGGTAGTACGCTTCGGGGACGCGGTCGCTCTTCGGGTTGGCGTCCACGAACCGCTTCGCCACGGCGCGGGCGACGCCGCCGTTGCCCTCGGCGAGGTTCTTCTCGATGAGGGCAAAGAATTCCTCGGTGGTCTTGGGGCCCTCGTCGGCGGGGAGCGCCGCGGCGGCGTCGGCGCCTCCGGGGGCCGTCGCGACGGCGGGGTTCGCGGCGACCACCTCACCCGTGGAGGGGTCGCGCTCGGGCGGCGGCGGCGCCTTTAGCCCGAGGGACTTCTCCATCTGGGCCACGCGCGCCTCGATGTACGACATCTGGTAGCCGGTGGACGACTGGAAGCCGATCCCGGCCTGCTCGAACGTGCCGTACTCGTGCTGGAGCACCTCGAAGTCGCCGCGCACCCGCGCGACTTCCTGGCGGAGCTGCTCCATCGTCTCCATCTTGAGGATCTCTTCCTGGCCGCGCGCCCGCGTCACTTCTTCGAGCTGCCCCACGCGGCGGGACATGTCCTCGGAGATGGACTCGAGCTCCCGCAGGCGCCGGCCGTGATCGGCGAGCTCGCGGTGCATCTGGTCGGTGGCGGACTGGCCGGTGCGGTCGAGGACGCAGGCGAGGAGGAGAGTGAGAAGCACGGCTACTCCCGGACGGAAATCTCGGCGCGGCGGTTCTTGGCGTGGGCGGCGTCGGAGCCGCCGCTGTCGGCGGGCCTCTCCTCGCCGTACGAGACGGTGCGGAGGCGGCCGGGCGCGACGCCCTGGCTCACGAGATAGCGATGGACGGCGTCCGCGCGGCGCTGCCCGAGGGCGATGTTGTACTCCGTCGTGCCCCGATCGTCGCAGTGCCCCTCGATGCGCGCGGCGGACTGCACGTCGCGGAGGCAGCTGGCGAGCGTGTCGAGGTCCCGACGCGTCGACACGGAGAGCACGGTGCTGTCGAAGTCGAACGACACCGTCGCCGGGCCGCACGCCGCGGTGGCGGTACCGGGCTCCGTGAGGGTGAGGCCCTTTCGGAGCGTCGACTTCGTGCCGTCGGGGTTGGTGACGGTCACGTCGTAGCTGCCGACCGCCATCGCGGGCACCGTGACGCGGAGCGCGTTCTCGTCGACAAAACGCACGGAGGTTGCGGCGGCGCCGCTGAAGCTGACGCGCGCGCCGGACTCGAAGCCGCTCCCGAAAATTTCGGCGTCGATCGTACGATCAGCGGGAGCGAAGGCCGGATCGACAGCGGCCACCTGGAGGGTGGCGCTCGGCGGCGGGAGGTCCACGCTGCCGTCGTTGGTGTCGTCGGGGATCTTCTTCTTGCACCCCGCCGCCAGGAGCGGCAGGAGGACGAGCGAAGCGAAGACGAGGCTCCGGCCTGGGCGCATGTGCTCCTCGAAGGGGGCTCCTTAGGGCCTCCCCCTTTCCGTGTCAACGGGTGGGCTCCGGTTGAGCTTACGGTCCGACCGCACAACGCCGGATTCGGGCGGCGACCTCCCGCCGGCCGGGGCGCGTCGGCAAGCCGAGACGGCGCCGGTGCCGGCGCGCGCGTTAGCGACGGCGCGTGTCACCGGCCGCGCGCTCTCCGTCGCTCCCTCCCGCCGCGGTCGCCGTGACCGTCGCGTTCGCGGGGGCGCTCGCGGCGACCGCTCTCGGCGACCCACGCGCCGCCGCCGCGCCGTTCGTGGCGGTCACGGTCGTGTGGGGCGCGCTCGTGGCGCTGCTCGCGCCGAACGCAGGGTCGCCCGGGCGCGTCGTCGTCGCCGCGCTCGTCGTGCGCGCCCCGCTGCTCTTGCTCGATCCCACCCTCTCGGACGACGTGTGGCGCTACGTTTGGGAGGGCCGCGTGTGGCTCGCCGGGTTCAACCCCTTCCTTCACGCGCCCGACTCCCCCGCGCTCGCGACGTTGCGCGACGCCGCGTGGGCCAACGTGAACCACCGGCAGGTTCCGAGCATCTACCCGCCGGTCGCGCAAGCGCTCTTCGTCGCGCTCTCCGGCGGCGGGGTGCTCGCGTGGCGACTCGCCTCGGCCGCGGCCGACATCACCACGGCGTGGCTCCTCGCGCGGAGCCGTCCGCGCGCGGGGTGGCTCTGGGCGCTCCTCCCCCTCCCCGCGCTCGAGAGCGCGGTCAGCGGGCACCTCGAGGGCATCGGCGTCGCGCTCCTCGTGGCCGCGGTCGTCACGCGGCGCGGCGCCTGGGCCTGGCTCGGCGCGATGGTGAAGCTCCTCCCTGGCGTTCTCCTCGCCCTCGAGCCGCGACGACGCTGGCTCGGGTGGGCGCTCCTCACCGCCGTGGTGTGCCTGCCCGTGGTGCGTCCGGACGGTTTTGAGACCTACCGCGCCACCTGGGCGTTCAACGGCTCGATTTTTCCGCTGGCCGCGCGCGCGCTCGCGGAAGACGCGCGCCTCGTGCTCCAGGTCGCCGGGGCCGGCGTCGTGGCGGGGATCTTGGTTCGCAGCCGAGATCCGGCCCGTGTCGCGCTGTGGACCACCGGCGCGTTCGTGGCGCTCTCGCCGACCGTCCACCCCTGGTATGTGCTCTGGCCGCTCGCGGCCGC
>CAXNIN010000217.1:0-7915 GCA_964202365.1 Myxococcota bacterium | reverse complement strand
GCGACCGGCGGACTCCGGGAGGTTCTTCCGGATGTGGGCCGACAGTTCGCGCAATCCGAGCTTGGTCCAGTCGTGGTGGATGCTCGCGACGAGCTTCTTGCTCGCGGTGCCCGACAACGCGCCGCGCACGTCGCCGAGGAAGCGCGGCGGGGCCACGAGGATGATGCGCTCGAACTTGTGTCGGGTGTCTCCCTCGTTGACGAGCTGGGCGAGCGCCCGGGCGAACTTCTCTTCCGTCTCGCGGCCACCGTCGTGCTGGGCCTCGTGCGCGCCGGCGCCCGCGCCCGGAAGGGGCCGGGTGGCGCTGCCGTCGCCGTGCGTCACGTGCCCGTGGTTCACGTGAACCGTGTCGACGAGCGTGAGCTCCTCGAGCAGGGCGTCGCTCTCGTACACCTTGGCGCCAGCGCCGTCTCCGACCACAACCCAGTGCATGACCATCCGATCCTCCGTGGCTCGGTCGGCGTACTTGCAAACGCCGATCCACCCGTTTGGATCCTCTTCACACCTGGAGCATTCGGCATCCACCGAAAGCGGGGGCCCGCGGAGTACGAACGATCACACACCCGATCGTGCGAAATCCCACACCCCGATCACCGACCGCCGACCGTGACGTCGAGCAGCGCGCCGTCGGCGCCGTAGCGGGTGATCTCGAGGGTGCCGCCGCGGTCGGAGGCCTCCACGCGGGTAACGGGCACGCGCGCGGCGCCGGTGCCGTACCACGCGATGCCTTCGGGCACCTCGGCGACAGGGCGGTCGGCGGTGGTGCCCTTCGCGTGGTCGACGAAGGTGATGGTGCCGGGGTGGGACATCGCGACCTCGGGGGGCGGAGCGGGGGCCGGCTCAGGGGCCGGCGCCGACAGGTGTGCGCAGGCAAGCGCCAGGAACAACGTCACTTCAGGTCGGCATCGAGGATGGTGAACCGCGCGGGCACCATGCGACGGTACTCCTCGTGCGCGGGCGCGCCCTTGGTGGTGCCGTACGCCTGCACGGTCTCGGCGACATCCTCCTGGATGTCCTCGCCGGCGTAGCTCGAAACGGACACGCGGTCCGACTGCATGGCCGCGCGCCAGTCCACCCAACGACCCTGCGTGCGGTCGGTTCCCCACGTGCGCTGCGACCACACGTGGCCGGTCTCGTGCTGCATCGTGCCGGTGACGGTGCGCTGCGACGCCAGGCTCGCCGTGTTCTCGGAGGGGTAGATGTCCACGACCCCCGCCACGCCCGCCGTCATGTACGAGCGGAAGTTCACGCGGCCGTACTCGCGCGCCCAGAACGTGTCGAGCGGGTTGCGCGCGGGGTTGATCTGCACGGCCTCGAGCCCCTTGCGGTTCGCTTCCGGGAGGAAAGCGACGGCCTCTTCCACCTGCGCCACCGTGTGGTAGCCCAGCGTGGGGTCGGTGCTCTTCGGGACGAAGACCTCGATGGACGCGCCGTCCGGCCAGGTGAGCACGTAGCGGAGCGCGTCGGCCGCGCCGGACGCGAAGGTGTGGCCGGTCACCTCGGTGGGGCCGGCACGGGTGAGCTGGGCCCGCGACCCGGACACGTCTTCCGCGACGAGCATGGGCCGCGAGCTCGTGCCGGTGACGAGGTCCGAGAGGAACGTCGCCTGTTCTTCGGCGGGCTTCGTCTTGAAGCCGGCCATGAGCGCCCGGCGCATCTCGCCCTGCGCGCGCGAGGAGAGGTCGTTCGTTTCGCCGCCGAGCACGGCGTCGAGCCGCGCCTGGTTCGTGCCGTCGAGCGTGCGCCACCCCTCGGAGTCGTGCGCGTGCTTGACGGCCCAACGCGCTTCGAACGCCTGCATCCGCGTGCCGGTGAGGTCCCGCGCCTGCGGCGGCGCCCCCCAGACGGCGCTCGGCCAGTCGAGCACCACGGTGGGCCCCTCCGCGCCCGTCGCGAGGCGCACCCAGGCGCGCGAGAACGGCATCTCCCAGAGCCCGGCCCACACTTCCACGCGCTCGATGTTCGTCGCGAGGCCGGCTCGATTCGCGGCGGCGCCGCGGGCGAGCACCCAGCCGCCGGCGGGGCCTTCGGTCGGCGCGGCCACCTCCGCCCCCTCGGTGCGCGCTCCCGCCGTCGGCCCGGCGCCCACGGCCTGCTCCGTCTCGGCGCCGCTCTCCCCCACACGCGCGCGAAGGCGCTCGGCCTCCGCCGCATTTCCGCGCCCGCCGACCTGCGGAGCCAGCGGACGTTCCGCCGCCGGACCGGTGGCTTGCGCCTGCGGCACGTGTCGATGAGCTTGCGGCACGCGGGCCTCCCTGCTCCTTGACGCTATCACGCCGCCAGGGGCTCGGTCCCGCCCCGGCTACTTCTCGCCCGCCCACACCTGGGCCACCTTGATGTCGCGCCCGCACCCCATGCGATACGGCAGGTAGCGACCGGGGTTCTTCTCGTGGAAGTCCTGGTGGTAGTTCTCGGCGGGCCAGAAGGTGGTGAGCGGCAGCACCTCGGTCACGATGGGACCGGCGAGCACACCCCGGTCGTCGATGGCCTTCTTGCTGGCCACCGCGGCGGCCCGCTGGGCGTCGTCCTTGGCGTAGATGGCGGTCTCGTAGGAGTCGCCGCGATCGCAGAACTGCCCGCCGTCATCGGTGGGATCCACGTGGCGCCAGTAGTAGTCGAGCACGGCGGCGTACGTGAGCTTCTTGGTGTCGTACACGACGCGCACCACTTCCTTGTGGCCCGACGTCTCGGAGGTCACGTCGCCGTACGTGGGGTTCTTCACGTGCCCGCCGGCGTAGCCGGACGTGGTGTGCACCACCCCGTCGAGCTTGTCGAAGTCCGATTCGAGGCACCAGAAACACCCGCCCGCGAGCACCGCTTCGGCCTGGCCGGGGCCCACGGGTGGCACGGGCGCGGGGGCGGTGCCCGGGTCGACAGACGCTTTCGGGGCTTTCCCCGCGGTGTTCGGGTTGGCGGCGCCGGCGTCGCAGGCGGAGAGGAACTGCAGGAGGAGAAGAAACGACATGGGCACCTCGTGTTCCACGGTACGCGCCGGCGGGGCCGTCGGATCGCGCCAGTTCGGTAACGATTCATCTCCCCAGAACGCCACGTCGAACCCCTGATGCGGTACCCTGCGCCAATGTCCACCGAAGATCTCCAGTCCGCCCTCCAGGCCGCCGCCGCCCGGAGGCTCGCCGCCCCCGCCAACGACCACGTGTCGCTCGGCACCGGACTGCGCCTGATGTTGTTCCTGTTCATCTGGGGCGTCGGCACCGGGCTCGCGTTTCTGCTCGGCGGCCTCGTCGGCGGCATCAAGGCCGGCTCGATCGCCAGCGTCCTCGGCGGCGGCGCTTCGTTTCTCGTCGCCGCATACGCGAGCCGCATCGTGCGCATCGCGGCCCAATGGGAGCGCGCCGTCGTGTTGCGGCTCGGCAAGTTCCACCGCATGGGCGGCCCCGGCGTGATGTTCATCTTCCCGGTGTTCGACTACATCCGCTTCGTCGATACGCGTCTTCTCACGCTGGATATCCCGCGGCAGCAGGTCATCACCCGAGACAACGTCCCCGTGATGGTGGACGGCGTCATCTTCTTCCAAGTCAACGACATCGAGCGCGCGGTCATCTCCGTTCAGGACTACCGCTACGCCATCAGTCAATACGCGCAGGCGAGCCTCCGCGACGTAATCGGAAGTATGTCCCTCGATGCTCTGCTCTCCGAGCGCGACGAGATCCAGGAGAGCATCGGCCGGGTGGTGGAGGCGCGCACCCGCGCGTGGGGCATCCACGTCGACAGCATTCGCCTGCTCGACATCAACATGCCCGAGGACCTCAAGCGCATGATGTCGCGCCAGGCCTCCGCCGAACGCGAGAAGCGCGCCACGATCACCAAGGCCGAAGGCGACAAGGACGCCGCCGTGAACCTCGCGCACGCCGCGATGACCATGGCGTCCAGCCCCGGCGCGATGCAGCTTCGCACGCTGCAATCGCTCGACGCCCTCGGGTCGTCGCCCTCCAACACCGTGGTGCTAGCCGTGCCGGTCGAAGTGCTCGAGCTCGCCCGCACCCTCGGGGCGCGGCCGGTTGTCGACGCCACGGTGGTGCCCGCGCCGCTCGACGCCCCGGTAGCCCCCGTCGCTCCGGTAAACCCGACGTAGTTCTTCGGGTTCATTGGGGCACCCGGCGAGCCGGTGCGGCGGCGTGGGCGCCGAACGGGAGCGTCGGTGGCTCCGGCGGTGCGCCTCCGCGCGCCCCGCCCTGGCTCGCCGACCTTCCCGCAACGCCGGGAGGTGGAACCCCCTCGCCTACGGCGCCGCGCCCGCTTCGGAAGGTTCCCCTTCCACACTCGGCGGCACGGCCCACACGGTGGCGCAGGCGGCGCGCACCCGGGGGCCGAGCGCCTGGTCGAGCGCTGCGGCCGAGGCCGGCGGGCCGTTCTGGCAGCCGTGTGTGAGGACGACGGCGCCGTACCCTTCGGCCGCGAGGAGCCGCGCGCTCTCGCGGAGGGCGGCGGCGTCTACCTGTTCGCCGTCGAGCGCCTTGGCGAGGCCGAGCGTGGCGGTCCACTCGAGGCCCTGCGGCCCCCAGTAGTCCACGCGCTCGATGGGAATGGTGGAGAACGGGCGGTCCAGCGCGATCTGCGCGGCGATCGCGCGGGTGCGGCTCTCGGGGTCGAGGCGGGCGAGCACGGAGCGTCCGCCGCCCCCGCCCGGCGAAGGAGCCCGGGTGAACGCCGTGAGATCGGCGACCGCGCCCGGCGGGAGGTCGGCGGCGGCGATCGCGGCGGCGTCCACGCGCGGGAGCGTGATGGTGGCGCGGGGCCAGGGCACGAGATCACCCCACGCCACCTCGATGATCGCCACCGGCACGAGCGGGAGCGCCCACTTCCAGCGCGCGGCGAGCGCGCCGAGCACGGCGATGGCCATGGTGGGAATCACCACGAACCGGGCCGGGAAGTTCATCGGCTCGGCGAACCAGCCGAGGGCCCGGTTCAGCGTGGCGAACGGGAGCACCACGCGTTGGTCGCCCCCGACGATGGCGCCGTCCCACCACAACACGGTTCCGAGGGAGAAAAACAGTCCGCCGGCGCCGACAAATAGCCACGGAGCGGCCTTTCGGGGGGCCGCCACGAGGCCGACGAGCGCGAGGGCGAGCGCCGCGAAGCCGAGGTAGCGGCCGCCGGTGTAGGAGGCGGTCTGGCGGTCGACGGTGGAGGGGTTGCGCGGCGTGAGGAGCTCGACAGGGTCGAGGGCGGCGCCGCGGTAGGTCTCCAGATCGTAGCGGGCGGCCATCCAGTCGCCGAAGGAGGCGGCGCCGTGGCGCTCGGTGGGGGCGTAGGTGGCCGAGAAGGTGCGTACCACCGGCACAACCACGGCTACGGAGAGCACCACGGCGAGGGCGTAGCCGCCGAGGAGCCGCCCCCAGGGCCGAAGCGTGGCGAGCGCGTAGAGCGAGACCGCCGTCGCGAGGAAAAAGCCGTGGTAGAAGCAGGAGAGCGTCGCACCCGCGAGCGCGAGCGCGAGGGCCACGAACCACCGCGGTTCGAGGCTCACGCGCGCCTTCACGAGGCACGCGAGGCCGAGCGGCACCCACCAGGTCTGCCGGAGCTCGCCCACGCCGACATCGAGGGTGAACGCCGCGAACGCCGAACCCTGCGCGAGCGCGCCCGCGACGAACACGCCGAGCGGCCGCTCGCTCACGATCTGGCCGAGCCAGCCGGCGCACAGGCCGAGCAAGAACAGGTGGAAGATAGCCAGGAAGTTCGAGAGCGGAATGGGGTCGAGCGGCAGGAGCAGGAGCCCGAGGAGACCGTTGAGGGGCTCGATTGGGTACAGCTCGATGCCCTGGGGAAAGTTCACGAGGGTGGTGCGGAGGCCCGCCGCGCCGCCGAGCGCCTCGGCGCGCATCCACCACAGCGTCCACAGGTGCTTCACGCCGTCGCCCTCGACGTTCCCCACGGCTTCGCTGAAGAAGCGCGCGGGCGCCGGCCACGTGAGCCCGAGCGCGAGCAGGAGGCACTGGAGGGGGAACAGCCAGCGAAGCACGGCCGCATCCTACCCCCGGCGCATGGACGACCGCCCTCGGTCTCGCGTACCCTCCCTCACGGAGGCTTCGATGTTGCTCTTCACAGCGCTGGCCTGTGCCCCGAAGGGCGAGCCGTCTCCGCCGACCTTCGACGAGATGAACATCGGCGCCATGGTGGAGTTTCACGAGGATGGCGGCGAGGAGAACGTGCGGCTGTTGCGCGAGTGGCTCGTGGCGCACGCGTCGGACTGGGCCGCGACCGACTGGCCGGGCGGCTACACCCTCGGCGTCGTGGGCGACGGCGAGCTCGGCAGCATCGCCCACAGCGACGGCACCATCTGGCAAGAAGTGCTCGGCGCGGGCGTGCCGCTCGTGGTGCGCGGCGCCGTGGACGGCTTCGCCGAGGCCGCCGTCGAGCCCGACCAGACCTTCGCCGACGCGTCCACCTACATCCGGTGGGACCGCACCATCACCGAGGGCACCGCCGACGGCTTCCTCGACGGCGAAGACATCGCCACCGACAACGTCATCGAGAAGTCGGGGCCGTTCGGCATCGTGATCCCGTACGAGGCCAAGAAGGACTTCCGGTGGTTCGGCGACACGCTCGGCGCGCTCACCTGGGTGCCCGAAGAGGGCTGGGCCGAAGACGACAAGAACGGCATCATCTGCGGCTTCACCATCGAGCTCTGGTTCGAAGAGGACGGAAACACCTTCTTCTACAACGGCAGTTGGACCCAGATCGCCACCGTCATCGGCGACGAATTCCCCGAGAACGTGCTCGTCGACGAATTCATCAAGGGCACCATCGACTACATGGAAGGCATCGACGCCTTCGTGATGGGCGAGTACGTCCCCGAATAGCCCGCGTTCCCACTCGCCTACCGCACGCGCACGAAGCGGAGCACCACGTCGGGGCCGAGGTCCGACCCGCTCGCCTCCACCCCCTCGTCAATGGGCCGCACCCGCCACCGCGTGCCCCCCATCCGGGCGAGCCACCCCTCCGCCCGGCCGAGGAGCGGCCCGGCGGGCATCGCGAAGCCGAACCGCCCCTTCGGGTGCACCGTCACGCCCACGGGGGTCACCGCGCCGAGCTCCACGACGGCGGCGGCGCCCTCCATCCCGACGAGCTTCCACCGCCCCATGAGCGTGCCGCTCACGCTGAACTGCGCGGCGAGCGAGAGGGCGTCTTCCGTGGCGGGGCCGATGAAGGCGTCGGCGAGGGTGACATCCCCCGTGCCGTCCGCGCGGAGCTGGAGCTCGATGCCGCGCGCGGCCCCGAACCGCGGCCCGGTCCGCCCGGACCGCAGCTCCCACGTGCCAACGGGGCCCGCGAGGGTAACCGTCGCGACGCACTGCCCGCCCGCGCGCGCGGCGACGAGCACGGTGGCGCGGTCCCCCGCGACGATCACGGCGGGATCGGCCTCGGCGCCGTCCACCTGTAGACGCGCGCCCGCCGCCCCGGCGTCCACCCGAACGCGCCGGAAGGAGAGCGGCGCCGCCTCCCAGGCCCCCGGCGGCGCCGAGACGGCGTGGAGCGGCGCCGGCGCCCCGGCGGCGGCCCCCGCCGCGTCGAACACCCAGCGCCCGAACGCGGCCCACGCGGCGTCGGTCGGGGCTTCCCACGCCACGCGCTCCCCCCGACGGAGCCACCGCGCGTACCACGCGCCCGCGCGCCCCTCGCCCACGCCGGCTTCGGGCGCGGCGTACACCCCGAGCAGCTCCGACCACAGGATGCCCAGCTCGGGCGCGGCGCGGTCGGCGGCCTCCACGGCCCGGGCGCGCCGCCACCACGCGGGCGCGTGGGGCTCGTCCGGCAGGGTGAGGCGCGCCGCCCCCTCGATGACGAAGGCCGCGGCCCGCCGCCACCTGTCCAGGCACAAGTAGGCGTCCGCCGCGGACGCCCGGAGCTTGTGGGCGCAGCTCGCCGCCGCCCGGGAGTCGCGGGAGTTGTCCCG
>CAXNIN010000216.1:0-7917 GCA_964202365.1 Myxococcota bacterium | reverse complement strand
CTCGGGCCGCGCCGAGGCGCTCGGCGGGGGGCGGGGCGGGGCCGCCCCGGGCCGCGCGCCGGAAGGGGCCCTCCCGCCGGCGGTGCCGCTCCCCACGGGGCTGCCCTTGAACCGGCCGGTGCCCTGGCCGCGGGTGTTGCCCGTGAAGCCGAAGTCGCCGACGCCGGAGAAGTCGTTGAAGATGTCCTCGAGGTCGAGGTCGTTCCCCGCGGCGCGCGTGTGGGGGGTGGACTGCCCGGCGCCGACGTTCACGTTTCCGCGATTCCACATGCTCCCGTAGAAGGGGCCGCCGGCGCGCGGCTGGCCGCGGCGGTCGTACCGGGCGCGCTCCGAGGGGTCCGACAACACCTCGTAGGCCTCCCGAAGCCGCTTGAAGGCCTCGGCCTTCTCGGGGTCGTTGCCGGCCACGTCGGGATGGCACTCTCGGGCCTTCACCCGGAAGGCCTTCTTGACGTCCTGCGCGGAGGCGTCCTTCGCGACGCCCAGGACGTCGTACAGATCCCCACTCTTCGCCATCGGGCTCCTACGCGGCTGCGGGAGGATGATAAGGAGGAGCGTGCGCTGGGAGCAAGCCGGGCGGTCTGCGTGCGGCCCCGGAATCGACGAAGCGCAGTCGTCGAAGCGCAGTGTTGATTAAGGGAAACGGCGCTACATAGATCGAATCCGAAGCGGCGAACGTGCCGCATGGCGGGCCCGCCGAGGAGACCATGCCCAAATATACCAATCCCGCCGGGCTCTCCTGCTCGTTCTGCCACAAGCCGCAGCGCGACGTCGAGAAGATCATCGCCGGGCCGAACGTCTACATCTGCAACGAGTGCATCCGACTCTGCCTGGACATCATCCGGGAGAACCGCAGCCCCTCCGCCACTACGGTGGGCAACGGAAAGACGCCTTCGCCCTCGCGAATCAAGGCTTTTCTCGACCAGTACGTGATCGGTCAGGACGCCGCGAAGCGGAAGCTCGCGGTCGCCGTGTACAATCACTACAAGCGGCTCGAGGTCAACGCGAAGAGCGGGGGCCGCAACGAAGAAGTCGAGATCCAGAAGTCGAACGTCCTGCTGATCGGGCCCACGGGCACGGGCAAGACGCTCATCGCGCAGACGCTCGCGAAGATGCTCGACGTGCCGTTCGTCATCGCCGACGCGACGACGCTCACCGAGGCCGGCTACGTCGGCGAGGACGTTGAGACCATCATCCTCAACCTCTTCCACGCGGCGAACAACAACGTCGAGAAGGCGCAGCGCGGCATCGTCTACATCGACGAAGTCGACAAGCTCGCGAAGAAGTCCTACACGAGCTCGGTCAGCCGCGACGTGTCCGGGGAAGGCGTGCAGCAAGCGCTCCTCAAGATCCTCGAGGGCACGAACGCGAACATCCAGGTCAAGGGCAACAAGCGCCTTCCGAACCAGGAATACATCCAGATCGACACGACGAACATCCTGTTCATCTGCGGCGGCTCCTTCGAGGGCATCGACCGCGTGGTGCAGGAACGCCTCGGGCGGAAGTCGGTCGGCTTTCTGCGCGACCGCGCGGGCGAAGGGCAGAACGGCCCCTCGCGCGACGAGAAGGGCGAGCAGCTCCTCCGCCACGTGCAAACGGAAGACCTCGAGCGCTTCGGCCTCATCCCCGAGTTCATCGGGCGCCTCCCGGTCATCGCCACGCTCGACCCCCTGGTCGCGGACGACCTCGTGCACGTGCTCACCGAGCCGCGCAACAGCCTCGTCAAGCAGTACCAGAAGTTGTTCAAGTTCGAGAAGGTGAAGCTCACGTTCTCGCCCGAAGCGCTCAAAGCCGTCGCCGAGAAGGCGGTGGCCCGCAAGGCCGGCGCGCGCGGGCTCCGCACGATCCTCGAAACGGTGATGCTCGACATCATGTTCGAGCTCCCCTCCCAGGACAACATCAAGGAGGTCATCGTGACGGAAGACGTGATCACCCAGCGCGCCGCCCCGCGCATCGAGCCGGTCCGCGACTACGGAGTGCCCGGCTAGTGGAATCGGGCTTCCTCATCGCCTCCCCGCAGATGAAGGATCCGAACTTCCAGCGGTCCGTCGTGCTGCTCGTGCAGCACAACAACGAAGGCGCGCTCGGGCTCGTGGTCAACCGCGAGTCCCCGGTGCGCCTCGGCGATGTCGTCGACCGGCTGAGGTCGATCTCGCCCGTACGCGCGAACCGGCCGGTCCTCTGGGGCGGGCCGGTGGAGCGCGGCGCGGGCTTCGTGCTCTTCAAGGGCAAGGCCCCGGAAGGCTGGCAGCTGCGCGGCGACCTCTGCGTGAGCGCCTCGCGCGACCGCCTCTCCGCGCTCGTCGCGGCCGGCGCCGACTTCCACCTCTGCCTCGGCTACGCGGGCTGGAGCGCCGGCCAGCTCGACCGCGAGTTCGCCGAAGGGAGCTGGATTCACATCGACGCCGCGAGCGAGCTCATCTTCGACTGCCCCATCTCCGAGCGCTACGACCGCGCTCTGGCGCGCCTCGGGGTCACCGCCGAGCACCTCTGGATGACGCCGGTCGACGAGTAGGGCATCCGGGTAGTGTGGCGGGGGGGACGCCGGAGGCGTCGCGGAGGGGGCCGGTCCCGAGACGCGCGGGGACGCGCGCGGCAAGCGCGCGAGGCCGCCGCAGTCCGCCCCCGGAGGCCGGCGGCAAGCCGGCCGTGAGAGCGCCCCCCGAAAGGCACGTTGCCCGAGGTCCGCGCTGGCTCGCGGCGCGCCTGCCCCTGCGAGAGGCGGAACCCGCGTTGGCCCGAGCGCCCCGGACGCGGTAGGGTCCGCACGCGATGCGCTCCCTGACCTTCCAGCGGCTGCTCGGCTCCGGGGCCTTCGGCTCGGTGTACCTCGCCGAGCTGGCGGCCGACCGCGGTGTTCGCCGGCAGGTGGCGGTCAAGGTGCTGCTGCGCGACCACGGCAACGGCGACATGTTCATGTCGCGCGTGCGCGACGAGGCCCGACTCCTCGGCTTGCTCGCCGACGATCACATTCTCAAGGTGCTCGAACTCGCGAAGGTCGAGGGGCGCGACGCCGTCCTCATGGAATTCGTCGAGGGCGTCGACCTCAACGCGAACGTGGAGGGCGGCTTCCGGCCGCCGCCGCGCGCGCTCGCGGAGCTGGGCGCGGCCGTCGCCGGCGCGCTCCACCGCGCCCACTGCGCCGTGCACCCGAGCACGGGCGAGCCGCTGAACGTCATCCACCGCGACGTGAAGCCCGCGAACGTGATGGTCACGTCGCGCGGGAGCGTGAAGCTCCTCGACTTCGGCGTGGCGCGCGCGCGGTTCGAGGCGCGCGAGAGCCACACCGGGCAATTCGTGCTCGGAACGCTCAACTACATGGCGCCCGAGTACATCGTCACAGGCGACGTGAGCCCGGCCGCCGACCTCTACGGGCTCGCGCTCCCCTTGTGGGAAGCGGCCTCCGGCGACGTGTTCGGCCAGCCGAAGCTCCGGGAAGACCTCCACAAGGCCCGCGTGGAGGAGCGCCTCGCGCTGATCGCCTCGACGCACTCCGAGCTGGTGCCGGTGCTCCGCCAGATGCTCGGGTGGGACGCCCGCTCCCGGCCCGACGGCGCGTCCGTGGAGCGCGCCTTTCTCGCCGCGATGGACATGCTCCGCGGCACCGGCCTGCGCTCCTGGGCGGCCGACGCGGTGCCGAAGGTTCTCGCCCGCGAACGCGAGGCCGCGCGCGACGAGGTGGGCCTCCTCGGAAAGACCGTCCCCATCGGCGAGCTCGAGGGTCTCCCCTCGGACAACAGCCGGGTCGGCGCCCGGCCGGACGCCGCCGCCGCCGCGCCCGTGGCTGCCCCTTCGCCCGCCGCGCCCGCGCGCCCCGAGCCCTCGCCGGTCACCCCGCCCGCCCGCGCCCCGTTCGACGCCCCGCCCCCCCGCGGAGAAGCCGTTCACGAACCCGCAGAGTCCACGATTCACCACGCGCCGCGCCCGGCGTTCCTCTCGGACACGCCCGCACCCACCCCGACCATGAGCCCGCCGCCCGCGGCCGCGCCGAACGGTCCTTCCGCGCCGGGCCCGCGCCCGTCCGGGAGCACGCCGCGGCGCCCGAAGAAGAAGACCTCGGGGAACATGCTGCTGCTCCAGGGGTTGGTGCTCGGCGGCGGGCTCGGCATCCTGCTGCTCATCGCCGTCGGCGCCCTCCTCCTGCTCCGGAACTTCCTGTGAATGCCGTCCGCGCGCTCGCAACGACGCTCGTCGTCCTGGGCCTCGCCGGCGTCGCCCTGGCGGCGCTCCCCTCCGCGGACGCGCTCCCGCAGCCCGAAGCCGCCGTCGCGACGCCGCTCGCGCCGCCCACGGCCCGCTACCGCACCGTCACGCACACGATCGCCGAGGGTGACACCGCCGGATCGGTGCTTCGCGCCATGGATGCGCCCAGCGAGGAGCTCCTCGCCGCGGCCGGCTCCGCCCTCAACCGCCTCTCGATCGGCGACCGCATCCACCTCGACTACCGCGACGCCGACCCCCGCCCCTGGCGCCTGCGCCTCGACCGCGACGACCCCGAGATCGTCGAGATCAGCTCGGAAGACGGCAGGTACGTCACGCGCCGCCGGCCGATCCCGTTCACCGTGGAGTCCGGCGTCCGTACGCTCACCGTGAACTCGAGCCTCTGGGAAGCCGCGAACGAGGCCGGCCTCCGCCCACCCCAGATCATGGAGCTCGCGAAGATCTTCGAGTACGACATCGACTTCAACACCGAGCTCGTCAAAGGCGCCACGATCCGCGCGGTCGGCGAGACGCTCACCGACGACGCCGGCAACAAGCGGTTCGGGGCAATCCGCGCCGCCACCCTCCAGAACGGCGAGAAGGCGTGGACCGCCATCCGGTACGTGATGAAAGACGGCTCGGTTTCGTGGTTCGCGCCCGACGGCACGGGGCGCCGCCGCCCTTTCCTGCGCTCACCCCTCGAATTTTCGCGCGTGACCTCGAACTTCACGCTCGCCCGCTACCACCCCATCCTCAAGAAGAGCCGCCCGCACCTCGGCGTGGACTTCGGCGCGCCCACCGGCACGCCCGTGCGCGCGGTGGCCGACGGAGTCGTGAAGACCGCGGGGCGCAACGGCGGGCACGGCAACTTCATCGAGCTCGACCACGAGGGCCCGTACGCCACGAGCTACTCGCACCTCTCGGCGATCCTCGTGAAGAAGGGCCAGAAGATAAGACAGGGCGACCTCATCGGGAAGGTAGGTTCGACCGGCATGTCCACCGGGCCGCACCTCCACTACCAGTTCTTCGTGAACGGTCAGTACAAGAACCCGATGACCGTGAATCTCCCGATGACCGGGAGCCTCCCCGACGCCGAGCGCGACGCCTTCTTCGCCGTGCGCGACACCCTCGTGCCGCTGCTCGAGAAGGCCGCCGCCGAGCCCGCCGTGGCCGACGCCGCCGAGCCCCCGCCCACCGCGGGCGCAGGCGCCGGGGCGGTGGCCGCGCCCGAAGAGTGATCGGGCTCCTCCTCTTCGCGCTCGCGACGCGCGCCGAGGAGCCCGTGGAGTCGCTCTGGGTGGCGCTCCCCGGCCCACGCGAACGCGCCCGCGCCCAGGCCGCCGGCTTCGGCTGGGCCGAGGGCCAGGACGGCGACTGGTACCTCCTCGACGGCACCGCCGCGATGGCGGAGGCCGCCGGGCTCACGTGGCGACGCGCGAGCATGTTCCCGCCCACCTGGGCCCCCACCGCGGCCGACGTCGCGACGCGGCTCCGCGCGCTCCCCTCCGGCACCCTCGTTCAGATAGGCGAGAGCGCGCTCGGCGAGCCAATCCTCGCGGTGCGGTTCGGCCGGGGCGGCCGGGCGCTCCGCGTGCTCGGCGGCCACCACGGCGATGAGGGCTCCAGCGTGGAAGTGGCCGTGCGCGTCGCCGAGGCGGTGGCGGCGGGCGCGGTCACCCTCCCCCCCGACACCGAGCTCTGGGTGGCGCCGGTCGTGAACCCCGACGGCCTCGACGCCGCCACCCGCGCCAACGCCCGCGCCGTCGATCTCAACCGCAACTACGCCCACGAATGGGACGCCGCCGTGGTGGGCGCCGGCACCGCGCCGTTCTCCGAGCCGGAGACGCGGGCGGTGCGCGCCCTGGCCCGCGCCCGCACGTTCGACGCCGGGCTCTCGCTTCACGCCGGCGCCCAGAACATCGGCTGGGTGTGGAACTACACCGCCGAGACGCGGCCCGCGGAGGAGTCGCTCCTCGCCGACCTCGCCGACACCTACGCCGCCGCGTGCGAGGCCCCCGGCTTCTGGACCACCAACGGCGCGGACTGGTACGAGACCCGCGGCGACACGACCGACTGGACGTACGGCGCGTGGGGCGCCTACGACTTCACCCTCGAGCTCACCGCGCAGAAGTCGCCGCCCGTCGAGGAGGTGGACACCTACGTGGCCTGGCACCTCGACGCCGTGCTCGCGTGGGTGGCGACCCCGGCGGACATCGCCGCCCGCGTGGTCGACGACGCCACCGGCGAGCCGCTCCCCGCCACCGTCTCGGGCCCCGGCGTCGCCGCGCTCCACACCGGCCCGGACGGCCGGGTGGCCCGCTGGGTCGACCCCGCGGAGCCCGGCGGGTGGACCGTGTCGGCCCCCGGCTACGCCCCCGCCCCGCTCGCCGACGAGACGCGCCTCGTGGCCACCGGGCTGCTCGCGGCGCTCCCCGAACCGCGCCTCCTGTCGCGCGGCGCCGGGCCCACCGTGGTGACCCTCGCCGGCGCCGGGGCCGGCGCGCTCACGCTCGTGCAGCCCGGCGAGGCCGACATCACCGTGCTCGCGGACGCCCCCGGCGCCTGGACCCTCGACCCCAGCACGCTCGCTCCCGGCGCGTGGACCCTGGTGACGGACGCCGGCGTGGCGCCGCGCGCGCTCTTCGTCGGCGAGGTGGACGACCGCGTCGCGCTCACCGACGTGGCGCTCTCCGACGGCATCCTCACCGTGCGCGGCACCGGGTTCGGCGCGGGCGCGGAGGCCTGGTCGATCGGCGGCGCCGCCCGCGCGTGGCGCCCGCTCCCGCGCCTCTCGGAGACCGACTCCACGCTGGTGTTCACCCTCGACGCCGACCACGATGACGTGATCGTGTGGACAAACGGCGCGTGGCTCGCGGCGCTGGACGTGCGCGGGGAGCCCGCGGTGGATTCAACGCCGCCCCCGGAGGAGGTGGTGGAGCCGCCGCTCGTTGACGAGCTCGACCCGACGCTCTACGCGCTCGGAAGGTGTTCGGCGGCGCCGGGCGGCAGCGGGGCGCTCGCGCTGCTCGGTGCCCTGGCGGCGGTCGGGGCGCGGCGGCGCGCGGGATGACGAGGCGGAGGCTCGGCGTTCGGGCCGCCCGGCCCCGGGCGGCTACACCAGGCCGTGGCGCTTGCGAACTTCCTTGAGCGCCCGCTGCAGCGCGTCCTGGCGCTCCACCGAGTTCTCGGGGATGTTCTTGATGCGCTCTTCGGCCTCGGCGCGGAGCGCCCGTTCGTCGACGTCGTGCGCCTTGAGCGTGTCGAGGATCTTCTTGTAGATCTCGCGATCCTCAGAGAAGACCTCGTCGATGAAGCGCGAGATCATGAAGTTCTCGACGAACTGACGCGCGAGGAAACGATCCACGTCGTCCCCGGTGGGGTGGCCCCAGCGCTCGGCGACCTCGCTGCGCGTCTTGCCGTACTGGTCGTACGGGATGCCGCGGCGCTCCATCTCCTCGCGAACGGCCTCACGAAGTTCGAGATCGCGACGGGTGTACATCTCCATCACCGCCACGAGGTCCTGCTCGGCTTCGGTGCGGTTCTCGGGCTGCAGCTCGACGTCCCCCTCGTTGACGAGCCGCTCGAGGACGGCGTGGGCGATAGCGGGGATCTTCGCGCGGTACAGCTTCATGGAACACCTTTCGGAGGTACAACCCCCGTTCGGGACGCTTTCTTCGCGTTCCCGGGAGGGTCCGCGTGCGGAGCGGGGCTATATCC
>CAXNIN010000215.1:0-7930 GCA_964202365.1 Myxococcota bacterium | reverse complement strand
ACTCGTACCGCGCGCGCTCGAGCTCCCACCACGCCTTCCACTTCGTCGTGACGTCCGCGACGCACGCCGCGCCGGCGTCGGGCGTGCACCGCCACTCCTTGATGGCCTGGTTGTACGCCCCGCGGCTGCGATTCTCCGTGCGCGCGACGGTCTCGTCGCCGATGCGCTCGCTCACGAAGGCGAGCGCGGCGGCCGTCGTGAGGTAGTCCGCGGCGAGCCGGCGAACCTCCGGGTTCGGGTCGCTCTCGAGGATGGGGAGCAGGTGCCGGACGAGGTAGTTCCCGGAGTCTTCGAGGGCTTCCTTCGCCGCGATCACCTCGGCCGGCGTCGGGTCGCCCTCGATGCGCTGGGCGGTCACGACGAGCGCGCGTACGTCGTCCGACGAGAGCGCGAACCGGGTGTTCAGCAGGATCGGCTTGTCGAGGTCGAACTGCCGCTTGAAGAAGATGACGGCTTCGGACTGGGTGCTGCTCCCGGTCTGCTGCTCGGCGCCGCCCGCCTGGCCCGGGTTGCCGGGCGCGAGGTTGATGAGCGTGAACACCGCCATCGAGATCAGGAAGAACGTCGGGAACATCCAGAGGATGCGCTTGATCGCGTACTGGAACATTCGGCGCTACCCCGGGGCGTCGGCGAAGGAGAACAGCCGAAGGTCGCGGTAGGGGTTCACGCGCGAGATGAGCGGGTCGTTCATGTAGCTCCAGTACACGAGCGGCCGCTTGCGCTGGTAGAAGAAGGTGTACGGCTGCTCTTCGTGCACGAGGGCGTGGAACTGGTGGCAGAGCTCCACCCGCTTCGCCTGGTCGAACTCCTTGCGGAGCGCCTCCGCGATGCGGTCGCCTTCGGGGTTGCGGAAGCTCACGTAGTTGGAGCTCTGGGGCTTGTCCGCCTCGCTGGAGTGCCAGATCTGGTAGAGGTCGACTTCCCAGGAAGGGGCCCAGGCGCCGGTGTAGGCGTCGAAGTCGCGCTCCGAGGTCTTCTTGAGCTGGGCGGCCCACTCCAGCGGCTGGGGCGTGAGCTTGATGCCGATGCGCTGGAGCGCCTCGCCGTACACGCGGCCGAGCGTCTCGTACTCGGTGGACGCGCCGTACATGACGAGCGTGAACTCGAACTGCACCTTCTTGCCGTCCACTACCTTGTCGCGGAGGCCGTTGCCGTCGGTGTCCTTCCAGCCCGCCTCGTCGAGGAGCGCGGCGGCGGCGTCGAGATCGTAGGGGAGCGGCGCGATGCTGTCGTCGTAGCAGGGGTTCGACTGGTCGAACGGGCCGGACGTGACCGTGCCGAGGCCGCCGAAGACGCCCTTCACGAGCCCCTCGCGATCGAGCGCCATCGTGAGCGCGCGCCGCACGCGCTTGTCGGAGAACATCGGCCGCGTCTGGTTCCAGCCGAAGTAGAAGTACGACGCCTCGTCGTGAATCGTGAGCTCGAGGCCCTCCTCCCCGAGGTAGGGCTTCTTGTCCTTGAGCTCCGAGAGGTACTGTGCCGGTTGAACCTGCGTGTAGTCGAGGTTCCCCGAGGCGAGGTACCGCAGCCACGCGGCCTGGTCCTTGAGGACCGAGATCTCGACCGCGTTGAAGTTCGCGGGCAGGCACTTCGCGAGGTGGTACGATGGGTTTCGCGTGAACGCGAGCTTCACGCCCGGCTCCCACGAGACGAAGCGGTAGGGCCCGGTGCCGATGCCCCTCTGGTTGTACCAGTGGCTGTTCTGCTTGTCGCCCCAGGTGGCCTCGTCGAAGACGTTGCCGTCCTCGTCGTGCATGTAGAGCCAGCGCGGCGTGGGATGGAGGCCGAGGAGGAAGGAGTTGTTGATGTAGAGGTCTTCCGAGAAGTGCACGCGGAAGTGGTGGTCGTTCACCACCTCGATGTCCTTCCACGCCTCGAAGTACGTGCGCAGGCTCGCGCCGCGGCCGACCACCTGCGGGTTCTTGATGACCTCGAGCGTGAACTTGAAGTCGTCCGCCACCACCTCGTGGTCGCCCTTGAGCCAGGCGTAGCGGGGATCTTCGAGGTTCACGGCGGGCGCGTGCCACGCGACGCCCTTGCGGAGGTACACGTCGTACGTGAGGCCGTCTGCGGAACGAACCACCTTCGTGGCGAGGTCGGGGGACCAGTTGTCCGGCGCCCACTGCGCCTGGTGGCCGATGCGCGAGCCGACGTAGGAGTAGATCTCCGCGAGATCCGCCGCGTTGTTCGACGCGATGAGGTTGAGCCCCGGCGGGTCGGACGCGATCTGCCGGCGCAGGGTGCCGTTGGGGTCTACCCGACTCGGCCAGTCTTCGGGGAACTTCAGGGGCTTGAGGAGGTTCGCGGGGTCGGCCAGGGCCGCCTCGTCTTCCGCGGAGGCGTAGCAGACCGTGCCGCCGAGGGCGGACTCCACGGGCGCCGCCACGCTCGCGGTGGACGCGGCTCCGTTCGTCGTCCGAACGCCGGTCGTCTCGATCGCGGCCACCCGCGCCTCGAGGTTGTGAAGTTGAGCCGTGTTCAGCAGCCCGATCACCACGATCAGGAGCAGCAGCCCCACCCCGAACCCCGACTGCATCAAACGCTTCATCACACCCTTCGACACGATTCCGGCAAAGGTACGGGGTCCGCGTCGGGGAGACAACCACGCCCGGTCAGATTCTGTCCGGACGGTCACAACTCGGCAACGCGCGCGCTCGGCCGCCGCCGCAGCCGCCGGGTCCGACCTGGCTCGCCAACGAGGGAGGGCGGGGGGCTCGTCCATCCCGTCGACCGCGTGCGCGACGCGCGGCACGGGCGGTCCTGGCCCTGGCCGACGGTCTTCCACGGCAACGACATCGCCGTCGAATGCAGTCCGAGCTACTAAGTCATCGTGATTGGAGCCCCCTTTGTTTTCAAAAACACACGCCGCGGTGGGCCTCGCGGCGGCCGGTTGGCTGACCAGCCTCGCTCCAGCCCACGCGGCCGCTCCCGATACCGATACCGACGGCAGGCAATCGAGCGAGCACGAGGTCTACGCGGTCGCGCAGTCGGGGGAAACCCTGATCGTGGCAGGCGAACGCTCGGGGCCCGATGGCCAGCGCCAGACGTGGGCGCAGCGCTCGCTCGACGGGGGCAAGACGTGGCTCCCGGGGCTCAACCCTTCGCAGGAAAATCACAGCATCGTCGCGCTCTCATGGTCGGAGGGCGCCCTCTTTGCGCTCTCGCAATGGTCCGTCGAGGGGCCGGGCGAGCTCATCCTGCTCCGGAGCGACGACTTCGGCGCCTCCTGGAACGTGGTCGCCGAGGTGGCGCGTCCGTCCCCGTTCGCGACCGTCGCGGCCATGCAGTGGACCTCGCCGGACCACGGCACGCTCGCGCTGACCTGGGACAACGGGGACGAGGACGGTCACCGGTGCCTCGAAGACAACTACGTGACCCGCGACGGCGGCACGACCTGGCTCCCAGAGGGCCCGCCCGGCCCGTGTGGGCCCCCGCGTGCGGTGGGCTGTCCGGCTCCCGATTCGGGACAGTGGTCGATGGCGCGCTGCGGTGAGGCGCTCGAGCGCGCTCCGCTGGTGCGAACGCTGGGGCGCGCGAAGGAGTCGCTGACGGTCAAGCCCGTCTCGGCCGACACCACCTACGTTCACCTCGCGGCTGGCTCCCTCGTCGCCGAGCGCGCGTCCGGAGCGCGCCTGCGGTTGAAGCACGGCGTGCAGGGCCGCCTCGACCAGCTCCCCGACGGTCGTCTCGTCGCCACCGTCGGCGAGCACGGGGGCATCGCGGCCTGTGAGGTCGCGGCACCCACCTTCACCGTTCAGTTGGTCGTCGAGCGTGACGACCTGGCCACTGTGACCACGGCCCCGGTGAAGGTCGAGCATGCCGACGGGTCATGGGTCGCGTTGCCGGCGGGCGCGCCGGTGCGTGTTGGCCCCTCGGGTGCGGCCAGCTACCGGTTCGCGGCCGGAAGCTTGGCTGATGACGGCGTCACGCTGCCGCTCGGCGCCGTCACGGCGCTCGGCGACCGGGCCGTGATCGGGGGGCCCGCGCGGCTCGACCCGTGGGCGGACGACCTCGCTGCCGAACAGTGGGCGATCGTCGCGGACTGGGGCAGCTCCACGCTGCTCGGGGGGCCCATGGACGCGTGGGAGCCGGCCACGGGGACGTTCCGGCGTGCGTCGGCGCTGAACGACGCGCGGGTCGACGCCGCGCGCGGGCGGGCCTACCTCACCGACGGCTGCGGCGTCGCGGCGGTCGCGACCGGGGCGGGCTTCGTGGCGGAGCCCGGCTTGCTGGGCGCGCTGTTCGACGACAGCGCGGCGAGCTGGATCGAGGTCGGAACCGCGGTCAGCAGCCTCGACGGCACCGGTCTCGGCGCGACATCCTCCGGACAGCCCGAGCCCGGCGGAGGCCGTGGCCTCGGCATGGAGCTTGGGGGCGCATCGGCGCGGGCCCCCGAAATCTCCACGAAGGCCGATGGTCGCAGGTGCGGCGCCCTGGCTGCGGGTTGGGCCGAACAGGCGGACGGCGCGCCTTGGGTGCTCTGCTGGGCCCCGCCCCGCGACGAGACGACCCCTCCGTGAAGCCCAGCGACGCCATCGATCCGGCGCGACAGGTGGAGCGGGAGCTACGCCGGCGCCTGCCTTGGCTCGACGGAACGCCGTTGACGCGCAGCGCTCCCATCGCGTGGGCGGCGCACGGGCAGCCCGGCTGGAAGCCGCCCCGTGTGATCGACCTCGAGCCCGGCGCGGCGCAGCAGGTGGGGCGCGCGGCGCGCTGGCTCGAGCAGCAGCCGCGTGAGCACCGGCGCCTGGTGCTCGGCGGGCACCCCGACCCCGTGACCGCGCTGCGCTGGCTCGCGGATGCCCTACACGCCGCTACTGTCACCGGAGCGCCCCTCGAGCCGCCGCCGCCATGGAGCGCGCTGCCGGCCTCGCTCGGGCCGCGTACCGCCGAGCTGCTGCGCTGGCGCCTGCTCACGCACCACGCCGCGGGGCTCGACGCGCTCCTCGCCGTCCGCCGCAGCCCGGCGGTCTTCGCGGCCGCCGAGGCGCGGCCGAACCTGGGGTGGACCGTGGCCGAGCTGATGGCGTTGGCGCGCCGCGGCCCCGTCGATTTTGTCGAGGCGTGGATCGCGCACCCGCTCGGCGGCAGGATGGCCCGGTGCCTGGAAGCCTGGCAGCTCCTGGCGCTGGGCCACGCGTCGAAGGCCCCCCTGCACATCGACCAGCGCCCCGGGCCCGACTTCGCGGTGCGCCACGCCCTGCGCGCCATTCCCGCCGAGGGCGCCGGACTGCGGCTGCGGCTGCTTCAGGGCGTGATGCCCACGCCCCCGGTGGTCGACCGCGTGTTGCGCGCCGCGGCCCTGCTGACCGAGCGTGTCGGCGACGCGCTGGCAGCGCGCCAGTGGGGCGGGCATCGAGTCGAGCGGTTGGTGGACCTGTTCCCGGCCGACCCCTGGTGCATCGACAGCACCGAGCTTCACGAGCTGGTGCGCCTGCCGGTGCACTCGGCGCGCGTTGTCGATGAGCTGCTCGCGCGGTGTGCGCCGCTGCCCGAGATCGAGGGGTTGGGCTATCCGCGGATGCGGGCCGCCGCGATGGGGCTGCGCCACGGCGCGGCGGCGTTGAGCGACGTGATCGAGCGGGCCGGCCACGAGCCGGACTTCTGGCGCTGGATGGTCTCCGACGCGGTCATCGACCTCCACGGCGAGTGGGACGCCGCCGGCGACGAGGCCCGCAACTGGGCGCGGTCCATACCGGACGCTGCCCTGGCTCTCGCGCGCTTGAGGGTGGTCGACGAGCTGTCGCGGCGTACCGGAGCCTGGGATGACGATCTGGTCGGTCTGGCGCATCTGTGCCTCGATCGCATGGAGCCCGGGCAGCGCGATGCCCGGCCCCTGCGCGATGCCCGGGCCGTGGCTGCCGAGCTTCTTCGCGAGGAGCGGCCTCCCCCGACGGCACGGAGCAGGTCATGACACCCCGACAGCCCGCGACGGATCTCTGGACGTTGTGCACCCACACCGCCTGCGGCGTCCGCCTGGGGCGGCGCGCGCTCCGCACTCCCAACACGTGGCTGGTCCCGGTCGAGCCCGACGTGGGCGACGCACACACCCGCTGGGTGGCGCGGATTCCGGTCTGGGCGAGCGACATCGAGGGGGGCGGCCCGACGGACCCTGCGGGCGACATCGACGCGTCTCCGCCGACTGGAGCGTTGGCGTGGCCACGCCAATGTGGACACACGGGGCCCTTCCAACTCGACGCCGGCGCCGACGACACCTTGCGCGACGAGCTGGTGCGCGTACCCGCGCTTCGGCGGCAGGCCTGTCTCCGCGACCTTCCGCTCCCTCAGCTCGAGCGGCTCACCACCGCCGCCGGCCGGCCGTGCGCGATTTGGCAATGGGTCGAGGGCGAGGTGCTCCCGGACCCGCGACGCCTTGACGACACGTCGGTGGTGCGTGTCGCGCGGGCCCTTGCGCAGCTTCACGCAGCGTACGGCCCACACGGGGACCTCCGCCCCGAGCATGTCGTCTGGACCGCGGCGGGCCCCATCTTTGTCGACCCGCTGGCCAACCTCGTGGAGCGCGGTGTGGGCCCGATGGGCTGGACGCTGCCGGTGCGCTTCAATCACCCCACGCTGGCGGATGTGGCGAGCCTGGTGCAGTGGGTCGCCGTGGCGCACGGCGCCCGGCTGCCGTGGGACGCGGCGTTCGTCCACGCGATCCTCAACCTCTACAACGGTCGTTTTGCGCCCCGCTCACGCTCCCGCGGGTGGAGCGCGGCGGAGGCCTCCGCCCATGGCGCGCGTCTCGAGGGTGTCCACGCGCCCGCCGCGCGCTGGGCGGCGGCGACCCTCGGCCCCCTGTACGCCGCCGTGCTGGGCGAAGGGGCGCCGTGGACGGCGCAAGACACCACGGCGGCGCTGGCGGGGCTGGGTGGATGAGGGGTTGCCTGCGTCCGGGTTTCGGTCGCACCGCGTATCGCTGCGATGGCGCCGCTTCGCGCGCTGGGGCCGGCGGGGGCGTCTTTGCATTCCACGAAGGTGCGGCTTCCCTCCTTAGACCTTCGCGCAAGTAGAACCCCAAGGGAATCGGTCGAACCGGCTCCATCCGGCATGGCCCCACGCTCGAGGCCTCCTGCCGGCTCCGTGTAAACCTCGGCGCCGAGGACGGGTGCAGCGCTTCGAATTGACGGCTTTACCGCAGCTATGATAACGATAACGACATGAGGCTTTCGATGCTCCGACGCGCCCTGCTCCCGCTCGCGACACTCCTTGCCGCCTGCCAGTCGTTGAACGTTGAACTCGTCGACTTCGAAGAAGGCGAGTTCGGGCAACTTACTGCGTCGGTCCAGGTTACTGCGGCCGATGGCGAGCCCGTTTCGGACTTGACTGACGATTCCTTCACGCTTTACGAGGACGGGCAGGCGCTAAGCCTCTTCGAGAGCCAGTTCCAAATTCTGGAAGAAGACAGGCCCTTCCAGATCGACACGCTACTCTTGCTCGACATGAGCGGAAGTATCCGCGAGAATGGAGATGTGCCTCAATTGGTGTCTGCTGCGCAGTCGTTCGCGTCGGCTGTTCTGGACCAATCATCCGTAGGGGTCGCGTACTTTGACGGCGGGCCAGACATCATCACGCTCGTAGACTTCAGCAACGACGAGGAAGCCGTCACCGAAGGAATTCAAGGGTTGGAAACCCTTGGCCCACATTCCGCCCATCTCTACGCAGAGCTCCACGATTTTCGGCGTGGCGTCCAGAAGATTTCGGGCTCGAATCCAAGCAGGTGGAGCACGCGGTCCGTGACTTCCGTGAATCCGTGCACACGCCGTTCGAGCACAGCGTCCTCGGTGCAGATGAGCACCCCCGCGACGTGCTGGAAGAGCCGGAAGGCGCACTCGGTGGTCGGCTTGGAGGTCGCTTGGTCGTTCATGTTGGGGAGCTTCGTGGCGGTGGCCGCGAGCCCGGCTCGAATGCGGGCTTGAATCCAGTTGCG
>CAXNIN010000214.1:0-7935 GCA_964202365.1 Myxococcota bacterium | reverse complement strand
CGGTCGAGGCCCGCGCGGAGCGGATGCCCATGCCGATCACCCCCACGAGCAGGCCGGCCCCGAACGCGCTCCACATCAAAACCGGCACCGAAGCTGGCTCTGCGAGGCGCCACGCCGCAAAGCCCAGGTCGAGCTGAAGCCGGGCGTCGAACGTGCTGTTCTGGATGGTGAAGGCCGCCGCGGTCGCCACCACCAGCACGACCAGCATGACTTTCACCCAGCGCATCCGAACCTCCACCGCCCGAAACGGGCGCTTCCCCTGTTACCACCGCGGCGCCACCGGCGCGAACGCCGCCCGCGCACCCAAAACGAAGAGAGCCACCCGGCCTGACGGCGCGGGTGGCTCTCTGGGATGGCCGCGGCGGGCGCCGCGGCCAAGAAGCGTGCTGTTCGCCGCGCCGTACGGTCCACCCGACCGGCTCACGCTCGGTCGGGTGGCTTTCGCCCACGCGGCGGGTAGCGCGCTGACGCGCGCTATTCGCCGCGTTCGCGCATGCGGCGGGAGAGGTCGCCCATGATGTCGCCGAGGCGGGCGCTGGAGTCGCCCTGCTTCTTGAGAATCTCACGCATGTCGCCGCCCTTCGCGCGGTCCACCGCCGACTTCTCGGACAGGCTCACCTTGCGGTCGTGGGCGTCGATGTTGATGATCTCGGCCGCGATCTCCTGGCCGTCGGCGTAGCCGTCCTGCCAGTTGCCGCCGCCACCGTTGAGCTCGGAGTGGTGCACGAGGCCTTCCACGCCGTCCTCGAGCTCCACGAACACGCCGAAGTCGGCCTTGTGCACAACCTTGCCGTTGATCACCTGGCCCAGGTAGTACCGCGAGGGCACCGAGAGCCACGGATCTTCGGAGAGCTGCTTGATGCCGAGGCTGAAGCGCTCGTTGTCCACGTCGATGTTGAGGACGCGCGCCTCGACTTCGTCGCCCTTCTGGAAGCGGTCGGAGGGGTGCTTGACGCGCTGGCCCCACGACATGTCGGAGATGTGCACAAGACCGTCGATGCCCTCTTCGATGCCGATGAAGACGCCGAAGTCGGTGATGTTGCGGACGCGACCGCGCACGATGGTACCGACCGGGTACTTCTCGGCGATGAGCTCCCAGGGGTTCGGCTCGAGCTGGCGCATGCCGAGGCTGATGCGCTTGTTGTCGAGGTCGATCCCGAGCACCTTGGCCTCGACGACGTCCGCCTGATTGACGAGCTTCGACGGGTTCTTGATGCGCTTGTTCCAGGTCATCTCGGAGATGTGGACGAGGCCCTCGATGCCGTCCTCGAGCTCCACGAAGGCGCCGTAGTCGACAATCGAGACAACCTTGCCGCGCACGATGGCGCCCACCGGGTACTTGTACTCGGCGTCCTCCCACGGGTCGGGGCGGATCTGCTTGTAGCCGAGGCTGACGCGCTGGGAATCCTCGTCGAACTTGAGGATCTTGACCTCGATCTGCGCGCCGACCTCGAAGATCTCCGAGGGGTGCTGGATGCGGCCGTAGCTCATGTCCGTGATGTGGAGGAGGCCGTCGATGCCGCCGAGATCAACGAACGCACCGTAGTCGGTGATGTTCTTGATCGTGCCCATCATGATCGCGCCGACCTTGAGGGACTTGAGCGTCTCCGTCTTCTTGTCCTCGCGCTCGCGCTCGAGGAGAACGCGGCGCGACAGGACGATGTTGCCGCGCTTCTTGTTGAACTTGATGATCTTGAAGTCGTGCGTCTCGCCGATGAGGCGGTCCAGGTTCTTGACCGGGCGGAGATCCACCTGGGAACCGGGGAGGAACGCCTTCACGCCGATGTCGACGGCGAGGCCGCCCTTGACGCGGGAGATAATCTGGCCGCGGACGGTCTCGTCCTTCTCGACGGCCTTGGAGATCTCGTCCCAGGCCTTCATCAGGTCGGCCTTCTCCTTGGAGAGCTCCAGGAGACCGTCTTCCTCGCCCATCTGGTCGAGGTACACGTCGACGGTGTCACCGACCTTGATGGTCAGCTCGCCCGCTTCGTTGATGAACTCCCGCTTCTGGATGACGCCCTCGGCCTTGTAGCCGATGTCGACGGTCACCATCTCGTCGCCGATCTCGATGACGGTGCCCTTGACGACGCTCTGCTCCCGCACGGAGCGGTTGCCGAGGTAGTCGTCGAAGAAGGACTGGAAGTCGTCGCGACCGATCTGATCGAGGGGGGCGTCGAGGTCGATGGAATCGTAAGTCATGGAGAATTCATTCCGCGCCGGAGTGCCGGCGGACAAGGGAAGCGAGGAGGAGGGTGGACAAGTAGAAGGCGCGCCGAGATGACGACATCTTCCTCGAAGCGCGGGCACATCCTCGTCTTGTCCCGCGTCCGACGCCCGCACACGGCGGGGAGGCGCGGATTATCGCAGAGCCATGGCCACGTCAAGGCTTCCGCCGGACGCGGCGTGGGCCCGCCGACAGCGACTTGCCCTGCTCCCGGGCGCGTCTACGGGAGTGCGTGAGCGACCTCGGGAGACGGTTTGGTCGAGTGCGACGTCCGCCTGCGCGACCCGGCACGGCTCGAGGCGCTTCGGCGAACCGGGCTGCTGGACAGCGCCGCGGAGGACATCTACCAGCGGCTGACCGCGCCGGCGCGCCGCCTGCTCGCGGCGCCGGTGGCGCTCGTGTCGCTCGTCGACGCCGACCGCCAGTTCTTCGCGAGCGCGAGCGGCCTCCCGGAGCCGTGGGCCAGCACCCGACAGACGCCCCTGTCGCACTCCTTCTGCCAGCACGTGGTGCTCCGGGGGTGCCCGCTCGTGGTGGAAGACGCGCGGCAGCACCCCACCCTGCAACACAACCTCGCGGTGCCCGACTTCGACGTGGTGGCCTACCTCGGCGTCCCGCTCATCACGCCGGACGGGCAGGTCCTCGGCAGTTTCTGCGTCATCGACCACGTGCCGCGGCGCCGGGGGCCGCGCGAGGTAGCCACGATGGAGGCGCTCGCGGGGGCGGTCGACCACTTCGTCCGCACCGGAGACGCCGTGCGCCTCTCCGCGCGCGCCGGCCGCGCCCTTCGGTGAGCGCGGGCGCTATCCGGCGCAGGCCGCTTCGACGTCCGCCACGGTCTTCGGGCAGGCCGCCGTCAACACTTCGGGGTCGCCGTCGGTGACGAGGATGTCGTCCTCGATCCGAATGCCGATGCCGCGAAAGGCCTCCGGCGCCTGCTCATCGTCGGGCGGCACGTAGAGCCCCGGCTCGACGGTGAGCACCATTCCGGGCGCCAACGCGCGCGACGCGCCGCCGAGGTGGTAGGCGCCTGCGTCGTGCACGTCCAGACCGAGCCAGTGGCCGGTGCCGTGCATGTAGTAGCGGCGGTACGCCTCTTCCAGGATGAGCGTGTCGACGTCGCCGTCGAGCAGCCCCACCTCCACCATGCCGGTCGTCAGCACGCGCACGGCGGCATCGTGCATTGCGCGGTACGGTCGACCCGGGCGGGCCTCGTCGATCGCGGCGAGCTCGGCCGCGAGGACGATCTCGTAGAGGCGCTTCTGCGGCTCCGTGAACCGCCCGCTCACCGGCCAGGTGCGCGTCACGTCGGCCGTGTAGTTGTCGTACTCGCAGCCCGCGTCGACCAGGCAGAGGTCGCCGTCGCGGAGCGGCTCGCGGTTCGTGATGTAGTGGAGCACGCACGCGTTGCCACCGCCGCCAACGATCGTCGTGTAGCCGGGCCCGTTGCCGCCACGCTTCCGGAAGGTGCCGTCGATCTCGGCTTCCACCGCGTACTCAGCCACGCCGGGCCGTCCGAGCCGCATCGCGTTGACGTGGGCCTCGGCCGTGATGGCGGCCGCGCGCCGGAGGGTGCCCAGCTCCGCGGCGTCCTTCACCAGCCGCAACTCCCCCAGGGTCCGCCGCGCGTCGACGAGGCGGTGCGGCATCGCGAGGCCGTTTCGGGGCGCCACCCGCCCCAGCCCGCCGAGGGCGCGGAACACCTGGGCGTCGCGCTCGCCGTCCTCGCCCCACGCGTAGTGCAGGGTCTCCCACCCCGCGAGCAGCTCCGGGAGCCGCGCGCCGAGCTCGCCCCACGGAAAAGCGGCATCCGCGCCGAACTGAGCGCGCGCACCCTCGACGCCCGCCCGGAAGCCGGTCCACACCTCGCGCGTACGGTCCTTCGGCTGCACGAAGAGCACGAACGGCTGATCGGCGCCCGGTCGCAGCAGCGCCACGGACTCCGGATCTTCCCAGCCGGTAAGCCAGTAGAGGTCGGAGCTCTGCCGAAACTTGTACTCGGAGTCTCCGTTTCGGGTGTGGTGGGGCGCGCCGAAGACGAGGAGCGCGTCCGCGCCGAGGGCGCGCATCGCGCGCTCGCGGCGGGAGGCGAAGGCATCGGGAAGGGTGGTTTCCATCGACCGTCGCGTAACCGGCTGCCGTTCGCGCGGGGCTCGGGGGGGCGCGGCGGTTGCCGCGCGCGCCGGTGTGGCTACCCCTCGGCGTGCTGGGAGGAGGGATGCCCACGGGTCGAGGGGCGGCTGCGGTGCTACGATGCTCGTCCGCTGCAACCAGGACGATGGAGCGCTACCACCTCACCCGATCACTCGACAGCGAGGGCTACACCCTCGAGGTCCACGAGATCGACCGCCATGAGCCCCGGCAAATTGCCGTGCTCACCGAGCTCGACCTCCTCACCTACTCGGAGCCGACGTTCTCCAGGTACACCCTGGGCGCGTTCCTCCGGTTCGGGCGGGTCTTCACGATCACCGCGGACGGCCTCGTCATCGGCGCCTGCCACTGCATGCGCGGCTTCGACGACCCCGACGAGGTCGTCATCTTCAACATGGCGCTCCGCCCGGGTTGGCGTGGACACGGCCTCGGAACCCGCTTCCTGCACCACCTGCTCGACAAGCTCCGCACGCGCGGAACGCGCTCCGTCTCCCTCGTCGTCGCCGCGGCGAACGGCCGCGCGATCGCCGTGTACCGCCAGAAGTTCGGCTTCGAGCACGTCGAGACGCTGCCGAACGAGTTCAACAACGGCGTCGAGTACCTGCTGATGCGGCTCGACCTCGAACGCGGAAACTAACCGTCTCTCCCCTGCCCTATTCGCGCGAACCGCGCCGGTGCGCGCTCAGGAAGGTGTCGCGGATGTCCGACGGCGCTGCGTTGTCCGGCAGGTAGGCAACGGGATCGTAGAGGCGCACGAGGTTCGCCCACCTCCTCGGCTCGCCGTCGAAGTCGTGCGAGAACACCGCCGGCAGCCCGCACCCCGCCGCGCGAATGGCCTGCAGGATGTACGCGCCCTGGTGCTCTTCGAGGAACTGGCGGGCGCGAACCGGGTCTCCGTTGAACCGCTCGGCCGTCTCGCCGAGGTCGCCGAGGAGCTGCGCCGCCTGCACGCGGTCGAACCGCATGTCGAGGAACACGAGGTCGAAGCTCTGGGCGGCGAGCAGCGCGAGCGCGGACGCGCCGTCGCCGGCGCGCGTGAAGGCGAAGCCGGCTGTCAAGAATCGTCCCAGGTTGGTGGTGTACTCCTCGCCGTCTTCCACGACGAGAACGTTCACGCGACCGTCCATTCGACCTCCACCGGCGCGGCCTCCACGCTCGGAAGCTGCACCACCACCGCTTTCCGGCCGTCTCCACGCGCGTCCACGCGAATCGAGCCACCGTGCCGATTGATCAAGTCTACCGCGAGGCCGAGGCCCCGCCCGATGTACCGCCCGCGGATCATCGCATTCGTGAGCGTCCCCGGCGCGTCGTCCACAACGGCAACCTCCACCCACGCGTGCCCCGTGACGGGGTCGTCGAACGCGCCCAGCTCAACGTCGAGGCGGCCGGCCCCGGCGGCCAGGGCGTTGCGGAGCAGGTTCGCCAGGATGTCTTCGAGGTCCGCCCGGAACATCCGCACGGCGAGTCCCTCCTCGCGCTCCACCACGGCGAGCGCGGGGAGCGGCGTCCCCGCGAAGCTCGGCTCCGTGCCGACCCGCCCGTACACCTCGCGCACGCGCGCCGGCGACACCGGGAGCACGCAGATCTCGCGCACGATTCGAGCCACCGCCTCGTAGCCCTGGCCGTTGATCGCGGCGGAGAGCGCGCGCAGCTCGTCGGGCTTCGGCGGGCGCCGCATCCGGGCGAGGCGGGCGAGCGCGATGTGCATCGGGCCGAGGATGGGGTCGCGCCGCCTCAGCCCGAGCCGCATCCCGTGCCGCCGTCCGAGCGCTTCGAGCTCGGTGAGGTACCGACGGAAGTGCGCCAAGAGCCCCGGCGCGCGGGCGCGGAACGCCTCCCACGGCCCAACGTCGGCGCGCTCGAGGGCGGCCGCAACGTCGGGAAGCACGGTCGTGTTGTGCTTGAGCACCTCGTGCCGGAGCGCGGAGAGCAGGCGCGCGGCGTCGTGCCAGCACTCGGGGGCGCCGTCGAGGAGATCGCGCAACGTCCGCGCGGTGCGCCAGCGCAACCAGATTGCGAGCGGCACCCCTACGACGAGCACGAGACCGAGCACCCCGGCCACCCGCTGCGCCACGAGCCGGTTGCGCACCTGCGTGCGGAGGGCGGCGGCGGCGCTCGCGTTGAGCGAGGCGCGCCCCGGCGCGGCGGCGTCGTACGCGGCGAGCTCGACGCGCACGCGGCCCCAGTCCTCGCGGGACGACGCCAGCTCGGCGAGGTGAAAGTGGGCGTCGGCGGAGCCCCGCGCGGCGGCCTCCACGTACAGCTCCTCAGCGCCCGCCTCGTCGTTACGCGCGCGCGCAAGCTGCGCCAGCTCCAGCAGCACCGCGGGCTGGTCGGCGGCGGCGGCGAGGCTCTGGCGAAGCCACCGCTCGGCCTCCCCGGGTGCGCCCACCTCCCGCGCAAGTCGGGCTCGTTTGTTCAGGAGTTGCGGGGTGTTGGGAGCAGCCGCGAGAGCGGCGTCGAGCTCCCGGATCGCCTCGGTGGCGCGCCCGCGCCGGGCGAGCACGAGCGCGATCCGGTAGTGGGCCTCGGCCTCGGGCGGGAGCGCGGGCACCCGGGCCGGCGGCAGGTCCGGCGCGGCGGGCGGGCGTCGCTCCAGCATCGTGATGCGCGCACGAACGCCGTCGGCGGTGCCCCCCGAAGCGCCGGCCGCGAGCGCGGCTTGATACGCGGCGACGGCGCCGTCCCACTCCTGCAGGCGCTGGAGCACACGCCCGAGCGCGAAGCGGATCTCAACGTCGGCCGGGCGGAGAACCGACGCTTCACGCAGCTCTTCCGCCGCCTCGCGGTCGCGCCGCCCGCCGTACGCCTCGGCGAGCAACATCCCGAGGCGCACGTGGTTCGAGGCCTCGTCGGGCGCCAGCGCCCCGGCGAGCACGGCGTGAATCTCGGCGTCCTCCCAGGACGCACGTTGCACCAGGACATCCGCGAGCAGCGCGTGGACTTCCGCGCAGCGGGGCGCGGCCGCGACGAGGGCGCGCGCGCCGGCCTCGGCGTCCGCGAAGCGCCCCTCCGCAAAAGCAACTTGGGCGGCCGCGTAGTCCGGCGCCAGCGCGGCAGGGAGGGCCTCCGACCCACCGAGGGCGAGCGCCTCGGCCGCCCGCTCCACGTCGAGCCGATCGAGCCGCCCGCGCAGCTCCGCCGCGACGGCGGCGTCCGGAAACGCCTCGAGGTGGGCCCGCCACAACGACTCCGCTTCGGCCCCGCGCAGCGCGTCGAACAGCGCGGCGCCCACCGCTACGACCGTGGCGCCATCGGGCTCGCCGCCCTGCAGGAGCGTGCGGTACCGCTCGAACGCGCCCAGCGCGGCGTCGGCGTCCCACGCGGCGAGGAGGCGCGCCTGCTCGCGAAACGGCGCGGCGTCCCCCAAGCGCAGGGTCTCCAGGCGCCGCCACAACGCGAGCGCCTCTTCGGGCGACCGCGCCTCCACGAGGCGCGCGAGGGCCTCCACGGCGTCGGCCTCCTCCCCGAGCGCGCGATAAACCGCCTCGGCACCTACGCGATCGCCGCTCGCCTCCAGCACGCGGCCGAGCCCGAGCGACGCCGGGAGAAACCCGGGG
>CAXNIN010000213.1:0-7968 GCA_964202365.1 Myxococcota bacterium | reverse complement strand
TCGGCGCGCCCGTCGCCGTCGCCGTCGCCGAGGCCGAGGGTCTCGGCCCCCGCTTCGTCGCCGCGCGCCTCGCCGGTGAGCTTCACGCCCACGCTCGCGAGGCTCAGCACGCCGCGCTCGGCGCCGGAGAGGATGTAGACGGCGCCGGCTTCGGTGGCGCCGGCGTCGTTGCCCGTGGCGCCCACGACGAAGTCGGGGATGCCGTCGTCGTCGATGTCGCCCACGCCGTCGACCTCGGCGCCCGCGGCGTCGTCGCCGGACTCGCCGGTGACGATGAGGTCGGCGTCGGCGAGCGACACGTCGTCGGTGATGGCGCCGAGCACGAGGTAGGCGGCGCCGGCCCCGCGCCCGCCGCGGGTGTCGCCGGAAGCGCCCACCAGCACGTCTACGATGCCGTCGCTGTCGACGTCGCCGGCGAAGTCGAGCCCGAGCCCCGCCTCGCCGCTCGCGGACTCGCCGAGGAGCATGGCGTTGGCGTCGAGGTCCTGCTCGCCGCCGGGGCCGCAGCCGTTCGTGGTGCCGTCGCAGTCGTCGTCGACGCCGTTGCCGCACGTCTCCGTGGCGCCGGGGCTCACACCTGCGGTGGTGTCGTCGCAGTCTTCGCTGGAGGTGGACCAGCCCGCCGGGGCGTCGCACCAGGTGGCGGTGGCGGCCTCGTCGCCGTAGCCGTCGCCGTCGGTGTCCTGGTACCAGGTGGCGGGGTCGGTGGGCGCCGAGTCGAGGTCGTCGGCGGCGCCGTCGCAGTCCTCGTCGGTGTTCGCCGCGTCGCAGATCTCGTCCTCGCCGGGGTTCGTGCCCGCGGCGGCATCGTCGCAATCGGCGCCGGCGTACGCCACGGCGTCGAACCCGTCGCGGTCGGCGTCGTAGTCGCTCCAGGCGTCGCAGTCGGTGTCGATGCCGTCGTACCAGGTGTCGACCGCGCCGGCGTACACGTCGGGGTTCGCGTCGTCGCAGTCGCCGTCGTCCGGGGAGACGCCGTCGAAGTCGTGGTCGAGGGTGGTGCACGGCTCGTTCGGCGCGCCCGGGGAGCCCAGATCCTGCGTCCCGGGGCGGCCCCACGCGATCGTGGAGGCGCACCAGCGGTCGGCGTCGTCGTTCTCGTCGGCGGTGCCGTACCAGGGGTCGAGCGAGAGCGAGGCCGCGGTTGCGTCGGGGAAGAGGCGCCCGCCGTCCCACGCGAGGCTGTCCACGCGCACGGTGCCCGCGTAGATCTCCACCTCGTCGGCGCCGTTCCCGAGCGACACGCCGCGCCACACCACGTCGATCCATTCCTGCATGGACCCGCCAATCACGAGGCGTTCGCCCGGCGCGATGGTGCCCGCGCCGGAGAGCACGCCCTCGTCGGCGCCGCTCCAGATCGAGAGGCCGTCCAGGCTGAGCACCCGGTCGGAGAGGTTGACCACCTCGATCCACTCGCCTTCGGGGTCGGAGAGGTCCTGCGGGTTCACCATCACCTCGACAATCGCGAGGTCGCCCGCCTGCCAGGCGCCGTCGTCCACGAGGCCGTCGCAGTCGTGGTCGCGGCCGTCGTTGGGCTCCGGCGCGTCGGGGAACACGGTGGCGTCGGTGTCGTCGCAGTCGAAACAGCCGGCGAAGGTGTCGCCGTCGAGGTCGAAGCCCTCGTCCACGAGCCCGTCGCCGTTGTTGTCGAGGCCGTCGCACGCCTCGGTGTCCATGCAGTCGGCGGTGCCGTCGCCGTCGGTGTCGGGCGAGCCTTCGTCGACTACACCGTCGCCGGTGTTGTCGATGCCGTCGCACGCCTCGGCGTCGAGGCAGTCGGGAACGTCGTCGTCGTCGGCGTCGCC
Organism: Myxococcota bacterium; assembly: GCA_964202365.1. Classification (GTDB taxonomy): domain Bacteria; phylum Myxococcota_A; class UBA796; order UBA796; family SXON01; genus CAJBVW01. The sequence continues at coordinate 6,163 of CAXNIN010000213.1, read as the reverse complement.
GAAGCCCTCGTCGGCGAGGCCGTTGCAGTTGTCGTCGTCGCCGTCGCAGTCCTCGGCCCGGCCGGGGAACCGGGTGGCGTCGGCGTCGTCGCAGTCGCCGTCGGCGGCGGTCCAGCCGTCGTCGTCGCCGTCGACGGGCGCCGGGCCCGTGTCGGTGTCGGTGTCGGTGTCGGGCGCGGCGGTGTCGTCGGGGGCGGTGTCGACCGGCTTGGGGTCGGTGACGCACGCCAGGAGGAGGAGCAGCATCGACCGCACGATAGAAGCGAAATCGGCCGGTCGTCGATCGAATCCGGCCATCCCGGGCACTGTTGTGAAGGCCCGTTGAAGTGATGAACTTCTACGGGCCTTCTTCAGTTTTCGGCCAGAAGGGTTATCGAACTCGCCCCCGCCACGTGGCGGGGTCCCTGCTGGTGTGGAACACCGCGACGACCGCGATGGACTCGGGATCGACCAGGTAGAGGACGGCATAGGGAAAGCGCCGGACAAGCGCACGGCGCACCTCTCCCTCGGCGCGCGGGAGCTGCTCGGGCACCCGGCGCACCGTCTCGACCGTGGCCTGCACGCAGGTCACGAACTGCTGGCCGAGGCCCGGGGAGCGAGACTCATACCAAGCCTGCGCCTCGGCGAATTCCTCCTCGGCCTGCGGCCGGAAGACAACCTGACGGGTCAACGGGCGCGGGCGCGGGCGAGCACCTGATCCCACGGAACCGCCGAGCCTGGGTCAGCGCGGTGCTCATCGACGCGAAGGCGGATCTCCACGCGCTGCGCCTCGCTCAAGGGCACGCTCTCGGGCTCCGCGGCGATCCGGTCCCAAAGGTCCTGCACGTAGAGCACGCGCTCAGCGGGGGTCATCTGCTCGAAGGACGGGTCCATGACGGAAGTGTAGCCGCGGCGGGGCACCTCGGCGACAGGGTCGAGCACGCGCGCGCTGAAGCGGCTATCGCTGCCCTCGGTGCCTCTCCTCCTCGCCCTCGCGCTCGAACCGGCCGTCGCCGCGGACATGGCGTGGGCGTGTGGTGTCGTTTCCGAGCCGGCTGACGCCCAAGCGGGCGTTCGAGTTTCTGGTGGCGTTGAACCTTGGTTTCTGTGGTTCGAATCCCGTCGGGGTTCTCGGTAGCCACGACGCGGTTATACTTCCGGTATGAAGACCGCCATCTCCCTCCCTGACGACCTCTTCGCCTCGGCGGACGCCTACGCCGAGCGCGCGGCACTCTCCCGCAGCGAGCTCTACGCGCGTGCCTTGCGCGAGTACCTCGAGCGCCACGACGAGGACCGCGTGACCACGCAGCTCGACGCCGTCTGCGCCGAGATCGACACCCGCCTCGCGCCCGAGTTCGCGCGGGCCGCGCGCCGGGTGCTGGAGCGCGACGAGTGGTAGCGGTCGCCCAGGGAGAGGTCTGGTGGGCGGACCTGGGAGAGCCGTTGGGCTCGGGCCCGGGGTACCGCCGCCCCGTGCTTGTGGTGCAGAGCGACGCGTTCAACCGCAGCGCGATCTCCACGGTGGTCTGCGTGCCGCTCACCGGCAACGTCAAGTGGGCGGGAGCGCCGGGCAACGTCCCGCTCAAACCCCGGGAGTCCGGGCTGCCGAAGGAGTCGGTGGCGAACGTGTCGCAGGTGGTGACGCTCGACCGCGCGGTGCTCGTCGAGCGGGTCGCGAAGGTACCGGCGGCGAAGCTGGATCTCGTCTTGCGTGGGATCGACGTGGTGTTGGGGCGCGCATGAAGAGGAGTCTCCTGGTCTGCGCCCTCGCCTTGCCCCTCCTGCTCGGGGTCACCTGCGGTTCGGGGCCAGTGTCCCGGGGAGAGGTGTCACCCTGGGGATCGAGCCAGAGAGTTCGATAGGCATTCGGCCATCCCGGGCGCGCTCTACCGCAGCACGGCCCCGCTGAGCGGCCGGGGAAGCGCGATCTCGGCGAGCGCGACGCGCCCGCTCCCGGCCATCCACGCCTCGGTGGCGGTGTCCACGCCCGGGGTCCAGATCGTGTAGACGGCGCCTATGTCGCGGGTCGGCCAACCATCCCGCGGTGCCGACGCGCCGCGCGGGCGGGCGACGCGGAGGGTGAGCGGGAGGTCGAGCTGGCGCGCCCGGAGCAGGTAGAGGCCGGGCTCCGGCAGGCGCGGGTCGTCGGGGAGCACGAGCGCGGCCGGGGCGTCGCCGGCGAAGCCCGCGAGGCGGGTGAGCGCTTCGTCGATTCGCCAGGCGTCGAGGTCGACGTGGGTGGGGAGGTAGCTGCGCGAGACCGGCCAGGACATCGCCGTGGCGCTCGCGAGATCGTGGTCGAAGCGGGGGGTGTAGGTGGGGGCGCCGGGGCGGAAGGTGGCGACGGTGCCGAGGAGCTGGATGCCGAACACCCCGACGAACACCTCGAGGCCCCACGGGAGGCGGGCGAGGGGCTGGGCGAGCGCCGCGAGCGCGAGGAGCGCCGGGAGCGCGTACCGATCCTGCGATTGTTCGAGCACGGAGAGCACGGAGAGCCCGCCGAACGCGGCGAGGGCGGCGACGAACGTGCCGGGACGTGCGTGGCTGGGGGGGCGTTGCGGGGGCCCGCCCCCGCCCCCAAAAAACACAGAACCGACCGCCACTCCGGCGAGCGCCAACGCGCCGGGCCACCCGAGGGCGTCCTTCAGCGCCAACGGGTAGAGCGCGAGCGACGCGGCGGTGAAGCGGTTCGCGCCGGCGCGAGACGCTTCGACGGCGGCGACGGCGTCCGACCCGACGGAGCGCCCGAGATAGGCGAACAACTCCGGGTGGTTGACAGCCGTCCACGGGGCGACGAACAGCACGAAGATTCCGACGGCCTGGCCCAATGTCGCGAGCCGCGCGCCGCGATCGGGCCCGCGCAGGATTCCCACGCCCGCCCAGAGGCACGGGAGCCACAGGAACATCGGGAAGGTGTACTTCGTGAGAAAACCGAGGCCCATCCAGAGCCCGAAGCGGCGGGCGGCGGGAATGTCGCGGAGGCCGCGGCTCGCGTGGAGCCAGGCGATCGCCTGGAGCACGGCGGCCCCGGTGAGCAAGTCCCAGCCGTACTGCTCGACGTACAGCCAACAGATGGGATTCGCGACGATCACCAGCGCCGGCGCCCACGGGAGGGCGTTGTCGGCGAGGCGGCGGAGCGCGTTCCACACCAGGCCGAGCGCGAACGCGCCGGTAAGCAGCGGCGCGAGCCACCGATCTCCGAGGAACAACGCGGCGAGAACCCCGGGCGCGTAGCCGGCGGGCGGCTGGGGAGACACGCGCGTGGACCACGTGCCGAACGCCGTGGCGAGGTCTCCCGCGCGGAGGCCGTCGGCGATCTCGAAGGTGGTGGCGGCGAGGTGCGGGCCGTCGCCGGTGGGCACGCGGCCGGCGGCCGCGAGGAGCGCCACCATGGCGAGGAGCGTGAGGGCGACGCCCGATGTGACGAGGACCTCCCTGCGTGCCCCGCTACGCCCCGTCGTCACGGCGTTTCACGCGGGGGCGGGAGGCCGGGGTGCTTGCGCTCGCCCATGGCGGCGGCGGCGTCGACGTTCGAGATGCCGAGGCGGATGAGCTCGTCGGTGGCGCGCTTGGCGGACGGATCGAGGCCGGGTGCGTTCGTCGGAACAGGGGCTTGGAGGTCGAACACCGCGCACCGGCCCACCCGCATCACCGGCTCGCCGAGCTCTTTTGTGAGCTGACGCACCACGGCCTCGCCGTTGAAGCCGGCGGCGCTCCAGCTCGGGGGCGTGAACTTCAGGTCGTACCAGGCCCATTTGAAGACGGAGGTGATCGCCTCGCGGTCGGAGAGCGTGTAGCCGATGGGCGGGTGGCTGTCGGAGAGCGTGGCGCCGATGTTGATGAGGAACGTGTTGCGAATCCGTTCGTCGTAGCCGTTGGGGCGCAAGTCGGGCTCGCGTTCGCCCATGCCGCCGAACATCGGCTGGCCGTGCGCGGTTTGCGTGATCATGGCCGATTCGCTGCTGCCGAGCGGGAGCGCGATGACCGGGCCGGGGTGCGCGCGCACGTACGACGCGCAGGGCGACGGGACGTAGACGGTGTTCGGAAGCGGGAGGCTTGTGCTCCAGAACGCCTCGCCGAGCACGCCGAGCGCGAAGAGCGGCACCCACACCGCGTCGAGCCGCGAGAGGCCGTACGCCGCGCCGAGCGAGAGCATCAGGAACGTCATGCACGTGGCGCGGTCGGGGAAGCCGAGCCGCGAGAAGAGCGGGAGGTGATCCCAGAGCAGAATGACCAGGTAGTTCCGGATCATCGGGTCGGTGACGTCGAGCTGGGCGCCGATGGCGGTGAGCAGCGCGAAGAGGCCGCCGAGGAGCAGGATGCACGAGCGCCGCCACGCGGCGAGCCCGAGGAAGAACGCCGCGATCCAGGTGGCGGCGCCGAAGTCCGTCATCACGTCGCGCCACCGGCTGCCCGCGGCGGCGGGGCCGTCGCCCCAGTTGGTGTACTGGAGCCGGCGGACCGCGCCGGCGTCGATCTCGTGCGCGATACCGACGAGGAACGGGGCGGTGAGCAGCAGCGCGAAGCCGACCGCGAGCGCGATGCGCGGCGCCACCACGCGCGGGGCGCGCGCGAGCTCCCAGAGCGCGAACGGGAGCAGGCCGAACGCGATGAAGTAGGCGTTGAACCAGTAGGTGAGCGCGGAGAGGGCGGTGAAGACGCCGAAGAGGGCGGCGTCGCGCGGGGTGCCGGTGCGGAGGCGGAGCGCGTAGCGCACCGCGAGGATCACGAACCAGAGCATCGCCTGGGTGGGGCGGCCCTCGCCAAGCTGCCGGAGCAGGAAGGGGTTGAGCGAGAACGCCACGGTGGCCGCCCACGCGGGGCCCCAACGGCCGGCGGTGAGGTCGCGCGCGAGCGCGGCGAACGCGAGCGAGTTGCCGACGAGGATGACGAGCGCGAGGGGGTCCATGAACCCCGGCACGCCGAAGATCCACTGGAACGGCACGCCGAGGTAGGCGTCGAGGTAGTTCGCGCCGGTGTCGGCGAAGAAGTTCTTGCCGTCCGGGTAGAAGAGAAGGTCGGTGGTGACAGGGAGCGTGCCTTGCTCGAGCGTGGTGCGCACCCACCAGTGAATCCACACGGTGCCCGGCAGATCAATGCCCTGCCCCGCCACCTGCATCGCGTTCGTCAGGTTTCGCGGGCCGACGAACAGCACCGCCAACACGACGTACGACGCGAGCGCGAGCCACCACCGCGCGCGCTCGGACCGCCAGCCCGTCGCGGGGGGAGGGGGCTCGGGTTCCGGCGGGCGCGCGTCCATCAAGCGTCGCCTATCACCCGGCCGAGCGAATCAGCGCGCGTCGGTGCTCGCGAGCCGCGTCCAGGCAATCTCCGGCGAGCGGTAGTAGCCGACGCCCGCCGCTTCGAGCCGCGCGCCGTGCCACCCGAGCCGGTCGCGGAACGCCCACCAGTCCTTCGCCTCGGCGGGCGCCCACGCGTGCTCCGCGAGCGCGGCGAGGCGGGGCCACGCCATGTAGTCGATCTGGCCCTCGTCCGCGATGTACTCGGTCCAAAGGGCGCCTTCGATGCCGGCCACGGCGGCGTCGTCCACCCCGAACGGCGTCGGGTTCCAGTCGTAGGTGGCCTCCACGTTCACCGGGCCGGCCCACGTCTGGCCGTACGCGGCGCGGGAGTCGTGCACCATGTCGAGGTAGGCGTGCGCCGCCGGCGAGGCGATGAGGAGCGCGCCGTCTTCCGCGGCGGTGCGGGCCTGGGACGCGCTGAACCAGTGCTGCGCGTAGAACGGCGGCGCGAGCGGCACGCCGCCGATCTCGTCCCAGCCGAGCAGGACTTTCCCCTCGCCGCCGACGGTCTCCTGCAAAAAGAGCAGGAAGGCGGCGTACGCGTCATCGTCGACGCCCACCGCTTCGTCGCCGCCCACGTGCACCCACGGGCCGGGCGTGATCGCGGCGACCTCGCGCCACACGTCGGCCACGAACCCGTAGGTGGCGGGGCCTTCGAGCCACAGCGGTGTCGAGATGACGCCGGCGCCGGTGTACACGTCGGCGGGCTCGCCCGACGCGTTGAGCTCCGCGTACGCGGAGAGCGCGGCGTTCGCGTGCCCCGGGAAGTCGATTTCGGGGACCACCGTGACGTACCGCGCCTCGGCGTACGCCACGATCTCGGCGTAGTCGGCCTGGGTGTAGTACCCGCCTTCCCCGCCGCCCACCTCGGTGGCGCCGCC
>CAXNIN010000212.1:0-7982 GCA_964202365.1 Myxococcota bacterium | reverse complement strand
GCACCATGGATGGCCCCCCGAAAAGCCCTTCCAGCGCCGCGCGCGGGGCCTCGGCGCAGCAGGAAGCCTCGATGCCGCGCTCGAACACGATGTCGGGGTGGATCTGTTCTGGCCGGCAGGAGTGGCTCAGATCTGGCCGGCGGTGAAGGCGTGCTTCGGGTCGACCAGCCGGCGGTGTGCGGGGAGGGGTGGGCCCCGGTGGTCGACGAGGTGGCGGTCGACTGGGTGAGCCTCGACTGCCCGGGCGTCACGGACGAGGACGAGGGCGGCTTCACCGCCGCGGCGGGCTGGGTGCACCTCGTCTCACTCGAGAGCGGCGCCACGCCCGGGGTGCACGGCGTTCGCGGTGCGCCCGCCGTCGAGCCGCTGCGCGAGCGCGCGCGAACAGGATGTTCGCGGGCTTCGACTCACCGTAGGCGTTCCAGGAGGTGTAGCCGCTCTCGCCGGAGAGGTTGTCGAGCTTCGCGCCGCGCGCACGGACGCCGTCTCGAGCGACATGTTCTCGCCAGTGCGCGCCCTTGCCTCCGACCCGGGCACCGGAGCCGCCGCCCCCGTCTCCGCCACCGCCGCCGCCGCGGAGGCCGCGTCCGCGCGGCCGGCCGCCCCCTTCTCGAGCCCCCCGCGCCCCCCGTTACCGTCCGCGCCCTCCCCGATCGGGGCGCATACGAGTAGAAGGCGCGCATGGCGGATCGCACCCTCGCTGCGCTCGACTGGGACGTGGTCCTCACCGCGCTCGCGCGTCACGCGCGCACCACCCTCGGCATGGAGCGCGCCGCGCGGCTCGATCTCGCGCCGAACGTCGCAGACGTGCGCGCGCTCTACGCCGAAGTCGCCGAGGTGATGGCCGCCGAAGCCGCGGGCGACCGCGTGCCGGTGGGCGGCCTCGTCGACGTGACGGACGAGATCGCGCGCGCCGGCCGGGGCGTCACCCTCGAAGTGGCCGACCTGCGCGGCGTGCTCGTCGCGCTACGGGTGCTCAACGCGCTCCGCGCGTGGCTGGACGGCCACACGGTCGAGTGCCCGCGCCTCGTGGGCGTCGGCGCGCCGGTGTTCGTCGACCCCGCGCTCCTCGACGATCTGCGCGACGCCTTCGACGCCGCCGGGCAGCTCTCCGAGGCGCGGTGGCCCGAGCTCGGCATCGCCCGCCGCCGCATCGAGCACCTCCGCGACCGCATCCGCGCCACCCTCGACGACATCCTCCGCGCGGACGACTGGGGCGACGCGCTGCAGGACCGCTTCTTCACCGAGCGCGACGGCCGGTTCGTGGTCCCCATCAAGATGGGGATGCGGCGCGGCCTCGGCATCGTGCACGGCACGTCCAACTCCGGGGAGACCGCGTGGGTCGAGCCGGCCGTGGTGGTCGAGCTCCACAACGAGCTCCGCACCACCGAGGCCGAGCTGGTCCGCTACGAGCGGCGCATCCTCGCCGACCTCTCCGAGCAGGTCGGGCTGCGGCACCGCGCGCTCCTCGCCGCCATCGACGCCGCCACCGCGATCGATCTCGCGTGCGCCCGCGCCGGGCTCGGCCGCGAGCTGGCCGGCGTGCTCCCGAACGTCGGCACGGACGGCGTCATCCGCCTCTTCGCGTCGCGGCACCCCGTGCTCGCGCTCCGCGCCGTCGCCGAAGAGCGCGACGTCGTCCCGAACGATCTCGCGCTCACGTCGGACAAGCCCGGCCTCGTGCTCACCGGCCCCAACGCCGGCGGCAAGACCGTCGCGCTCAAGACCCTCGGCCTCGCCGCGCTCCTCGTGCGCGCCGCGATCCCGGTGCCCGCCGCCGAAGGCAGCCGCGTCGACTTCTTCGACCCCGTGTTGGCCGACATCGGCGACGCGCAGTCCGTCGCCGGCGGACTGTCCACGTTCTCCGCCCACGTCAGCGCGCTGAACGTCGCGATTGCGGCGTCGCGCCCCGGCGCGCTCGTGCTGCTGGACGAGGTGGCCGTCGGCACCGACCCCGCGCAGGGGGCCGCCCTCGCGCACGCGGTCCTCGAGGCCATCGTCGACGCCGGCGCGCGTGTCGCGGTCACGACGCACTACCCCGAGCTCAAGGCGCTGAGCGACCCCCGGTTCATGGTGGCCGCCGCCCAGTACGCCGACGGAAAACCCACGTACCGCCTGGAGCTCGGCGTCCCGGGCCCGTCGTACGCGCTCGCCATGGCGCGCCGCCTCGGCCTGCCCGAGCCCATCCTCCAGCGCGCCACCGCGCTGCTCGACGAGGGCGCCCGCGAGCTGGCCGATCGCCTCGAGCGCCTCACGGAAGAGCGCGCCGTCGCGCGGCGGCTCACCGAGCAGCTCGAGTCGCGCGACCGCTGGATCAAGGAGCGCGAACGCAAGCTCTCCGAGCAGGAAGCCCGCCTCGCGCGCGAAGCCGAGAAGCGGGTGCAGGTCATCACGGAGAAGGCCACCACCCGGCTGAAGAAGCGCGAGGACGAGATCCGCACGCTCGTCGCCGCGCTCCAGGCCGGCGCCGACTTGAAGACGGCGAACGCCACGCTCTTCGAGATTCGCGCGGCGCTCGCCGAGGTGCGCAACCCCGCCCCGCCGGAGCCGGAGCCCGTGGCGCCGGTCGAGGTGGAGGTCGGCGACCGCGTGCGGGTGCGCACGATTGGCCAGGTGGGCCGCGTGACGGCGGTGGGCGAGCAGGTGGAGGTGCAGGTGGGCAGCCTGCGCATGCGGGTGGGCCGCGAGAACCTCGAACTTCTTGGGGTGAAGGCCCCGAAGACAGGCCCCAACGGGGTGGCGGGCAAGGTGATCGCCGGGCCCGCGGAGCGCAAGGCCCGCGTGGAGCCGCCGGCCCCCGCCACGGCCGAGGTCGCCACCGCGCGCATCCGCACCACCATCAACACGTGCGACCTCCGCGGCATGCGCGGCGACGAGGCCCTCGAGGCCGCCGAACGGTTCCTCGACACGATGGCGCTCGCGCGCCTCTCGCCCGCCTTCCTGCTCCACGGCCACGGCACGGGCGCGCTCAAGAACGCAGTCCGCGCCTGGCTCCCCCGCTGTCGCTACGCCGCGGGCTGGCGTCCCGCCGACGCCGACGAGGGTGGAGACGCCTACACGGTCGTCGAGATCGGGTAGCGGCGCGCTACCGGACCGGCCCGAGGCCCATGCGGCGGTGGTCGGCGAGCATGCAGCGGTCCTGGATCACGTCGATGCCGGCGGCGAGGAGCGCGGCGGCGAACGTGTCGTTGCGGATGCCGGACTGGAGCCACACCACGCGCGGGCGGGGCGCCATCGCGAGCACCTCGTCGAGGTGGGCGGGGAGCGCCTCGGGGCGCCGGAACACGTCCACCACGTCCACGTGCGCGCCCACGTCGCGGAGCGAAGCGCGCACCGGCTCGCCCCAGAGGGTCGTTCCGGCAATCGCGGGGTTCACCGGGATGATCTTCGACCCCATCGCGCGCATGTAATCGGGCACGTAGTGGGCGGGCCGCGTGGGGTCGGCGTGAGCGCCGAGCACGGCGATGACGCGGGCGCCCGCGAGCACGGCGCGAACGTCGGCTTCCGCGACCAGGGCGCGGCCGCTCACCGGGCGGGCCCGGCGACGTACTCGTCGGTGCCGAGCATGGCCTCGGTGGAGCCGTTGATGATCTGGTCCGTGTAGAAGCTCTCGTCGGCGAACTCGTCCACCACGGAGACCACCTGGGTCCACGTGGCGTTGAGCCAGATCATGCCGTCGCCGTCGGGAAGCCACATCTCCACGGTGAACCCGCCGTAGATGCCGTTGGTGTCGTCCGCCCACCCTTCTTCGTAGATGACGCTGCGCGTGACGATCGCGGTGCCGCGCTCGAGGTCCACCCAGCGGTAGTCCCGCAGCATGGGGTACGGCAGAATCACGCCGAAGCCGGCGTTCTTTTCGATGGCGTCGTCCGCGAGGAGGTCCGCGCCTTCCACCCAGGCCTCCTCGCTGCCGTTGTCGATGGCGCGCTCCCACTTCACGTAGGAAGAATCGGCGAAGCTCTGGTCCACCTCGGGTACGACGGCGGCGTGCTGGTCGAGCGTGCCGCGCACGCGCATCACCACCATGCCGCCGGACATCTTCTCGAGCTCGAGGTTCGGGCTGAAGTCGAGGTCCGCCACGTACTCGGCGGGGGGCGTCTCGAGCGCGTAGCCGTCCTCGGGGTCGGCGAGGGCCTCGTCGGCCCAGGCGGCGAGGAGCTCGCCTTGTTTGAGGCCTTCCGCCGTTCCGAAGTCTCGCAGCAGCATCCAGAGGAGCTCCTGCGTGTCCGGGGGGGACTCGTCCGCCTGGATGGGCGCGCAACCGACAAGGAGGAAGAGAAGGTGGCTCACGTCGCGACTGTACCACGACGCGCGGCGGGTCGGCCAGGCTCCTGGCGGGGCGCGGCGAACCTCGGTTAGCCGTCCGCATGACGGACGGGCACGACCACGGGCACCACCACGGCGGCGCCCACGATCACGGGCACGACCACGCCCACGCGCGCCCCGCGGCCTCCCCCGCCGGCGCCCACGGCCACGGCCACGATCACGCGCACGGCCACCTCCGCTCCACCGGCAACGAGCGTCGCATCGTCGCGATGTTGGCGTTGGTCGTGGTCTACATCTTCGTGGAGCTCGCGGGCGGCCTGATGTCGGGCTCGCTCGCGCTGCTCGCCGACGCCGGCCACATGACGTCGGACGCCGCCGCGCTCGCCATCACGCTCTTCGCGCTCCGGATGGCCCGGCGGCCGCCCACCTCCACGCGAACCTACGGCTTTCACCGCGCGGAGATCCTCGCGGCGGTGGTCAACGGCGGCGCGCTCGTCGCCATCGCGGTCGGCATCTTGTACGAGGCCGGCACCCGGTTCCTCGCGCCCGCGCCCGTCGCCGGCCCGCTCATGATGGCGGTGGCCGCCGGCGGCCTGCTCGTCAACGTGATCGGCCTCGCCGTGCTCCACGGCGGTCGCCACCAGGATCTCAACCTGCGCGGCGCCTGGCTTCACGTGGTGTCCGACGCCCTCGGGAGCGTCGGCGCGCTCGTCGCGGGCGGGCTCGTGTGGGCCTACGGCTGGACATGGGCCGATCCGCTCGCCTCCGCGGTCATCGCGCTCCTCGTGCTCCGCGCGTCGTGGGCGCTGCTGGACGAGGCGGTGCACGTGCTCATGGAAGGCGCCCCGGCCCACATCGACGTCGACGCCGTTCGCGCCGCGATGTGCGGCACGCCGGGCGTGCGTGAGGTGCACGATCTGCACGTGTGGACCATCACGAGCGGCATGGTCGCCATGAGCGGCCACGTCGTGGTGGACGGCACCGTGGAGGCCCCCGACCTGCTCCGCACCCTCGCGGACAACCTCCGCACCCGCTTCGACATCGCCCACACCACCATCCAGATCGAGCCTTCCGGCTTCGAAGAAGGCCCGCTCCACCCGTAGACGTGAATGCGCGTTCCGACCGCGCGTACGCTACCATCGCCCTCGTTCAACCCCGGAGACACCCGTGCGTATGTCCATCCTGCTCGTCGCCGCCCTCGCCCTCGGCGGCTGCGTCCCCAAGGCGCAGTACATGAAGCTGCAGACCGAAAACAAGGAGCTCAAGCAGCGCGTCGAGCGCCTCGACTCCATCGCGGAAGCCAACCTCAAGGCCTACCGCGAGCTCCTCGCGGACTTCAAGCCCCTCATCGACCGCGGCCTGCTGAAGGTCGAGGTGGTCGACGGCCGCATCACGCTCGGCATGGCGTCCGACGTGCTCTTCGCCTCCGGCTCGGCCGAGCTCTCCCAGGCCGGCAAGGACAACATCGGCGAGATCACCAAGGTGCTCGCCGCGAAGTCGAAGGACCGCGACTTCCAGGTCGAGGGCCACACCGACAGCGAGCCCATCAACACCCCCCAGTACCCGAGCAACTGGCACCTCGGCGCGGCACGCGCCATCGCCGTCACCCAGTTCATGGTGGCCCGCGGCTTCCCGGAAGACCAGATCTCCGCGGCGTCCTTCGCCGACAACGCGCCGGTTGCCGCCAACGCGAGCGGCACCGCCCGCGCCGAGAACCGTCGTATCGAGATCGTGCTCCTGCCCGACCTCGCCGACCTCCCCGGCTACCGCAAGCTGATGGCCGAGCAGAAGGAAGGCGGCCGCAAGCGCGAGCGGAAGAACAAGAAGTAGTCGAAGGGGCCCGCCCAGCGCGGGTTCCGGCACGCGGGGGGACGGCGCCGATTCGGTCGGCTTCGTTTCCCCGATGTCGATCGGGCGCGACCTCGGCTATTGTTACGAACATGTTTCTTCTCCTCGTCGCGTGCACCCTCGCCCCCAGCGAGCCCGAGCCCAACGACATCGTCCCGTCGCTCGCCGACGACGACACGGACAACCCCTGGGGCGACACCGACGGCATCGATGACCCCGACGACACCGACACCGTCGACGACACCGACGCGCCGCTGCCCGACGAGGAAGAACCCCCGCGCCTCCTGCTGAACGAGGTGATGCCGAAGAACGGATTCAGCCTCAACGTCGACGGCGCCTACCCCGACTGGATCGAGCTCTACAACGCCTCGCCCGAGGCCGTCGCGCTCGACGGCGTGGCCATCTCCGACGGCTCTGGCCGCACGTGGATGGGCATCGAAGGCGAGATCCTGCCCGGCAAGTGGTACCTCGTGTACGCCGACGAAGGCGACGGCGCCCAGCACGCGCCGTTCACGCTCGACGGCAACGGCGACGAGATCACCGTCTCGGTTGACGGGTGGGTCACCGACCGCATCGCCACCGGCGAGCTCGACGCCGACGTCTCCTGGGCCCGCTTCCCGGACGGCGGCGCGTGGGCGCCCACCATCTGGACCACGGCGGGCGACTCCAACGGGAGCGTCCCGTCCGACACGCTCGACACCAACTCCACGATGTTCGGGCTGTTCGGCGTGCACACCGTGAACGTCGAGCTCTCGACGGCCGCCGTGAGCTCGCTCCGCAGCAGCTACACCACCTACGTCGAAGGCGACATCACCATCGACGGCTCGGAGATGGAGTCCGTCGGCGTGCGGCTCCGCGGCAGCTCCACGCTCCGCAACATCGACCAGAAGTGCTCGTTCAAGATCGACTTCGACCGGTACGAAGACCAGCGCTACCGCGGGCTGAAGAAGCTCCACCTCATCAACATGGTGTGGGACGCCGCGCACATCCGCGAATACCTCAGCTACCACATGTTCCGGGAATTCGGAGTTCCCGCCATCCGAAACAGCTACGCGTGGGTCACGCTCAACGGCACGGACAAGGGGCTCTACCTCTTCTCCGAGGTCTACGACGACGAGTTCCTCGAGAGCTGGTACGGTAACAGTGACGGCTACTTGTGGGAGCCCGGCAGCGGAGACTTCAACAGCGGCGGCGGCTACTGGGACTGCGAGGAAGGCCTGTGCGACACGAGCGTGATCGCCCCGGTGGCGTCCCTCCTGTCGAGCACCGCCACCGACGCCGCCGTGGAAGACATGGAGGAAGTCCTCGATCTCGACAGCGTCCTGCGCATGATCGCGGTCGAGGTCGCGGTGGGCCAGTGGGACGGGTACTGCTCGCCGCACAACTATCGGGTCTACCACAACCCCGAGACCGGCCTCATCGACCTGTTGCCGGCGAGCCTCGACCTCACGTTCGACAACCTCGGGTACAGCTTCTACGGGCACAATTACTTCTCGTGCGGCGGCCAGATCCTCTCCTGGTGCCTCTCGAACGACACCTGCGAGGCCCGCTACATCGACATCCTCGAAGACCTCGCCGACCGCATCGAAGGCGACGGCCCGGACAGCTTCCAGCTCGAAGCGCTCCTGGACGAAATCAACGTCCTCATCGACGACTACGCCGCCGCCGACGCCACCACGGGCCTCTCCAGCTACACCTACGCGCAACACCTCACGGATTTCGCGTACATCCGGGCCTACCTGCTCAACGAGCCGAGCCGCATCCGCGAGCAGATCGCGGACCGATAGGGGTTCGGGCGAGGGGCAGCCGGACCGCCGGCGGATACCCTCGCCCAATGTCGCCCCGCTCCACGCTCGCCGCCCTCGGGC
>CAXNIN010000211.1:0-8037 GCA_964202365.1 Myxococcota bacterium | reverse complement strand
TCCGTGTGGCGCCCGCACACGGCGTTCGCGGCGCCGGCGTCACCGTCGAGCGCCGCCTCGAGCGCGGCGGCGTCGAGACACGCGCCGCGGTCCGGGCTCTCCGCGCACCCATCCGGCACGTCCGCGGCGGGCGGCATCGGGAGTATCGCGTCGGGGAAGCTTGCTTCCGGCGGAGGCCCCTGCTCGGCCCCCGGGGCGCTCCCGGGTCGATCGCGCGGGACGTCGCCGGCGCTCGCGCTCCCGACGGCGGCGCCGCCCGGCACCACCGAGAGGTGCGGTCGGTTGTTCAGGCGCTCGCAGCGGTCCTTTCCGGGGCCCGGGGGGAGCGCTTCGCACAGGGCGCCGGTGGCGCCCGGGTACGCCTCGCAGAGCGCGCCGACCACCGCCGCACGCGTGAACTCGTCCGGGAGGGCGCGCACCCGCGCGGTGACCGCGGCGGGGCTGGCCGGCCAGGCGGCCACGGCCTCTTCGCCGACACACGTGGCGGTCTCGCACGGCGGCGTGCAGCCGGCGGGCGCGAAGAAGACGAGCGCGGCGACGAGGGGGCCACGGAGCTGCATACGGCCGCCACCATAGCGGACTCCGCGCGCTGCCGGCCTCTCCCACGCGATTACCTGTCGCACAGGAGGGAGGCCGTGGCGCGCCGGCCGAACGCGAAGCCCTACGCGGCGCCCCGCGCCATGCTCGTCCTGAGCCTCGTCCTCACGCTGTCGGCCTTCGGGTTCGTGCGGCGCGAAGAGCGCGCGGCGGCCGACCAGCGGTTCCTCCGGCGCGTCGACGCCACGCAGAGCGACATCCAGGCCGATGTCGACGTCGCGGTCGCGCTCCTGCGCGGCGCGGTCGGTCTCTACGACGCGAGCCGCGAAGTAGAACGGGCGGAGTTCGGCGCGTACGTTCGCTCGCTCCACCTCCGCAGCACGTACCCCAGCCTCCTCGGTCTCGGCTACGCGGCCCGGGTCGGCCCGGCCACCGTCGACGATCTGGAGGCGCGCGTCCAGGGCGACGGAGAGCCGGGCTTTCGTGTCTGGCCCGCGCCCACCTCCGCGGACGACGCCGCGGTCGTGTACCTCGAGCCCCGCGACCGAGGGAACCGGCGGGCGATCGGCTTCACGATGAGTCAGGAGCCGGCGCGCCGCGCCGCGATGGACCGCGCGCGCGACGCCGGTGTGGGCGCGGTCTCCGCGAGCGTCGACCTCCTACAGGACGCCAGCTCCACGCTCGGCGGCGTCCTGGTCTTCTTCCCGCACTACGCCGCCCCCGCCGCGTCCGTCGACGGGCGGCGGGCCGCGCTTCGCGGCTTCGTGTTCGCGCCCCTCCGGCTCTCCGAAGTGTTTACCGGGCCTCGGGGAATCCCGCCCGATCTCGCGGTCCGCGTCTACGATGGGCCCGATCCGAAGTTCGCCACGCTCGCCTACGGCTACCCCGCGTCGGTCCCCGAAGAGGCGCGTACGAGCTGGCGCATGCTCCGCGTCGCCGACACGGCGTGGGCGATCCAGTACATCGAGCGCATCCCCTTGGAGCCGTTGTTCACCTGGACGGCCTGGGCGGTGTTGGTAGGCGGTGTCGCGCTCGCGGGGCTCGTCTACCGGCTCCAGGAGGTGCACATCGACGCCCGCGTGCGCGCCGAGCGCGACTCCGCCGCCTTGCGCGAGGGCGAGCGCCGCTACCGGTTTCTCGCCGACGCGATGCCCCAGGTGGTGTTCACGGCCGACCACGCCGGGCGCCTCGCCTACACGAACGGCCGATGGGCCAGCGCGTCGATCGGCGACTCGCTCCGCACGAACCTCATCGCTTCGCTTCACGTCGAGGACCGGCGCACGACGCTCGAAGCGTGGGACGCCGCGCTGGCGACGGGGACCCCGTGGACGGTGAGCTTCCGGATGTGGAGTAGCGACATCGAGGATTGGCGGTGGATTCTCGGGTGCGCGCTCCCCCAGCCCGGCCCGAGCGGGGTGGAGGAATGGGTGGGCACGCTCACCGACATCCACGGCCAGAAAGAGGCCGAGGCCGCGCTTCAGCGCGAGGCCGACGAGCTGGAGCGGCGCGTGGCCGAGCGCACCGACGAGCTTCAGCGCTCCGTGCGCGAGCTCGAGAACTTCGCCGCGGTCGCCTCGCACGACCTGCAGGAGCCGCTCCGCAAGATCGTGGCTTTCGGCGACCGGCTCTCGGACGAGCTCGGGCCGAACGTCTCCCCGGAGGCCGCCGACGCGCTCCTCCGGATGCGCCGCTCCGCGCAGCGGCTCCAGCAGCTCATCAGCGATCTGCTGACGTTCGCGCGCGTCAGTCGCGCGGAGGTCATCCACACGCCCGTCGACATGGGCGCCATGGCCCGCGCGGTCCGCGACGATCTGCTCGACGGGCGCGGCGACGGCGCGGTCGTCGACATCGACGACCTCCCGCTCGCGGACGGCGACCCCGGCCTCCTCCAGCAGCTCGTCTCCAACCTCCTGGAGAACGCGCTCAAGTTTCACCGCCCGGGCGAGCCCGCGCGGGTGCGCGTCTTCGCGGAGCCGGCGGGCGACGAGGTCGATGCGTCGCGGCGGGAAGCGTGGTTCCGCCTGCTGGTCTCGGATGAGGGGATCGGTTTCGACGCCAAGTACCTCGATCGCATCTTCCAGATGTTCCAGCGGCTGCATGCGCGCGATCGCTACGAGGGAACCGGCATCGGCCTCGCGATCTGCCGGCGCGTCGTCGAGCTCCACGGCGGGACGATCACGGCCCGGAGCACGCCGGGACGCGGCGCGTGTTTCGTGGCGACGTTGCCGCGGAGCGTGATGGGGACGATGGATTCGTAGTGCGCCCGCTGATCCGGCACGGTCCCATCCTGCTCGCCGAAGACGACCCCGACGACCGGCTCCTCCTGGAGCACGCCTTCCGGGTGTCCGGCAACACGCTCCCGCTCGTGTTCGTCGAGGACGGCGAGGAGCTCGTCGAGTACCTGTGCCGGCGCGGGCGGTTCGTGGGGGCGCCGAGGCCCGACCTCGTCGTGCTCGACCTCAACATGCCGCGGAAGGACGGTCGCGAGGCGCTCGCCGCGATCAAGGGCGATCCCGACCTACGCTGCATCCCGATCGTCGTCCTCACCACGAGCAACATGCCGGAAGACGTCGCCAACGCCTACGCGCTCGGCGCCAACAGCTTCGTTAGCAAGCCGGTAACCTTCGAGGGCCTCGTCGCCGTCGTGCGCGCGCTCCACGCCTGGTGGTTCGGCATCGTCACCCTGCCGGACGGGCGGTGACTACCGGATGAGGCCGCGGAAGACCTCCGGGAGCCGCGTCGGGAGCGCGTCCACGTCGTCGAGGAGCAGGTAGCGGCCCGCGCCGAACACGTCGCGCAGCCACGTCTCCGCCCCCTCGGCGGCGTCCAGGCTGATGCAGAACACGTGCACGCCGAGGCGCCGAATCTCGGCGACGGCCATCGCCGTGTCGCGCAGGCCCTGCTTGCCGCGGTACTCCCCGCGATCTTCCGGCTTCCCGTCGGAGACGAGCATGAGCACGCGTCGCGACTGCGGGCGATTGGCGAGCTGCCACCCGGCGTGCCGAAGGTACGCGCCGAGCCGCGTCGCGCCGTTCGGGCGCAGGTTGCCCATACGCTTGAACACGGCCTCGCCGTAGGGCTCGTCGAAACCCTTGATTCGCTGCACCGGGCACTCGGCGGGGTGGGTGTTCCCGAAGCCGTAGAAGGCGTGCGGGAAGTCGAGCGTTCGCAGCCCCTCGGCGAAGAGCACGAGCGCCTCCTGCTCGAGGTGGATCACGTGGCCTTGCGTCGAGCCCGAGAGGTCCACCAGCGTGAGGATCGCGACGGTCTCACGTTCCCGCACGAAGCGCGCGTACACGTGATCATCGGGCTGCTGGCCCGCCGCGAGGTCGGTGACCGCCGCAATGGCGCGGTTGAGATCGAGCTCGGTGCCGTCGCGCTGCCCGTGAAGCCAGCGCTCCTCCACGCGCAACGAGGCGAACTTCCGGCGGATTTCCTTGATCTGGCGCTGGTTGGCCTGCACCACGCGCTCGTAGCCCCCCAAAGCGCCGGTCGGGGCCTCCACTTCGATCACCTTCACGGCCGCGAAGCGGTAGATTCCGGCGGCGTCGTCCCACTCGTCGTATTCCCGGCTCCCGTCTTCGCCGGGCTTCACCGCGGATTCGAGCAGCTCTTCGCGGGCGTCGACGGTCTCGGCGCGGGCGCGCTCGACATGCTCGTCCCGGAGCTTCCCGTACGCGGGCGCGTTCGACGTGTCGGGCCCCGCCAGCTTCGCAAGGAGGCGAGCGCGGAATCCCTGCTTCGGGGGCTCGGGGGCGGCGGCGGCCGGCGGGAGGCCGCTGCCCTTGTTGCGCGCCATCGCCTCGTAGAGCTGCCGCAGCGGCTTGTTACCTTTCTTCCACTCTTGTTCGTAGGCGATGTCCCGCGCCAGATCGGCGAGGATCCATTCGGGCCGGATGATGCCCAGGAACCAGGGGAGGGGAGGGGGGCCGAGACGCAAGCGGCGGAAGTGCTCGCGGAGGGTGCGGGCCTCCCGAAGGAGCACGCTCGTCAGCGCAGGATTCCCGCGCGAAGGGTCGGGGGGGCGTTGCGGGGGGGCTTGCCCCCCTGCCCCAGGAAGCGGGAGGGCGTCCACCACCCGAACGGCCGCCCGGGCGGGGTCGCCGTCGGCGCCGGGTGTGCGCCAGTTCAGACAGGTGGCGAGCCCCTCGTAGAGGGGAACGAACGCACCAGGCATGCCGTCGCGCGGCACCGGAGTGACGTTCACGCGCATCTGCCCGGCCTTCTCCAGCAGCGCCACCCGCCGCAAATCTTCCCGCAACCCCGGGTATTCGTGCGCCCACGCCCGCAGCACGTACCGGGCGGCGAGCAGGTGGTAGCAGCTCCGGAGCACCCAATCGCGGTGGACCTCGGCCAGCACCACGCGTTCCTGGAGGATGCCGTGCTGGATGAAGCCCACCTGCACGAGCCCCATCGCGCGGTACAACAGGAGGTCCAACGCGGGCTCTTCCGGGGCGGGCACGGCGCGCGGAAGGTAGATGTTCAGGTTGTCGGTGGAGGGCGGGTCGGAGTAGGCGACCGAGAACGTGCGCCCCGAGAGCATACGGAGCAACGCCGTGAGTTGCTTCACCACCCGGTCCAACGCGAGGCCGTTGCGCTCGCCGGTGACGGCCTGGCGCTGGGGCGGCTCGAACAAAAAGCGCGCGAGGAGGGCCTGTTCCGCGTCGTCGTCGGTCTCGGCGCCGAGGCCGAGGTCGGCGGCGCTAAGGCCGTACTCCTCCATCGTCTGCTTGAGGGTGTCGTCCCCCGAGACGGTCGGAGCGCCCACGACTAGCCGAGCACCGAGCGGACCAATTCGCGGAGCGCCTTGGTCATCTCGGCATCGTCCGTGAGCGAGCCCACGAGGGTGGCCTCCGCGGCGTCCTTGAGCGAGAGCCCGGCCACCACGAGCGAGCCGGCGTACACCAGCAGCCGCGTGGACGCGCCTTCGCCGAGGCCGTGGGACCGCAGGTTTCGGGAGCCCTGCCCAAGCTTCACGAGGAGCTGCGCCACGTCCGGCGTACACCCCGATTCCGCCTGCACAATCTCGGCCTCCACACCCGCGGACGGGTAGTCGAACGCGAGCGACACGAAGCGCTGCCGGGTGCTCTCCTTGAGCTCCTTGCTCACGGACTGGTAGCCGGGGTTGTACGAGATGACGACCAGGAAAGGGTCGGGCGCGACGAGCTCTTCGCCGAGGCGATCGAGGGGGAGCACACGACGGTCATCGGTGAGCGGGTGGAGCACGGTCATCACGTCGGACCGCGCTTCGACCACCTCGTCGAGGTAGCAGATGGCCCCTTCTCGGACAGCGCGCGTGAGCGGGCCGTCGCGCCACACGGTCGAGCCGCCCTCGAGGAGGAAGCGTCCGGTGAGGTCGGCCGCGGCGAGGTCTTCCTGGCAGGCAACCGTGATGAGCGGGCGGCCGAGCTGTTCGGCCATGTAGCGGACGAAGCGGGTTTTTCCGCAGCCCGTGGGTCCCTTGAGGAGCACCGGGAGCCGTCGGGAGGCGGCGACGCGAAACACGTCGACCTCGTTGGCGTGCGGGCGGTAGTAGATCATCCCCGAAGGTTACCGCGGAAGCGGCGTCGGCGCCTCGCCGGATTGGTGAAGGGGGCGACCGGACGCGCGCGGACGCGCGCCGTCGCGGCGGCGGGGGGTGCCGGGGAGAGCGGCGGCGGCTCCGTGCCCGGGCGTCAGCGAGCGCCGGGCAGGCCGCGCTGCCAGTCGCCGGAGAGCTTCATGTCGATCGGGTGGGTGAAGCTCGGATAAACGGGGTGCGTCCGCACCGAGAGCACCCACCCGAACGCGAACAGGACGCCGCAGGCGGCGAGGGCGCGGCGGCTAAGGCAGGCGTCGGCCAGGCGGCGCGCGGCGACGGCGAGGAGCGCGAGCCACGCGACGTGGAAGAACGTCTCCGGCTTCGCGATGCGCCAGAAGCCAGGAACCACCTCGAAGAGCGCGCGGTAGAGCGGGTTGTCGATTGGCCCCAGGGAGAGCACGAAGAACACCCCCGCCCCCGCGAGGAGCCAGAGGTTCTTCCTCTGGAGCGCGCCGATGCCGGCGATGACGAGCGCGACCACGTTCAGCGCGCGCCACGCTTCGAGGCGGTTCCAGAGCGGCGGCCACACGGTGAACACGTCGAGCGCGGCGCGCTGGGTGAGGAACGACTCGGGGTCGCCGAGGGTGGTCGCGCCCTGGAGCAGCCGCGCCTGCAGCCACACGAGCGGGAGCGCCGCGACCGCGCTCGCAGCCACGGCGA
Source organism: Myxococcota bacterium (assembly GCA_964202365.1). Lineage (GTDB taxonomy): Bacteria > Myxococcota_A > UBA796 > UBA796 > SXON01 > CAJBVW01. The sequence goes on along the minus strand of CAXNIN010000211.1, from coordinate 1,259 downwards.
ACGTCACCTTCCTGTCCCGCGCGAGCAGGGCGAACGCGCCGATGCCCGCGCACAACACCCCCAGGTAGATGTTGTAGAAGAACGTGCCGACGTACACCAACGCCGCCACCCCGATCCAATCACCCCCGCGTCGGTACGCGCGCACGAGCGCCCACGCGTAGAGTGGAATCCAGTAAACGCCGCTCTTTTCAATCGTATACCAGTTGATATCTCGAAAGAGATGGAGCCCCATCCCGAACGGAAAGGCCATCAACAGGCTCACGTCGCGGTCGCCGGAGAGCTCCTCGAACAAGAGGTACGCGCAGTACCACCCGAGCACGAGGTTCAGCCCGGCCTGGAGGTTGAACGCGGCGAACGGGGCCACGGCGAGGTCGAAGAGCGCGGTGATCCAGAGGTGCCCCATGTGCACGCCGATGAGGCGCACCGCGGGGTCGTCCGCGTCCCAGAAGCGCCAATGCACGCCTTCGCCGTAGAAGAGCAGGCTGCCGGCCTTGTCGATGGTGGGGAAGTCGCCCCATACGTAGGAGAGCGCGAAGCTGGCGAAGGGCGTCGTGAGCGCCGTCACCATCCCCACCACGAACGGGAACGGCCGGCGCGGGCCCGCCGCCCACGCCAAGCCGAGCCCCAGCGCAAGGCACGCGAGCCACGCGAGGGGAGCATCCGCCAGGGCGGTCGGCGCGAGGATCTGCCGCGGGTCGGGTGGCGGGCCGTACATCGTCGGCAACGTAGCCGTTCGCCCCGTCCGCGGCGGAGGTGGCCCCGGCGGGCCCGCCAGCGGATAGACGCGCGCGATGGACGCCACCGCCCTGCTCGCCTGGTACCGCGCCAACCGCCGCTCCATGCCCTGGCGCGACGTCGTGAGCCCGTACCGCACGCTCGTGTCCGAGATCATGCTCCAACAGACCCGCGTGGATACGGTCATCCCGTACTTCGAGCGCTTCCTGAAGGAGTTCCCCACCGCCGAGGCGCTCGCGGCCGCGCCGATCGAGCGCGTGCTCGAGCGCTGGAGCGGCCTCGGCTACTACTCCCGCGCCCGAAACCTGCACGGCGCGGCGCGCGCGGTGGCCGCGGCGGGCGGATTCCCGAGCACCCTCGAAGGGTTGCGGGAGCTCCCCGGGGTGGGGCCGTACACGGCGGGGGCGGTCGCGTCGATCGCGCTCGGCCTGGACGCGCCCCTGGTCGACGGCAACGTCGAGCGCGTGTTGTGCCGGCAGATGGGCTGGGCGGAAGACCCGAAGCGCATCAAGGCGCGCCTCTGG
>CAXNIN010000210.1:0-8052 GCA_964202365.1 Myxococcota bacterium | reverse complement strand
AGGGCGCCACCGGCGTAGCCGCCGGCCCGCTCCGCCACGAGCAGCGTGTCCGCGACGCCGACGCCGCGCGTCCCGGGCGCCACTGGCCCGGTGAACAGCGCGACCGCGCCCGCGTTCTCGGCGCCGCCGTCCCACCCGGGCGCGCCGAGGGCGAGGTCGACGACGCCGTCGCCGTCGAGATCGGCGGCGCACATCGCGCCGCCGACGCCGTCTCCGAGCACGTTCTCGGCGTGTTTGGCCGGGCTCGCCTCGCTGCCGGCGCCGGTGAAGATCGCGTGGGCGTCGCTCGCCATCGGGCCGCCGCCCGCCGCCACGAGGTACACGGCGCCGCCCTCGCGCCCGCCCAAGTCGCTCCCCGGCGCGCCGATGAGCACGTCGCCGGCGCCGTCTCCGTCGGCGTCTCCCGCGAACGCGACGGCGCTCCCCGCGGCGTCCGCCGCGAACGCGCCGACCCAGCTCGCGGAGGCGCGCTCGGCGACGCTCCCGTCGGCGGTGGGGAGGCCGTCTACGCGCCACACCGCGCCGGCGTCGGCCGCTCCGGCGTCGCTCCCCGGCGCGCCGACGAGGAGCTCCGCGGCGCCGTCGCCGTCGAGATCCCCGGCGGCCACGGCCTGCCCGACGAAGTCGTAGTTCTCGGCCTGCCCGAGGCATACCGCCGCGTCGAGCGCCGCGTCCGAGGTGTCGAAGGGCGCCGCGACCACACACGCGCGCCGACCCCCGAGGGCCCCGACGATCAGCTCGTCCGCGCCGTCGCCGTCGAGATCGCCCGCGGCCACCGACGCGCCGGCGAGGTCGCCGGCGTCGCCGCGGATCGCCACGCCCGCGTTGGCCAAGGTGGGGAGCGGCGCGGGGGCGGCGGTGTCGGCGCCTTTGTCGTCGGCGCCGGTACAGGCGAAGAGCAGGAGCGCGAACATTGCGCGAACATGCGCCGGGAGCGCGGGCGCGGCAAGGCGTCGACACCCGCGCGCCCGTCGGGTATCCAGAAAGCGTGACCCTCTTCTTCACCCTGCTCTCGCTGCTCGCCTGCGCCGGCGCCCCCGATGACACCGGAACGGCCGCCTCGCTCACCATCGTCTCGCCCGCCGAAGAGGCCACGGTGTGCGGCACGCCGCTCGTGATCCTCACCGAGGTCGAGAACTTCACGCTCGTCGCGCCGGGAGACGGCACGGAGGAGCTCCCGCCGGGGACTGGCCACATCGACGTCGCGGTGAACGGGCAGGAGCAGGAAGACTGGATGTTCGGCGGCGAGGAGCTCGTGCTCCCCGAGGTGGGAGACGGCTACTGGCGGCTCCAGGTCGAGCTCTCCAATGCCGATCACTCCGCGATCGCGCCGTACGCGGGCGACACCGTGTACGTCACCATCGACGCCACGGTGTGCGAGTAGGGGAGCGCGCCGGTGGGTGCTTCCCGGGGGGCGTTGCGGGGGCCCTCCCCCGCCCCAAGCACCCTCTGCGAACCCCGACGAAGCCCTACCCGAGCGCCATCATCCGTTCGAGCGGCACGAGCGCCTGACGCCGGAGCGTCTCGTCCATCTCGATGCGGGGCTCAAGATCGCGCAGGGCGACATAGATCTTCTCGAGGGTGTTGAGCCGCATGAACGGGCACTCGTTGCACGCGCAGTTCTCGTCCATTCCGGGGAGCGGGAGGAGGACTTTACCAGGGGCGCCCTTGGCCATCTGGTGGAGGATGCCAGGCTCGGTTGCGACGATGAACGCGGGCGCATCCGAACGCTCCACGTACCCGAGCAACGCCGAAGTCGACCCGATGAAGTCGGCCTTGTCGAGGATGTTCGGCTCGCACTCCGGGTGCGCAACCACCTTGGCGCCGGGGTTGCGCGTCATCAGCTCGATGAGCTTTCGCTCGTTGAACGTCTCGTGGACGATGCAGGTGCTCTGCCAGAGGGCCATCTGTCGGCCGGTGCGCTTCTGGAGCCACGCGCCGAGGTTGCGGTCGGGCGCGAACAGGATTTTCTCGTCGGGACCGAAGGAGTTGATCACCCGCTCGGCGTTCGACGAGGTGCAGATGATGTCGCTCTCCGCCTTCACCGCGGCCGAGCAGTTGATGTAGGAGACGACCTTGTGGTCGGGCAGCTTCTCCTTCATGCGCCGGAGCGCCGGCGCCGGGCAGCCGCTCGCAAGCGAGCAGCCGGCCTTGAGATCGGGGATGAGCACGATGCGGTCGGGGTTGAGGATCTTGGCGGTCTCCGCCATGAAGTGCACGCCGCAGAACAGGATCACGTCGGCGTCGGCCTTCTGGGCGGCCTTCGCGAGCTGGAGCGAGTCGCCGATGACGTCGGCGATGTCCTGGATGTCGGGCTCCTGGTAGTAGTGCGCCAGGATGATGGCGTTGCGCTCCCGGCGCAGGGTTTCGATGGCGCCGAGCAGATCGGTGGGGAGCTTTTCCATGCGCTCCCTTAACACCGAACGCGGCGTCTACCGAGGGCGGCGTGGGGGACGCGTTCGCGGCCGAGTCAGGGCGGGCGGACGTAGTCGAGGGTGCCCGCGCCGCTCGCGATGTAAAGGTTCTCCGCCGCGAGAAGGCCGCCGACGCCGAACTGGAGATCGCGGGTGTCTTTGAGCCACCCGGCCACCGAGGCGAGCCCCGCTTCGTCGAGGCGCCAGAGCTCGCCGTCGGCGACGACGTACCGGCGGCCGTGTGCGTCGGCGGCGGCGGCGCGGGGGTCTACCAGCCCCGCGGCGAGCTCGGTGGCGCGGCCGTCCGGGCCGACCGCGACGAACGTGGTCTCGGTAACGACGAGGTACGTGTCCTTGGGACCGAGAGCGACGGCGCGAGCGTCGCGAAGCGGCGTCGCGGCGCGGCGGGGCGCGAAGTCGGCCTGGGCGAGGGTCTCGAGGCGATCGGGGTAGAGCACCACGAGCTCGTCGAAGCCCGCGAGGAGGTCGACCGCGCCTGGCGTGGGGAGCGGGCCGAGCGTAGCGCCGGTCGCGTCGCGAAGCGTGACGGTGCCGTCGTGGAGCGTGTAGACCCGGCCCGGGTGGGCGGTCACCGCTTGCGCGGGCCCCGCGTAGAGCCGTTCGGCCGCTCCGGCGCCGTCGACGGCGTACACCCCAGATTGCGTCGCGACAAGGAGCCGCTTGTCGAGGCCAATCGACACCGACCGCGCCTCGCCGAGCCCCGGGGCGAGGAGGTAGGGCGACTCCAGGAGCTCGTCGAGGCAGGCGGGCGCGGCGAGGCCGACGAGCGCCGCGAAGAGAAGGCGGGCCGGAGCGGGGCCGCGCGCGCGCGCGACGCCACGAGGAGGGGGCACGGTGCCGCCGCCGACCTCGGCGCGCCGCTTCAGCCGATTCCCGCGACGATTCGGTTCACGAGATCCGGGATTTCACGAGCGTCCAACGAGCAGAATGCGATTCGGAGCGCGTTTGCGCTCGGGACGGCAATCACGCCCACGGAGTGCTTCGCGAGCAGCCGTTGCCGAACGTCTTCGGCGATTTGCCCGCTCGGAAGCGCGAGGAGCGCGAAGCAGCCGCTGTTGAAGGGCCACGGGGTGAGGCCGTGCGCGGCGAGCGCGTCGCGGAGCACCTCGTAGCGCTCCCGCAGGGTGGCGAGCACGGCCGCCTGCTCGTCCGCGAGGGTGGGGGACGCGAGCGCGCCGAGCACCGCTGCCTGAGCCGGCCGCGAACCGCTCGACAAGGTGCCGCGCAAGACGGCGGCCGCCTTCTCGGCGAGCGCCCGACCCGCGCCGCCTCCGGCGGAGAACGTGAGGAAGCCCACGCGGCCGCCGAAGAAGACGAGCTCCTTCGTGGCGCCGTCCACCTTGCACGCGAGCGACCGGCGGGGGTCGAGCGCGGCGGCGAGCGCGGGGAAGAGGCTCGTGCCGTAGAGCGAGGGATCGAAGAAGAGCCCGGTGTAGGCGTCGTCGCAGACGACGCAGAGGGGGAGGGGGTGCGCGGCGAGGAGCGCGACGATCGCCTCGGCCTCGTCGGGGTAGGGCGAGTAGCCCGTGGGGTTTGACGGGAAGTTGAGCAGGACGACCGCGGGGCCGGAGAGGCGGGCCAGGGCGGCGCGCAGGCGCTCGACGTTGAACCGGCGATCGGGGCCGAACACCGGGTACGTCACCAGCGGCGCGCCGGTGCGCATCGTGAAGATGAGCTCGTAGTTGTCCCAATACGGGGTGGCGACGACGACCGGCACGGACGGGCCCGTGAAGAGATCGGCGCACAAGGAGAGCCCGTGCGTGATGCCCATCGTGACGACAGGGAGACTCGCCGGCGTACCTTCCGGGAGCGCGAGCCGACGCTGCCACGCCTCGCGGAGCGCCAAGAGGCCGGCCTGCGGCGCGTACAGGAGCGCCTGCGTGTCGGGGAAGCCGGAGAAGTGCTTCTCGAGGGAGGGGAGGGCGAGCGGGCGCCCCGCGCCGTCGGTGATCTGGCCGATGGTGGCATTTCGGAGCACACCCTTCGCCTGCTCGGACTGCTGGGGGATGCCGAGCGGCATCGCCGCGCGCTGGCCGAGGGGCGAGAGGAGGCCGCGCGCGCCGGGGTGGCCGTCCAGCAGCAATGCGTCGAGTTCGTGAGGCGTCATGGGCGGCTCCGCGCGTGTGGCCGAGGACGAGTGCCTCGCATAGGCTCGGGGAGTGCGCCAGCTCACCCCGCAGGTCGAAGACTACCTCATCCCCACGCAACCCTTCTATCTCCCCGCGGGAGACGAGGTGGGCTTGTTCGAGAGCGCGTACCGAGCGCAGCTCCCGGTCTTGCTCAAGGGGCCCACCGGTTGCGGAAAGACGCGGTTCGTCGCGCACATGGCGCACCGGCTCGGTCGGCCGCTCGTCACCGTGGCCTGCCACGAGGACCTCGCGGCGTCGGATCTGCTCGGGCGTTTCCTGCTCCAGGGCGACGACACGGTTTGGGTGGATGGTCCGCTGACGACCGCGGTTCGGCACGGCGCCATCGTGTACCTCGACGAGGTGGTGGAGGCGCGCAAGGACAGCCTCGTCGTGATCCACCCGCTCACCGACGACCGCCGCATCCTCCCCATCGACCGGCTCGCGACAGTGCTCCGCGCCCCGCCCGAGTTCATGATGGTGATCAGCTACAACCCCGGGTACCAGTCGGTCCTCAAGGAACTCAAGCCGTCCACCCGGCAGCGCTTCCTGTCGATCGACTTCCGCTACCCGGCCGCGGACGTCGAGCGCGACGTTCTCATCCGCGAGGCGGGGCTCGACGCCGAGCGCGCGCGGCGGCTCGTGAAGGTGGCCGAGAAGATCCGCAACCTGACGGACCGCGGCCTCGAAGAAGGCGTGTCGACCCGCCTGCTCGTGTACTGCGGCAAGCTGATGGCCGACCGCGTGGACGAGCGCGCCGCCTGTCGCGCCGCGTTCACCCGCACGTTGACCGACGACCGCGACCTTCAGCGCACCATCGAGGAGATCGTCGCGGACTTCTTCTGATCGGGGAGCCGATCGCCGCGCGGCGCGCGCGGGCACGGCGCGGGGGCTACGTTTCGAGAGGGAGGTCTGCTGGCACCGCGTCACCTGAAGAGCGCCTTCGCGGAGACGCTCGGGCGCCTCGACACGCGGCTGCGACAGGCGAAGCCGGTCGTCGGGCTCGCGCGACTCCACGGCGGCGCGCTGCGGGCGTTCCTGCGCTACCGCGGCGCGGTCGAGGAGGGCCTCGGGCCCGACGAAGCCGACGCCTACGGCGAGCTGGTGGTGGCGGTCGCGCGGGTGGACGGCGAGCTCGCCCGCGTGCTCGCGTTGACCATCCCCGACCAGCTCGCGCGCGTCGCCGCGGCGGGGCGACCCACCTATTTTCGGCTTTTGCGCGAAGTCCTCGCCGTTCGTCCCGCGGCGCTCCCGCTCGTGGCGCGCACGCTCCCCGACCTGCTCCCTTCGATGGAGGAGAGCCCGCTCCGGGCGTTCCTCGCCCGCGCCCTCGCGCTTCACGGGGAGTCGCACCAGAAGGCGGAGAGCTTCCTGCGCCAGGAGTCCGGCGTGGGCCAGGCCGCAGCGCGAGCGCTCGAACGCGGCGTGGCCCTCGCGGACGTGAACCGCACGCTCACGCTCTATGCCCGCGCCCACTGCGGAGAGGACGTGCAGGTGCGCTCCGGCGCCACCGGCGCGTTCTCCGACGGGCACCACGTCTACCTTCCCGAGCGGGTGGACCGCTACGGCGACGACCGGGACTTCCTCGTGTACCGCGTGCAGACGGCGCTCGGCGCGGGGTACCTCGAGTTCGGGACGTTCGACCTGGAGCTGGACCGCCTCGGCGGGAAGTGGCCCGACCGTTCGGACGGGGAGGCCGAGCTCGAGCGCTACTTCCGCTCGTTCTTCAACCGGACGCTGGCGCGCGACTTGTTCCAGATCCTCGAGGACGCCCGGATCGAAGCGCGCATCCGAAAGGCGTACCCAGGCGTCGCGCGCGACATCGACCGCCTCGGGCCCTCCTTTCGCGGCGACCGCCCCGAACCGACGGCGCCCGCCGCCCGCGCCGTCGAGGCGCTCGCCCGCGCGGCCTGGGGTCTCCCGCCGCTGCCGCTCGGGGAGGCTGAACAGGCCGCGATCGCGCCGCTCGTCGCGCTGCTCGGCACCCTCGCCGATCTGCACGTCGCCGACATCGCCGCCGCCGTGCGCGACGCCTACGGCGGCGTCGACGCCCTGATGGTCCGCGCGCCCGAAGGCGGGCGCCCGCCCTCCTCCGACGGGGGACGCCGCCAGCGCGGTGGCCCGCAGGGCGAGCTGCCGCCGCCGCCAAACGAATCCGCGTTCGAACCGCCGCCGCTCGCGCCGCGCATCCGCCCCGAGCAGGCCGGCAACGACGAGCGGCGCATCGAGAACGAAGCGCAGCGCATCCTTCAGCAGATGCGCGAGCAGGGCGAAGCGGCGACCCCGTCGGAGGCGCGCCGCCAGGCCCGCGACGCCGAGCGCCGGGAGGAGGAGCGCAGCCGCTACGAGGACATGGAGGCGTTCCTCGACCGAAACCCGTCGCCCGGCGGCGCCCTCGTCGACGATCGCGGGGCCACGCCGGAGGCGCCCATGCGCGCGGCGACGGGTGTTCCCGTCGATCCCGACGTGGCGAGTGGCGGAAAGACGTTCGTGTACCGCGAGTGGGACAGCGCCATCGAAGACTACAAGCCGCGCTGGGTGACCGTGCGCGAGCAGCGGCTCAAGGAGGGCGCCCGCGACTTCGTGGACGACGTGATGCGACGGGAGAAGCGTCACATCGACACCTTGAAGCGGAAGTTCGAGGCGATGCGGCCCCAGGGGCTCGTGAAGCACCGTGGGCTCGTGGACGGCGAGGAGCTCGACATCGACCGGGTGGTGGAGTCGCAGGTGGCCCGACGCCTCGGGAAGGAGCCGTCGGACAGGCTGTACACCCGCCGCCAGCGCGAGGAGCGCGACATCGCGGTGGCTTTCCTGCTCGACATGTCGTCGTCCACCAACGAGTCCGCCGACGGCTCGGCGCGGCGCATTATCGACGTCGAGAAGGAGGCGCTGATCGTGGCCGCGGAGGCCCTCAACGCGCTCGGCGACCCCTTCGCGATCTGGGGGTTCTCCGGCTACGGGCGCGACCACGTGGCGTTCTACGTTGCGAAGGAATTCAACGAGCCCTACGGCGACAAGGCGCGCGAGCGCATCGGCCGAATCACGTTCAAGATGGAGAACCGCGACGGCGCCGCGATTCGCCACGCGACGGTGAAGCTCCTGCAGCAGCCCGCGCGGAGCCGGCTCCTGTTCCTGCTCTCGGACGGCAAACCACTGGATTGCGGCTGCGATCATTACTACGACCGCTACGCGCAAGACGACACGCGCGCGGCGCTGCGCGAAGCCCGCAAGCTCGGCATCCACCCGTACTGCGTCACGGTCGACCCCACGGGCCCGAGCTACCTCGCGCGGATGTACGGGGACGTGGCGTACACCGTGATTGATCGCCTCGATGCGCTCCCGGCGCGCCTGATGCGCGTGTACGGGCGCATGGCGATGGGCGGGAACCGCACGTGAACGTCGAACGGCACGTGGCGCGGTCGGGCACTCCGGTGGCGCGGTACGGCGGGGCCGCGCCTCCTGTCGGCGGCGTAGTGCTCGTGGAGCCGGAC
>CAXNIN010000209.1:0-8083 GCA_964202365.1 Myxococcota bacterium | reverse complement strand
CCTCGTCGGGCCCGACGCCAAGCGGTTCTGCAACGGGATGTTCACGAACAACGTGCGTGATCTGGCGCCCGGCCGCGGCAACGCGAGCGCCATGGTGGACGACAAGGCGCGGCTCCAGGGCCTCCTGCGCCTGTACGCGACCGCGCCCGAGACCTTCGTGGCGGTGCTCGAGGGGGTGACACCCGAGGCGTTCGAGGCCCGCTACGGCAAGTACATCATCTTCGACGACGTCGAGCTCACCGATCTCTCCGCCGACCGCGGCGTGCTCTCGGTGCAGGGGCCGGCGGCGGCCGACGTGCTCCGCGGCGCGGGGCTTCCGGTGCCCGAAGGCGAAGGCGCCGTCGTGTCCGTAGAGGACCTCCACGTCGTGACGCACGCGCGTTGTGTCGCGGGTGGATTCGACATCGTGGCGCCGCGCGACGCGTTGTCGGCGCTCTGGGGCGCGCTCCAGGCGGCCGGCGGGCGGCCGGTGGGGTGGGAAGCGCGCGAGGTGCTGCGGATTGAGGCCGGCTTCCCGCGCTGGCCCGCCGACATGACGGAGAAGTCGCTGCTCCACGAGCTGCGCCTCGTCCCGACGCACGCGAACTTCAACAAGGGCTGCTACATCGGGCAGGAAGTCATCAACCGCATCGACGTGATGGGGCAGGTGACCAAGAAGTTGTGGGGCCTGGAGATGGGGGAAGACGCCATCCCGCCCGCGGGGGCCGAGGTTCGCCGCGGGGAAGACGTGGTGGGCACGGTGTTTTCGGGCGCCCGCGAAGGCACCCGGGTGCGCGTGCTCGCGCTCATCCGGAAAACGGCGTGGGAGCCGGGCCTCGCGCTCACCGTGCACGCCGGCGATCGCGTCGTTCCCGCCACCCTGCACGACCTTCCGTTCGCCTCGTAGCCGGCGGGGAATGTCCACACCCGACGCCTCCGTACGCTTCGCGGGCGCGCTCCGTGCCGCCGAAGATCGGCTCCGCGCCTGCGGTCTCGGCGGGCGCCGCGCGTTTCTGGCCCTCGCTCGGCACCTCGCCGAGCGCCTGTCGCTCCCGCGCGACCTGTGGCCCGACGGCCCGGACGCCCCCGCGGCCGCGCGCCTCGACACGCTCGTGCTCTCCCCCGAGCTCGACCTCTTCGGGCTCGCCTATGAGCGCTTCTTCTCCGATCTCTTCAAGGGAGAACGCGGGCAGTACTTCACGCCGCGGCCGCTCGTGGAGCTCGTGGCGGACCTCGCCTGGATTCGCCCCGGCGACCGCGTGCTCGACCCCACGTGCGGGAGCGGCGGCTTTCTCATCGCGGCGCTCGCGCGCGGCGGCGACGCCGACGGAATCGAGGCCGACCCCGACCTCGTGGCGTTGGCCCGGCTGAACGTGGCGCTCCATGGGGGCGACGCGCGCGCCGTGCGGCGGGCCGACTTCTTCGCCGACGAAGACGGCGACGACCGCTACGACGTGGTGCTCGCCAACCCGCCGTTTTCGATGGAGATCACCGAGCCCGCCGTTCTGGGCCGCTACCGCCTCGCGGACGGGCGCGCGCGCGTCGGGAGCGACGTGTTGTTCGTGGAGGCGGCGCTCGCGCGGCTGCGCCCGGGCGGGCGGCTCGTCACCGTGCTGCCGTACACCGTGTTGTCCGGCGCTCCGTACGCAGCCACCCGCGAATGGGTTGACAGCGTCGCGATTCGGGAGGCCGTGGTGAGCCTGCCCGAGGGCATGTTCCGGCCGTTCGGCGGCACGCCCACCCGCGCGTGCGTCGTCGCGTTGCGAAAGCGCCCGGCGGAGGTGCGCCCCATGCTCGCCGCGGTGATCGAGGCGCCCGGCTTCGACCCCCGCCGCCAGACCTTCCGCCGCACCGAGCCCGACGAGCTCGCGGCGTTGCGCCTGCACCTTCACGGCGAGCCGTACGCCCGGGCCCGCCGGGTTCCCGACGCCGGGTGGATTCCCGAAGAGGTGCTCCGCACCGACGGGATCGGCGGCGGCGTGCCTACCTTCGTGGTGTCCGACCGCGTGGAGCTCCTCCGCGGCCGCGCCGCGCTCGACCCCGCGGCGCCGGTCACCGTGGTGGACTTCGCCGATGTCGACAAGGGCACCGGCGAGGTGGTGGACGGCCGCGTCACCCCCGGTGACGCCTGCGAGGGCGTGCCTTTCTCCGAGGGTGACCTCCTCTTCGGCCGCATGCGCCCCGAGCTCAACAACGTGGTGCTCGCGACGCGCCCGCGCGCGGACAGCCCGCCCGCGCTGGCCGGGTCGGGCGAGTGGGTGCGGCTCCGGCCCAAGGGAGAGCCGGCGTTCACCCTGCTCGCGCTGCGATCGTCGTTCGCCCGCGCGCAGCTCGTCACCGGCGGACAGACCCGCCCGCGCGTTCGCGCCGACGACATCGTGGCGTTGACCCTCCCCGATCCCGGCCCGGAAGCCCGCGCGGAGCTCGACGCCGTGCTCGCGCGAACCCGCGCCGAGCGGCAGCGCCTCCGTCACCGACTGCTGGCGATCGACGCCCTCTACGAGCGGTTCGGCCGCGGCGAGCTCGACGCCGTCGCGCTGCGGGAGGCGGTCCGGGGGTTGGACTAGGGCGGCCGCTACGGGAGCGTCGGGCAACTGCCGGCGTACGCCCAGGTCTTCCACTGGTTCACGCCGTCGATGCCGTAGTCGTACTCCCACCGCGTCACCGCGCCGTCTTCGGCGAAGGTCCAGGTGGTCTGCGCGTCGGGCGGGCCGTCGGCCTCGAAGTCTTCCGCGATCACCAGGGTGTTCCCTGCGTACGTCCACGTGTCGCGCCCGTCCACCGCGCCGTCGATGTAGACGTCGAAATCCACGTGGTGCACCCGGCCGTCCGCGCGCGCCCAGGTGGTGCGGTACGAGACGCCGTTGTCCAGGGAGGACATGGACAATACGCGGCCGTGGGCGTCGCGGGCCCAGCGGGTGCGCACGTCGGGCACGCCGTCGTCGTCGCCGTCCGCCTCCGACGCGACCATGTGCCCGTTCCGCCAGCTCCAGGCGTAGCGATACACGAAGTCGAAGGTGCCGTCGGGCCCCCAGTCGGCGTCGTAGTCGTACCAGCGCGCCTCGGTGAGGGCGTGCCCGTCCGCATCGCGGGTGAACTCGGAGCGACGGTCGACGATGCCGTCGTCGTAGGTGTCGAGCTCCGCGACGATCACGTGCCCGTCGGCGTTGTAGGCGTAGGTCCAGCGGTCGGTGCCCCACGCTTCGTCATCGGGGCCGAACCGCGCGGCGGAGACGACGTTGTGGTCTTCGTCCCAGGTGTATTCCCACCGCGCCTTCGGCCCGCCCGATTCGGGGTCGATCTCCGTGTTCGTGCGCATGTCACCGCGGGCGTCGAACGCCCACTCCTCGAGCCTGTCGGGCCCGGAGGCGAGGCCGAACCGACTCTCGGCGTACGCCACCGTGCGGCACGTTTCGGTTTGTGGAGCCTCGTCCCTCGGTTCGACGCACCCCGCAGCGGCGCACCCGGCCAGTGCGATCCAGGAGGCCCGGCGACGGGAGCTATGCGCCACGGGCTCCTAAACTCCGACGGCCTTCATCGCGCGCCACACCTTGCGGGCCATGCCGCGGGCGAGGCGCTCGTTGGCCACGAGATCCTGGCGCACCTCAATCTCGAGGTAGGGCAACGCGTGCGTTTCGCCGTGGCGATTCGCGCTGTAGATGAGGCCGGCCTTGCCGGAGTAAGGCTCGTTGGCCTCGGCGCGCACGCCCTCGGCGCGGAGCGCGTGAAGGAGCGCGTCGGCCACATCGTCGTGACGGTCGAAGAGCACGCCGGCTTCCATCGGGCGGGGTTTCGCGCGGAACACCGGCGTGAACGTGTGCACCGAGCACAAGAAGCGCGGGCGGCGCAGGCGAATCACGCGGTCGAGCGTGGCGTGGAAGGGGGCGTGGAAGCGGTCCACGCGCGTGGCGGTGGCGGTGGGCGCGCGGTTGAAGGTCGGGGCGCCGTCGTCACACTCGCGGAGCACGGCGGTGGGGTCGTCCGGGGCGCGGTTCGGGTCGATCAGGAGCCGCGAGAAGCGAGAGAGGACGCCGGTCCCGCCCGAGAGGCGCACGAGCTCCGCGGTGAGCGGGCGCGCGCCGATGTCGTAGCCCCAGTGGGTGCGGAGCAGCGCGCGATCGGCCGGGCGGAGGCGCCACGGGCGCGGCACGCGGTTGGACGCGTGCTCGCAGGTGAACAGAAGCCCCCCGCGGGAGGGGCGTCCGAGGATCTCGGAGGCGTCGTCGCGCACGTCGGAGTGCTAACCTGCCCACGATGAGATGGACGCTCGCTTTCCTGCTCGCCGCGTGCGGGCCCGCCGACCCCGACGCGCGCCTGCGCGCGGGTGATCTCCCCGGCGCGGCCGAGGCCCACGCCGCGAAGCACGGCGCACCGCTGGACATCGACCATCCCATCGCGGAGATCCTCGCGACGCGCGCCCGTGCGGACACGACGATCACCACCGCCGCCATCGCGGACGCCGTGGAGGCCGCGCGGCTCCTCGAACAGGCGCCGATGATCCGCCTGAAGTCTCTGGATCTCTCGTTCGCGCGTTTCGAGGATCTCGGCGCCGCGCTCGACGCCCTGGCCGAAGGCCCGGCGCTGCTCGCGGTGGGTCGCGCGGAGAACCTCGGCGACAAGGACCCCTACCTCACGGGAGGGGACTTGCCCTGGAAGGGCGGTCGGATCAGCGCGTACGGGCGCACGTCGCTCACGACGGTGGGGCGCGGGCTCGACGCGCACCCGCCGCCCAAAGTGGTGGTGGTCGGCATGCGCGACGCAACTGGCGAGGTGTACGTCAACGTCGAGTGGCGCGACGGCGCCTGGTGGAGCGTGGCGTCGGCCACCCCCGAAGCCGCCGCGCGGCTGCTGCTGGCGGCCGAGGCGGTGGGGGACTACGGGGGGCCGGCCCTCCGCGCGCGCGAGGGCGGGGGTTTCATCCGCAAATGAACAGCAAGATTGCCCACTACGCGCTGATGGCGGGGGCGTGCGCCTTCGTGCCCCTGCCGATCCTCGACGGCTGGCTCCAGCGCAAGGCCACCCGCGCGATGTACGCCGCGATCGCGGAGTCCGCCGGAAAGCCCCTCGACGCCGCCGCCCTCGACGCGCTCGCCGCCGACCGGGAGAGCCTGCTCCTCGGGTGCCTCGGCGCGGTCGTGGTCTGGCCGATCAAGAAGCTCTTCCGCACCGTTTTCTACTTCCTGACCGTGAAGGACGCCATCGACGGCGTGGCCCTCGCCGCGCTCCGCGGGGCGATGGTGCACAAGGCGCTCGACCGCCTGCCGGAAGGCGCGAAGGGCGTGCGGGACGTGATGGATCTCACGGTCGGCCGCTGGCAGTATTCGCCGGTGAGCCGCGTAATTCTCCGCGGCGAACGCCCGCCCGCCACGTGGCTGCTCCCGTCGGACGACCTCGGCGTGGGCTGGGTGTACCGGCACGCCGGCGGCGCCGCCATCCTCGACGACTTCGCGGCGCGCCTGGAGAAGTTGCCTTGATCTTCCTGCTCCTCTCCGCCTGCGCGGGCGGCAAGCCCGATCCCGCGCCCGTCGACACCGCGGCCGGCGCGCTCGCCGACGGCGCGCTCAATCCTTTCCCGAGCATGGAGCTCGTCGGGAAGGACGGCGGCGTCGAGATCCCCGCCGGCCTGCTCCCCCAGGTGCCCGACGGCACCGCGCTCGACGTGCGCCGCCTGAACTGGCGCGAGGGCTTCTCGCGCGTGCAGACGTCGGTGGCGCTCCTCCCCGTTCCCATCGACGCCGCCTCGTTGTCCGGGCAGTCCGGCATCGGCATCGGCGGGAGCGTTCGTATGTTCGACCTCGACGCCGGCGTGGAGATCCCCGTCTTCGCCGAGCTCGATGCCTCTCCCGACGCAACCGACGCGAGCCGCTCCCTGTTGGTGCGGCCGATGCGCGTGATGACCCCGGGCAACCGCGTGGCCGTGGCCGTCACCGACGCCGTCACCTCCGGCGGCGCCCCGCTCGAGGTGGCGACGTGGGAAGCGACGAAGACGCGCGACACGCACTACGCCGACCTCGAGGCCGAGCTCGTGGTGCTCGGGGTGTCGAACGTGGCGGTTGCCTGGGACTTTCCGGTGGGCGACGGCACGGCCGTGGTGCGCGAGCTGGCCGCGAGCGTGTCGGTGCCCGCGTCGTACGCGCTCGACCGCGTGGAGAACGCCGACGACGCCCCCGACGGCACCCTGCCGCCCGGCGTGTGGAAGCGCATCGAAGGCAGCTTCACGGCGGACAGTTGGCTCGTTGACGACACCGTTTTCTCCGTCGGCGACGACGGCGTTCCCGCGCCGCAGGGCACCGCCGAAGCCGACTTGTTCGCCTACATCCCGGACAGCGTGCGCGACGCCCCGCCGGGCACCGCGCCCGTGCTCGTGTTCGGCCACGGGATTCTCGCCAACCCCGACGACTACTTCGACATCGACGACGACGGCAGCGCCGCCATCGAAGTGGCGAACGCGCTCGGCGCGATTGTCGTCGCGACGGTGTGGCGCGGACTCACCGCCCGCGACCAAACGGAAACCGTGCTCATGGCCACGGACTTCGGCAAGTTTCCGGAGCTCACCGATCGCCTCGCGCAGGGCGTTGCAAACAACCTCGCGTTGATTCGTCTCCTCGACGAAGGCACGCTCCTCGCGGACCCCGTCTTCGCAGAAAAAGCAGATCCGACGCGGCTGTATTGGTACGGCATCTCGCTCGGGTCGATCGAGGGCGCGGTCACCCTCGCCAACCAGGCGCGCATCGAGCACGCGGTGCTCCACGTGGGCGGAAGCGCCTGGTCGACCATGCTGGAGCGGTCGTCCAACTGGACCACCTTCGAGCTGCTCGTGTCGCGCGGCATCGTGTCGCCGTGGGAGAGGCAGGTGCTCTACGCCACCTCCCAGATGTTGTGGGACCCCGTCGATCCCGCTTCGTACGTCGAAGATCTCGAAGGGCGCAGCTTTTTGTGGCAGGAGGCCATCGGGGACGACCAGGTGCCCAACCTCACCACCGAGCTCCTGATGCGCAGCGTGGGCGTCCCGCTCGGCACGCCCGCGGTCACCACCCCCTACGACATCGACACTGTCGCGCTCCCCGCGATGGCGCCCGTCTTCACGCAGTTCGACCCGGAGCTCGGGATGCCCGCCGAGGCGAACCGCCCGGCCGAGGTCACCACGGCGCACGGCACGCCGCGCCGGTGGGCGGGGTGCAAGGCCCAAACCGTGGCGTTCTTCGCCGAAGGAGCCGAGGGCGAAGTCCAGCATTTCTGCGGCGCGGGGCCCTGCACGGCCAGCGAGCCGGGCGAGTGACGCGGCGGGGAAATGTGGGCGCGACCCGGGCGCGCGCGTGATCGGCCCCGCGCGGAGCGCGCTCACGCTGCATCGCCGCACCGTCGAGGAGATTGGCGCCGCGCTGATCTTCGCGCTGGTGCCCGCGCGCTTGTTTCTGGGGCCGGTGGGCCCTTTCCGGGCGCCGGGGCTCGAGGGGGAGGGGCTCTACGGCCAGCTCTTCGCGGGCGCGATGGTGCGGCGGTGGCTCACCGGCGCCTCCGCGCCCGGCATCGCGGACGTGGCGGGCGACATCCCGTGGTGGCCGGCCGCGCCGCTCGGCTCGTTGATGCAGGCGATCCTCCCGTTCGACGCGCCGTTCGCGCTCGGCGCGGTGATGGTGCTCGCGGTGTGGCTCGCCGGGTACGGGCCGTGGCGGCTCGCCCGGCGCGCGCTGCCGGGCGCGCCGCTGTGGGGGGCCTTGATCGCGGGTTTTGCGGCACAAACCTCGCCGGTGGTGCTCCGCGCCATCCCGGGGCTCGACCTCGCCGCGCTCGCCGTGGGGCCGATCGCGCTCGGGCTCGCCCACCCGCGCCTCGCGCTCCTGGGCGGCCTGTGGAGCGTGCCCGGCGCGCTGGTGTTCGGCGTGGCCGGCGTGCTCGGCCGGCGCCCCGCATGGCTCGTCGCGGCGCTTCCGGCCCTCGCGCTGCTCGTGCCGGCGTCGCGGCTCCCGGCCGCGCTCACGCCGGAGCCGGCGCGCGCCGCCGTGGCGCCCGCCTACGTGACGCGCGTGGGCGCGAGCTTCCCGCTCCCGCCGGAAGAGCAGGTGGCGGTGCGCGCCGCCGCGGACCTGACCCAGACCGGCCT
>CAXNIN010000208.1:0-8105 GCA_964202365.1 Myxococcota bacterium | reverse complement strand
GTCGCGGTCGTCGTCGTCGTCGTCGTCGTCCCAGTCGTGGTCCCAGTCGTGGTCCCAGTCGTGGTCCCAGTCGTGGTCCCAGTCGTGGTCGCCGTGATCGTCGTCATCGTCGTAGATGTAGTAGTTGCGCTCGACGTCGTAGTACACGTCCGAGTACGACCGGCCGCGGTTGTAGACATCCACGTTCACGTACGAGATGTCGCCGCGTACGTCGTAGTAGAAATACCGCTCGACGTCGTGATCGTACCGGTACACGTAGGTGGACGGGTCGAAGAGGTAGACGTACGCCACGTCCAGCGTGGGGCCGAGCTGGCCGCGGAGCGCGCCGCCGGGGTGGTCGTCCGCGTAGATCGTGACGTTGTAGGCGTAGGGGTACCGCTCGATGTCGCGGGCCTGCGCCCACGAGACGTAGCTGCACGCGTAGCGGTCGCCCGCTTCGGGTGGCGCGAGCGGCACCACCACGGGCCCCTGGCGCCCGATGGGGCCCACGTGGATGTAGGCGGCGGACGGCCGGCGCACGTCCCACGCGGAGAGCTCGTAGCAGACGCGCTCGTTGTCGGCGTCTACCCACAACGTCGCGTACCCGCTCGCGTCGCGGTCGCCGTTGCCCCCGGGCACCTGGTACCCGTCGAGGCGCACCTCGAAGACGCTCGTGGCGCGGTAGGGCACCGCCCCCGAAGCCGCACCGCTGGCGAACACCGTCGCCCCGAGCAGGAACCCAACTGCCAGCCGCCGTCGCGTCATTTTTGCCCCCGCGCGCAACCTCGTAGGCCCACCGCGGGGCGCGGGTAGCTTCGTTGTGTCACGCCGGGCCGCGGTGAGCGGTCAGGTGCGCGTGGCGGCGCCGGGCTCGCGGCGGAGGCGCGCGCGCGCGATCCGGCCGAGAAAGACGGTGTTTCCGAGCAGGTAGCGTCGCCACAACCGGCGGGGGTCCACGAGCAGCCGGGCGAGCCACTCCTGGCGGTCGTGCAGCCACGCAGGGCCGCGGGACACCTTGCCGCTCACGAAGTCGGCGGTGGCGCCGGTCACCCACACCACGGGCGCGGCGATCGCGCCGCGGTGCGCGGCCACCCAGCGCTCCTGGAGCGGCGTGCCCATGCCGACGAGGACGATGTCGGGCGCGAAGGCGTTCATGCGGGCGACGACCGCGGCGGCGTCCGGGTGGAACCCGTGGTCGGTGCCCACGACGAGCGCGGGGTGGCGCTCCTGGAGCCGGGCGGCGGCCGCCGCGGTGACCCCGGTTTCGCCGCCCATCCAGTAGAGGCGCCAGCCTTCTCGCTCGGCCCGCGCGGCGAGGTCCCAGATCCAGTCGGCGCCGGTCATGCGGTCGGGCAGGTGCTCGCCGAGCAGCCGCGCCCCGAGGACCACGCCTCCGCCGTCGCAGTAGACGAGATCCGCCGCGGCGAGGAAAGACCGCAGCGGCGCGTCGCCGTGCGCGACGTTGACCACGTGCACGTTTGCGTAGGCGACGGTGGCGTGCCCGCTCCGCAGGAGGGCCGCGACCACATCCAGCAGGTCGGTCCGCGGCACCACATCCACGCCGACCCCGAGGAGGTCGACCCGGCGGGTCACTGCATCCGACCGAGGCCCCACACCCAGTAGATGCCCGCGAAGCCGCTGTCCGCGTTGTTGTACGGGATGGTGCCGGTCGGGAGCTTCATCCGGCCCACGACGATGTCGACGTAGCGGCCGGTGGTCCAGCTCGAAAACGTGCTCGACGGCACGGTGAAGGAGCCGTCGTCGCGCACGGCGCAGGTGACGAGCTCGTCCCACGGGGTTGCGCCGGTCGAGTCCCGCTTGCCCAGGTACAGGACGATGGCGTCGCCGCCGGAGCCGGTCCACGAGATGTTGAACGCGGACCGCGTGATGTTCGGCGGCGTGGAGCCGGCGATGTTGGGGCCGGTAACCGTGAACGACGAGGGGACGGTCAGCACGTCCGGCACGGCGAAGGTGGGAAAGCCGTCGGGGGTCATCGACTGCAGATCGTACGTACCGCCCTGCACGAACTGCGCGGAGTTGATGACGGGGTCGTAGAACGCGCCCTGGGCGCTGTCCCACGGGAGGGTGAGGGTGCCGCCGGTGGGGATCGAGAGCGCGGCGTTCGCGAGCGCGGGCTCGTAGTAGGAGATCGACCCGGAATAGGTGTACTCCGAGCGGCACGAATCGAGCGTGGGGGCGAACAGCTCCCAGTACTGGAGCGTGGCGGGGACGCTCAGGAAGAACAGCGCGGAGCCGGTGTCGGTCGGCGTGCTCGACCAGTAGGTGCCGACCGTGTGGAACCAGTCCATCGAGCCGACGATGCCGACCTTGCCGGTGCCGTCTTCGTAGTAGGTGAACCCCGAGGTGAGCGTGCCGCTGCCGCTGGAGGTCTCCACGGAGACATCCACCTGGCCCTCCGCCGACTGGCGGGGCGTCGTCACCACAATCTCGTTCGAGCTCACGGAGATGCGCGTGGCGACGGCCGTGCCGAAGCGGATGGCCGCCGTGTTGTCGAAGGGCCCGCCGGTGATCACGACCTCGGCGCCGCCGGCGGTGGTGCCGTAGGCAGGGGACACGGAGGAGACCCGCAGGAGGTCCGCGTCGGTGTCGGTGTCGGTGTCGGTGTCGGAATCGGTGTCCGAATCCGCGTCGGTGTCCGTGTCGGTGTCCGAATCGGTGTCCGTGTCGGTATCGCTGTCCGTATCGGTGTCGGCGTCGCCGTCTACCGAGGTGTCGCCGCCCCCACCGCGCGTGTCGTCTTCGTCGACGAGCAGTTCGAGGCCGAAGCTGCAGCCGGCGAGCGGCAGGAGGAGGACGAGCGGAAGCGTGCGCATGGGTGCATCAGCATAGACCTGTGCTCCCGCCGTTTCAAGCAGAAGGCGGCGTCACCCGGCCCGGAGGCACGACGAGCGTGGCGCTCGCGTCTCGCTCCGCGAGGAACGAGAGGAGTTTTCCCGCGCTCTTCGCCTTGTGCCGCAGGTCGGTGATCGACCCCACGTTGCGCACCTGCCACCAGAGCCCGCGTGGCGAGAGGTACTGCCCGGCGTACGCGAGCTTGAGCGCGAGCCGGAGCTCCTTCGCGGAGAGGTGCGGCAGGTTGACGATCACCTCGCGGACATTGTCCACGGGCTTGAAGTCTCCCTCGACGAACCAGCCTTCCTTGCGCGCGATGTCGTAGAGCTCGGTGGACGGCGCGGGGAGCGCCACGGAGAAGTGCACGAAGCGGGTGCCGAGCCGCCGCGAGGCCTTCCAGGACCACCACAGGGTCTCCCAGGTCTCGTTCGGGGAGGCGCCCATGAGCACGCTCACCTCGGGCTCGACACCGTTCTCGCGGCACACCTTCACGGCCTTCTCGATGTCCTTGACCTTGATCTCCTTGACCATGTCTTCCAGGAGCCCGTCGTCGAAGCTCTCCGAGCCCATGTAGACCATCTTGCAGCCGGCCTTCGCCATGGCGCGGATGGTGGCGGGGTCGTGGAGCATGTTCGCGCGGGCGAGGCAGATCCAGTGGAGGCCGAGGTGCTCGATGCGCTGGCAGATCTCTTGCGTCCGCGCCTTGCCCCACGTGAAGATGTTGTCCGCCACTTCGACGCCCTTGATGCCGAGCGCCGCGATGTCCTCGAATTCCTGGACGATCTGGTCGACCGTGCGCTTCCGGAGCGGCGGGCGGTCGACGTACCACTCCGGCTGGAGCCGCTTGAACTCGAGCTCGATGGCCTGGTCGATGGCGTTGGGCGTGCAGAACGTGCACCGGAAGCCGCAGCCGCGGCTGACGACCATGGTGGTGATCGGGTGGACGTCGAGGCGGTTGGCCCGGTACGCGCCGAGGAGCAGGCGCCGGTCGGGCATCGGCAGCGTGCTCACGTCGAGGAGCTTGCGGAACGCGTTGCGACGAACCGCCGTGCCTTCCTTCCACGCGAGGCCGTCGATGCCGGCGTACCCGCCGCCGGATTCCCAGGCGCGGTGGAGGTCGAGCAGCGTGTGCTCGGGCTCGCCGAGGAGGCAGAAACATGCGTCGTCGTGGAGGAATTCCTCCGGCTTCCACGTGGCCGCGCTGCCCATGTAGACGGCGCGCATCGCCGGGTTTCGCATGCGCAACATGCGCATGGCCTCGATGTCTTCTTCCGCGGAGAGGTACACCGACCACGCGCAGGCCACGTCGAAGCGTTCGGCGTCGGCGAACGCCGTGAACGCCCGCGCGTCCATCCCTTCGGCGGGGCAGTCGAGGAAGCGCACCTCCCACCCGGCCCACTCGCGCATGGCGGTGGCGGCCTGGAGGAGGTGGATGGGCGGCTTGTAGTCGTACCCGAAATTGCAGCCGTACACCCGGTCGATCGGGCTCTTCCGACGGTTGAAGTCGGCCGGGGGAACGTAGAACAGCGCGCGCATCGGCCCACTCCAGAGCGGCGGAGAGCATAGCCGAAAGTGCGCGCGGGGCGCACCCGCCCGGCGGGAGCTGTCGTGACGCAGGTTTGCAGCGCGCTACGCCCGCGTCGCCACCTCGTCATACACGGCGGACAGCCGGTCGAGGTGGAGGTTCACGGCGTTGTCTCGGAGCACCCGCGCGCGCCCGGCGGCGCCGATCGCGGCCGCGCGCTCGGGTGCATCGAGGTGGGTGGCGACGGCGGCGGCGAGGGCCGAGGCGTCACCGGGCGGGACGAGCACGCCGTCGACGCCGTCGGAAATCTGCTCCGGGATGCCGCCCACGCGGCTCGCCACCACCACGCGGCCCGCGAGTTGCCCC
Source organism: Myxococcota bacterium (assembly GCA_964202365.1). GTDB lineage: Bacteria > Myxococcota_A > UBA796 > UBA796 > SXON01 > CAJBVW01. The sequence continues at coordinate 3,382 of CAXNIN010000208.1, read as the reverse complement.
TCGAACACGGCATACGGGAGGTTCTCCGGCCACCGCGAGGGCACCGCCACCACACCGGCGCGGCGCAGCGCCTCCCCCAGCCGCGCCGACGGAACCGCGCCGTGAAACGCGATGTTCGGCGGAGCGTTCCGCTCGAGGTTCGCCCGCTCGGGGCCGTCCCCGAACACGTCGAGGCGCCGCGCGGGGAGCAGGCGCGCGGCCGCGATGGCGACATCCACCCCTTTCTCCGCGGACAGTCGGCCCGCGTAGGCCCAGGTGGCCCCGATGGGCCCCCCCGCCGGCGTCGCCGCCACGGGGTTCGGGACGTGCACCACCCGCGCGGGGTCGACGCCGAAGCGCACGAGCGTCCGGGCGAGGAACGCCGAGGGGCACACGAAGCGGTCGACGCGGCGCCAGAGCCCCATCCGCGCGTGCACCCACTTCTCGAGGGCGACCGCCGCGCTCTGCGCGACGTCACCGCGCTTGCAGCGGTGCGTCACCGCGTTTTCGTAGCGGTGGCCGGCGCAGCGCTCGCACGGCGCGCCGGCTGTCCAGAGCTGCCCGTTGGGGCACACGAGCTCGTAGTCGTGAACGGTCCACACCACGGGCACGCCCGCGTCGCGGAGCGGCCCGAGGATGGACGGCGTGAGGTGGCGGTGCAGGTGGTGCACGTGGGCGACGTCCGGGCGGTGATCGCGGAGGAGGCCACGGATCGCGCGCGCCGCGGCGAACGAGTGGATGGACGCGAGGACGCTCACGACGCGGGCGGCGCCCTTGCCCGCGTGCACGTCGATCTGCGGCGGAAACCGAACTTCCCAGGGAGAAGGGTGGTTCGCGGGGTGGCGCATCGCGAACGGAATCACCGTGTGGCCGCGCGCGACGAGGCCTTCCCACTGGGTGTACAGGCAGGTGGTGTCGCCCCCGCGCGGGTGCAGGAACGAATTGCACAGGAGCACCTTCATTCTTTCCGCCGGTGGGACAGCCCCCACACGATGCCGAACGGCACCCAGTGGGTTTGGGAGAAGGTCTCGGTGGAGAGCAGGAGGTTGACGTGGAGCGCCACGAACGCCGCCCACACGCCGAGTCCCAGGTGCGCGGCGGCGAGGCCATCCGGGCGGAGAGCGGACACCGGCGCGTTCCGACGGAGGCGGAGCGCCACCGCGCCGACGAAGGCGAGGTAGCCGGCGAACCCGAGGAGCCCATACTCGCTCGCCACCTTCTGGACGACCCCGTGGGCGTCCACCCCGTTCACCCGGTAGTGCGGGAACGTGCGCATCTCGTGCCGAACGTTCGCGCCTCCGCCCGCCCCGAGCAGGGGTGAGTCCGCCACCATCGACCACGCCCGCTTGTCGAGCGAGTGGCGTGATCGCGCGGCGTCCATCTGCGCGTGGGAGCGTGTCAGGAGCGGTCCGTACAACGCGGCGAGCATGCCCGCTACTACGACGACGAGCACGAGCCCGCGTCGGGACGCCAAGGTGTAGCCACGCCACACGGCGAAGAACGCCAGCCCCGCGGCCGAGGCGATCCAGGCGGTGCGGGACACCGAGAGCGCCACGGCGAGGAGCGCGAACCCGGCGAGCGCGAGGTCGAGGCGCCCGCGGCGGAGGCCGAGGAGGAGCGGCACGAGCGGAGCGAGCGCCACGGCGAGCGTCTTGTGGTTGTTCGTGAGGCCGTCGAGCGCCTGGAACCAGAGCGTGTTCCCCGCCGCGATCCTCCCGATCGAGCTCGCCACCGAGATGGTCGCGGTGACCAGGAGGGTCGCGCGGAGCAGCGCGCGGAGCGTGGCCGGCGAGGTGGACCGGACTGCCGTGGCGAGCGCCACGCCGTACGCGCCGTAGAAGAAGATGGGCTTCCGAAGCAGGAACCAGGCCGCCTCGCCGCGGTTCGCCACGGTCCCGAGGGCGACGAGTCCCACCCCGACGAGCACGGCGTACCCCCACGGGCCGGGCGGGCGAAGCTCCCGGTACATCCCGCGGAGCACCCCCGGGCCCGCGCCGGTGGCCTCCAGCCGGAGCGCGCCGCGAAACACGGCGCCGAGCGCCACGAGTCCGAGGAGGGCAGCGGCGGCGAGGTCGGCGACGGGCGTGTCGAGGTGGCGCCCGAACGCCGTGAGGTTCACGGCGAGATCGATGTACGGGAAGGTGAGCAGGATCAACGCGAGGAGCACCGTGGTCACGGCCCGCTCCGCGCGCGAGAGGCGCCGATCGCGAGGAGCGCGAAGAACGGCACGCTCGCCGCCCACAACGCGGGGTCCATCACCGTCGCGGGCCTGAACCCGACCACGAGCGTGCCCGCGGTGATCGCCGCGCTCGCCGCCGCGAGCCCGATGGCGAACCACCCCTGCCGCGCGGGGAACGCCCCGCGGAGCGAGGGGAGCAGGAACGCGAACGAGACCGCCGTGACGATGGCGGTGTTGATGCTCGTCGCCCAGGCGAGGCCCGGCAGCCCCAACGACGGCATGAGCAGCGCGTTGAGGGCCACGTTCCCGAAAAACGAGCCGATACCCAGCAAAAGAACGAGCCGATACCGCCCCTCCACGATGTGGGCCTTCATGATGAGCCCGCCGAGCAGCGACACGAAGACGCCCGGAAGGTACGCCCCGAGCGTGGCGGCCACGATGTTCACGTGGTCGTCCGAAAATCCGCCGTAGATGAGCCGAATGAGGGCTTCGCGGCCGATCGCCATGCCGGCGAGCACCGGCGGCGTGAGCGACGCCACCCACCACAGCGCCGTCGCGACCGCGCGGTGTCGGCCCTCGTCCTCGCCCCGGGCCCGCGCGGCCGCCCAGGCGTTGAACGCCACCACGAGCAGGGTGGACTCCAGGAGCGTCGCCGGGATCATCCGGGCCCGATCGGCGTACTCCAGGAGGCTCACGCTGCCTTCCGGGCCGGTCCCCGCGAAGAGCTTGTCAACGATGATGTTGAACGCCACCATCGTCTCGCCGCCGAGCACGGGCCCGAACGCGCGGGCGGCGTCGCCGAGCTCGGCCGGCACCACGAAGGAAGGCCGCAGGCGGAGCCCGCTCCGGCGCAGGAGCACCGCGAGGAGCCCGACCTCCGCGAGGTTTCCGGCGAGCACCCCCGCGGGGAGCGCGAGCGGGCCGTACGGCTTGAGCCCCCACACCACCAGCAGCGTCACCACCGCGCGGAGCACCGGCGCGGTCGCCGGGCCCGCAAACCGGCCGTGAACCTCGCACGCCGCCTTGAACACCGCCGCCACGGCCACCGACGCGAGGAACGGCACGAGCGCCCAGGCGAACAGGACGGTAAGCGCGCGCGTACCGGCGTCGAAGCTGGTGAGACGCGGGAGGATGTACGGCGCGACGAGCGCCACCGTGACCCCGAGCGAGGCCACGGCGAGCCCGGCCAGCGTGGCGGTCGCGCTCACGAAGCCGGACACCCGG
>CAXNIN010000207.1:0-8111 GCA_964202365.1 Myxococcota bacterium | reverse complement strand
GCGCGCCGCGGCGGGTCGCGGCGCCTCGCCGCCCCGCGGCGCCAACCTCGAAGCGCGCGCGGAGCTCGCCGGGGCCGAGGTCGCTCGGTTGCCGGCCGCGCTCACCGCCGCGACGCGTGCGCTCTCCTCTGCCGAAGCGCGTGCGACCGCCGCCGAAGCGCGCGCCGTCGCGGTCGAAGCGCGTCTCGGCGACGTGGAGCGCGACCGCAACGCGCTCGAGCGCGATCTCGCCGCCGCGGGCGAGCCCCCGAAGTCCGGCGCCATGCGCGCCGCCTTCGAGCAGCGGGGCCTGCGCGGCGACGACGAGATCGCGGCCGCTCTCCGCGCGCTCCTCGACGGGCACCGCGTCGGCGAGCTGGTGCGGCTCGGGCTCGCCGACCCCGCCCAGCTCGAGGAGGTGTGGTGGGAGCGCGTGTTGCTCCGCGCAGACGCCGAGGCGCCACCCGCCGGCGTGGTGGCGGTGCGGGTGCCCGCCGAGCGGAGCGAGGGGCGGCAATCGTCCGCGAACCGGGCGGCGATGAGCCGCTTCTGCACGGCCTGCCTCGTTCACAACCTCAAGCGCGTCGTGTTCGTCGGCGGCTCGCCCGCCTACCACCGCATGCTCAGGGAGGGCCTCGACCCCCGGCTCGACGTGCGCCTGATTCCAGGCGATCGGCGCGGGCGCATCCCCGCCGTGCCCGGCGCGGATCTCGTCGTCCTCTGGGCGTCGACCATCCTCGATCACAGCGTATCGGCCCATTTCCCGGAAGGCGTGGTCATCCCGCACCGCGGCATCGCCCGTATGCTGGGCGCCGCGACCGAGTGGATCGAAGCGCGCCCCGTTTGACGGGCCGGCTCGGGCCCGCCACATTGGCAGCTCCCAAGGAAGACTCCGTATGGCTCTGCTGCCGGAAGGCCGCCGCTCGCTGACAGCGTACGCCTACAACGTCGGTCCCGCCGTGCTCTACCAGCCCGCGTACCGCTTCATCGCCGCCGACATCGGCGTGACGCAGGGCGCCTGGCTCGACATCGGGTGCGGTCCGGGGTGGCTCTGCATCCACGCCGCCGCCGGCAACCCCGAGCTCGATGTCGTCGGTATCGACACGTCGGAGACGATGCTCCAGCTCGCCGAGGACAACAAGCGCGGCCGGCTCAACGTCACCCTGCGCAAGATGGACGGCGGCCAGGTGATCTACCCGGCGCACACGTTCGACGTCGTCACCGCGGTGCAGAGCGCCCACCACTGGAAGGACCCCGCCGCGGTGTTCGCCGAAGCCCACCGCGTGCTCACGCTCGGCGGCCGGTTCTTCGTCTACGAAGCCGACCCCGACGCCGAGATCGCGCCCGAGTGGCTCAACCGGCGCCTCGGTTGGCCGCCCGACGCCGTGCTCCGCCGCCGCTGGCGCCGCTGGGGCATGGATCAGGCGCGGTGGGACGCCCTGCGCGCCGTCGCGACATCGTCTCCGTTCGGAGAGGACGTCACCGAGGAGCGACATGGCTTCTACCGACGGCTGGTGTGTACGCGCTGATCTTCGTCGCGTGCGCGGCGCCGCTCCTCGACGGAGAGCGGGTGCTCGGCGTCGATGTGCCCGCGGAGTTCATCTTCGGCGCGCCGGGAGACCGCCTCGGGTCGGCCGTGGCGGGGCGCGGCGATCGCTGGATCGCGACCGCGCCGGGCGCGAGCCGCACCTGGCGAGACGGCGAGCCGGGGGATGTCGCGTCGGCCTGGGTGGGTTTCTGGGGCGAGAGCGAGGTGCTCGTGACGGCCGACGGAACCCTGACGGTGAACGGCGAACTCGCCGCGGAAATCCCCGATGCCACCGCATGGGGCTTCGGTGGCAACGGAATTGCCTTCGCGACGGTGGACGGGCTTCGCGTCCTCGACCCGCCCCTCGCGGTGGCGGTGCGCGGCGTCGAGGCGCTGGCGTGGGGCGAGCGCCGTCTCCTCGCGCGGGTGTGTGATCCCGCGTGCGTCGGCATGGCGTGGGCGCTCGACGGGGAGGCGCTCGGGGCCTACGCGCCCGCCGGCGCCGGCGGCGCGGTCGGGGAGTGGGACGGCGTCGCGTGGGCCGGCGCGCCCGCGTGGGACGAGCCGGAGGCCCCGGGCCGGGTGTGCTCCGAGGCCGGCGTGTGCGTCGACGGCCTCCCCGGCGACCACCTCGGCGCCACGCTCGGCGGAGGCTTCACGGCGGGCACGTTCAACAAGTGGGTCGTGCCGGCGCGCGCGCGCCTCGTGCCCCTCGACGGCGGCGACGTGCTCGCGCTCGAGACCGGGGCGGAGGCCCAGCCGCTCCACCTCGCGGGGGACACGCGGCTCGTTGTCGGCGCGCCCTACGCAGCCTCCGAGGGGCTCCCCGCCGGCGCGGTCGTGACGGTGGCCCGGTGACGCCCACCGGCGACGTCGGCGCGCTCGCGCTCGTTCTGGGCCTCGTGTTCGTCGCGACCGTCGCGATCACGGGCGCCACGCTCGCCGGGTGGGCGTGGCGCCGGATGACGCGCCGCGCCGATCTGCTCCTCGAGCCGGCGCTCGCGCTGGTCGGCCTCATCGGCACGGCGGCGACCCTCACCTTCGGGCTCCTCCTCGTGTGGCGGGTGCCGGCCGGCACGTGGGGGGAGGGGACCTCGCTCGCCGATCCCCTGTTCGTGGCCTCCCTGCTCGGCACCGTCGGGGGCCACCTCGCGGTGCTCGCCTGGGCGCGCGCGGTGGGCGCCCCCGTCGCGCTCACCCGCGCCACGCCGCGCTGGATGCTGGTCGGCGTGTGCGCGGGCGGCTGCGCGCTCCTGCTGTCGGCCGCCTGGACCGAGACCGCGCGCATGTTCGGCCGCCCGCTCGCCGATCAGGAGCTGGTCTCCTCGCTCCTCGACGCCGAGCCGGGCGCGGCGCGCGTCGTCGCCTTGCTCTTCGTCGTGGCGGCGGCGCCGGTGCTCGAAGAGCTCGTGTTCCGCGGCTACCTCCAGACCACGCTCTCCGCGCGGTTCGGGGCGGTCGTCGGCGTGCTCGTGCCGGGGTTCCTCTTCGGCCTGTTCCACCTCGCGGATCCGGCGGTGGTCCCAGCGCTCGCGGGCGTGGGCATCCTGCTCGGGTGGGTGCGCCACGCGAGCGGCTCGGTGTACCCGGCGATGGTTGGGCACCTCGTGAACAACGTCGCGGCGATGGCGCTCGCGCTCGCGTGAGGGGCGGGGCCGAAGGGGGAGCGGGGCAGCCGGACCGCGCCGAGCGCGGCCGCCGCGGCGACGGGGTGCCGGGGAGGGGCGCCGGCGGCTCACGTGCCCGCCGGAGCGCGCGTTGGCGGGGTCTTAGAGCTTCGACACGGCGGCGAGCACTTCCTGCGCGTGGCCGGCGGCCTTCACGGGGTCCCACACCTGGCGCACCACCCCGGCCTCGTCGATGAGGAACGTGATGCGCGCGATGCCCAGGTACTTCTTGCCGTAGAGCGACTTCTCGCGCCACGCGCCGTAGGCTTCGCACAGGCCGCCCTCATCGGTCACCAGCGTGAACGGGAGGCACTCCTTCGCCTTGAAGCTCTGGTGCTTCTTCACCGTGTCCTTGCTCACGCCGAGAATCACGGTGTTGGCGGCCGCGAACGCGTCGTGGAGATCGCGAAAGCCCTTGGCCTCGATGGTGCAACCCGGGGTGGCGTCCTTCGGGTAGAAGTAGAGCACCACGCGCTTGCCGCGCAAGCTCTCGAGGGAGACCGTGCCGTTGTCGGTGGGGGCGGTGAAGAGCGGGGCGGGCTGGCCGATCATGAGGGGATCTCTCCGGGGTCGAGGAAGAGGATCTCGCGGTCGGTGGCGAGCACCGGGCGATCGAGGGCGAGGAAGCGGCGGAAGGTGCCGGCGGCGCGGCCGATTACCGCGCGGGTGGCGAGATCGATCACGAGGACGGCCTCCATCGGAGGGCGCTCGGCGGTGCGCAGGGCTTCGTCGCGGGTAGGGTCGAGGGTTGCGTCGGGGTCGGGGCGCGGGTTCGGCCAGTCGGCGAAGCGCTCGGTGGTGCCGGTGCCGGTGCCAACAACGAGCCACCGCCCGCCGGGGTCGACGAAGAGGCCCTGGGCGGCGCCCTCCACGGGGAGGGTCCACCGTACGTCGAGCGTCGCGGGGTCGAACGCGCGGACGACGGGGGCCGGCCAGGCCACGAGGTAGGCTTCCAGCCCGGTGGGGTGCACGGCGAGCCACGCCGGGTACGACGCCGCGCTCGAAGCGGCCCCGAGGCGCACCGTGCGGCTGCCCGCGCCGGCGCGGACGAGCTGGCCCGCGCCTTCCAGCCCGCGGAGCCACGTGATGCGCCCTTCACCCGGGCCGACGATGACGCGGAAGAAGCCGCTCCGCCAGCCGCGCGCGAGCCCGGCGTTCCACGCGGCGACGAAGGCGGCGCCGGCCTCCGCGAGGGGGAGGGGCGTTTCCTCCAGGGCCACGGCGACCGTCGCGACGGGGGCGGGCGCGCCGGGCTTGCCGTCGGCGTCGAGCGCCCGCGTGCACCGGCCCGCGTCGCACGGCCCCTCGACTTCCCACCCGTCGCCCGACGCCCGGAGTGTGTCCGCTCCCATGAGCGCGCCGGGGGAGCCGACGGGCGTGCCCTCGGGCAGCGCGACGAGCGCGCCGTCGACCAGAGCGCGGCAGGTGGAGCCCGCACACGCGACATCGGCGAGCCCGGGAAGCACGAACCGGGGCGCGGCGGGCTCGAGAGCGCCGCCCGCGGCGCCGCCCGTGGAGGTTGGGCCGGCGGCGCAGGCGAGGAGGAGGGGGAGCGTCCACACGACGAAGGGTTTATCCGGCCGGCCCCGGCTGCGCGTGGAAGCCTGTCTTCGCGCGTATCGACGGGCTCGGGTTCCGGCCGCCGAGCGGATCTGTCGTTGCTCCCGCGCAAGCGGGCCATTACTCGGTTCCCATGTCGAGAGACGATGGGCGGCCGGGCCGGGGTCCGGGGCGGGGACAGGACACGAGGGGAGGCCCGCGGCGAGGGCCCCCGGGCCGCGCGGACAGCCACGCGCCGAAGCGGGAGGACCCGTACGCGCGCAAGGCGGCGGACATCGCGCAGAACACGGGGCTGCCCATCGAGGCCGCTCGGCAGGTTGCCGCTGGCCGCGCCGACCTCAACGAGCTCCTCAAGCGCATGGCGTTTCAGGACGAAGTCACCGCGCTCATGGGCCGGCACGAGCTGAACCGCGCGCTCGCGACGCAGATCGTGCTCGGCCAGGCCGACCTCGAGCAGGTGCTCACCCGGCGCCGGGTCGAGGCGCAACTCGTCGTGAATCGTGGGCGCTCGGTGCTCGACGAAGCCGCGGCCGCAGCGCGCGAAGTGACGCTCGGCGTGCACGGCCATAAGCACCTTCGGGGGCGCGTACAGGCGGTCGAGAAGTACGACGTCGTGTTCGTGGAGTCCGAGGGCGGCGCCGAGCACCGCATCCACAAGCTCAAGTTGAAGTTCGCCTACACCTCGGAGGACCACAAGAAGGTCCGCAAGGGCATGGACTTCGACAAGGCTCGGCGCGATGCCACGGTAGACCCCATCGCGCGCCCGCAGGACCGCTACGCCTGCTCCGACCGTCGCCTCGGCATCGCACTCGATCGCAAGGCGCACGTCACGGCCGTCACCCTCGAAGGCGAGTGCTTCACCGGCGAGATCGCCTGGGTGGCGCGCTACGAGTTCGCGGTTCGCACCCGCGCCGGCGGGGAGGTCGTCGTGTTCCGCCACGCCCTCGCGGAGCTCCGCGAGCCGGCGTAGCTCCCCGCCGGCGCGAGGTCCTGCATCGGCTTCGCCGTCGGGCTGGGTGCGCGGCGTGCGCCGGGTTAGTCGGGGCGACTCGGTGGGGTAGGGAATGGGCATCTTGAAGGGCGGGCTCTCGGTCCGGCGCTACCGCGCCGAGGCGCCCCCGGAAGACTTTCGCGACCGGTACATCGTCGCGCTCGAGGACAACGCGTTCCGCGAGCCGCTGACCGAGACGCACAAGGAGCAGCGCGTGGGGTGGGTGCAGGTGCACAACCTGCTCGACACCTCGTTCCTCGACACGAACAAGTGGCTGTACAACCAGTACGCCGTGTTCGCGCTCCGGGTCGACAAGAAGGTGCTCCCGGCCAAGTACTTCCAGGCCCACCTGCAGAAGCGGTGCGAGGGCTGGTGCGCGGCGAACAACCGCGAACGCTGCCCGTCGAAGGTGAAGGCCGAGCTCAAGGAAGCGCTCGAGTTCGAGATGCTCCAGAAGACGCTCCCCAAGGTCGCTACCTACGAGGTCGCGTGGAACGTGGCGGAAGGCTGGGTGCTGTTCCACAACCAGTCGGAAGTCCCCAACGACACCTTCCGCAAGCTCTTCCACCGCACCTTCGGGATGGCGCTCGTGCCGTTCGACCCGCTCGACTTCGTCGGCGATCGGCCCGAGCTCGTGGATGGTCTAGTCTCGAGCGGAGCGAGCGATCTCCGGATGGAGGCCTCGTGAGCGAGCAGGACGAAATGGAAGGCGCGCCCCCCCACGTCGCGTCGGAGTTCTTCCTCTGGCTCTGGTACCGGAGCGAGACCGGCCAGGGCCGCGTGGACCTCGGCGAGAACGGCGTCGTCGAGTTCTGGGTCGACGACCGCATCGCCTTCCGCGCAGTGGGGGAGGAGAAGGTCTCCGCCATCATGACGGGCGAGAACCCCTCGCTCACGCCCGAAGCGCACGCGGCGCTCGCCGGCGGCAAGGTGATTCGCGACGTGCGGCTCGCTCTCCGCCGCGAAGACCGCGAGTACGCCGTCACGCTGAAAGCGCCCCGCATCGAGATCGCGGGCGCCAAGCTGCCCGCGCTCGTGAAGTCGGGCGACGAGGGCGAGGTGCTCTACGAGCGGATGTTCCTCTACGAGGAGCTCCACTTCGTGCTTTCGGGCCTCTTTCGCGCGTTCGCGGAGGCCCGCTGCGCGTCGGACTGGCGCGACGCCGCGCTGCCGGACCTCCGCCGCTGGGTTGCCGTGCAGCCCGGGCAGGGCGGCGGTCTTGACGGTGAGGAGGCCGCGTCTTAGCTGGGTGGGCCGGCAGCGGAGTCGGTTCGGGCGCGGTTAGCTCAGCTGGATAGAGCGTTGGCCTCCGGAGCCAAAGGTCACAAGTTCGAATCTTGTACCGCGCACCACCCCCTCCGCCAGAAGACATCCTCCTCGTCGCATGAGAAGTTTGGGCCCCGTCGGGCACCTTCCTTGCATCGCGACGCTCCCGCCGGTAGCTTGCCCAACTCGGGCCCTGGACTGGAGCGGAATGCGCCCTCGTAAACGGCAGACGACGCCACGGCGGGCGACCGCTCGATGAACCTCCGTTTCTGGGGCGTTCGTGGCTCGATTGCCGTGCCTGGTCCGGACACGAGTCGCTATGGCGGGAACACCTCCTGCGTGGAAGTGTCCGCGCCCGGCGAGGCGACCATCGTGCTGGATTGCGGGACAGGCGCGCGCCCGCTCGGGCGGCACCTCTTTTCCCGGCCGGAACGCGAGCTGCACCTGCTGTTCTCGCACTTCCACATGGACCACCTGTTCGGCTTCCCGTTCTTCGGCCCGATCTTCGCGCCCAGCTTCTCGATGACCGTGTCGGCGCCCGCGTTCTACGCCGACGGCGCCCGCGACCGCATCGCGCGCTACCTCAACGGCGTGTTCCACCCGCTCCGCCTCCCCGAAGTGGCCGGGCGCATCGAGTTCGACGCCATCCGCCCCGGCCGCCCCTTCCAGCGGGGCGCGTGGGACATCGTCGCGTTCGCGCTCAACCACCCCGGCGGCGCATGCGCCTACCGCGTCCAGCTCGGGACGCGCGCGGTCGTCTACGTGACCGACACCGCGCCGCTCTCCCGTCCGGGCGAGGGGCTCGCCGGCGGCGGGGAGCCCAACGGCCGAGAAATGCAGTTCATTCAGTTCCTTCGGGGGGCGGACGTCGTCGTGTTCGACACGATGTTCACGCTGCCCGAGTACCTGGAGAAGATGACCTGGGGCCACGCCTACCCGGAGTACGCCGTGGCCGTGTGCGCCGCGGCCGACGTGAAGGAGCTCTACCTCTTTCATCACGCGCCGGACGCGACCGACGACGATCTGGACGCGCTCGGTGAATTTTGGGCCACCCACGCGCCGCTGCGGGTGCGAGTGGCTCGGGAGGGGCTGGTCGTGAACCTCGAGGGGTAGCTCAGCT
>CAXNIN010000206.1:0-8145 GCA_964202365.1 Myxococcota bacterium | reverse complement strand
CCGCGGCGAGCGCCGTGTAGTCGGGCACGTCCGGGCCACTGTCGTATTCGAAGGCGGACAGCTCGCTCTCCTCGAGGTCCACGCCGTACGCGCCTTCCCAGAGTTGGCCCGTGGCGTCGTCGAACCACCGCGCGAGCATGTGCTCGTCCGTTGTCTCCACGAGCAGGTAGAAGCCTCGGTCTTCGCCGTTGATCGTGAGGCGCACCCAGCCCGTGCGCGGCGCCGGGATGCCGCGCTCGCGGAGCCACGCGTACGTGATCACCTCGTGTACAGCGGAGGGGTCCTGCACCATGTTGTTGAGCGTGAGGTGCTCGAGGCCGCGGAGGTGGTGGGATTCGTAGTCGTTCAAATCGAGCTTGAGCGCGATCTTCCCGCTCGTGGCGCGGAGCGAGCCGTACACGCCCTTCGCCGCCACGCCCACGCGCGGAAACCACGCGCCTTGAAAGCCGAGGCTCGCCTCCACCTGGGTGTAGGGCGAAGCGTCGAGGCTCCGCAGCCCCTCGTCGGAGATCAGCAGATCGAGGGCGTGCACCACGGTCGGGTCGAAGATGGCGTCGGTGGGGTCGAGCGTGTCCGGGGGGGCGGCGCCGTTGGGCGCGCCGGGGGTGGGCCGCGCCGTCACCGCCCACGCGCCGCCGTCCGGAAACCGCGCCCACGCCGTGTCGACAGGGAGGGGGCCGGTGGCGATGCGGTCGATGGGGACGCCGTCCCACGCGAGGACGAGCGTGTCGCCGTCGGCGTCGAGCGCGAACGGGAGCGTGTAGGGGCCCACCTCGCCGGTGGCCCAGAGGAGGCGCCGTTGCCCCGGCGCGAGCGTGTCCCGGCCCACCCACGAGGTCCCGCCTTCGTCTTCGGCCAGCGTCGCGCGGGAGAGGTCGATGTCGGCGTCGCCGGCGTTGTAGAGCTCCACCCAGTCGGCGAACGCGAGCGCCGGCGTCATCACGACGGACTCGTTGTCCGCCATCACCTCGTTGAGCACGAGCGCGGGGGCGGGCGAGGCGGCGGGGTCGGCGACGGGGGCGACGGGGTCGGGGTCGAACCACGCGGGCGCGTCCGGCGTGGCGCACGCCCCCGAGAAGGCAAAAACCCAGGCGAACCGCTTCACGCGAACCGCCCCGGCGAAAACAGCGGGGGCGTCGGCGCGCCGTCCACGAGCGCGGCGGCCACCCACTTCGCGGTGAGCGGCGCGAGGAGGATGCCGTTGCGGTAGTGGCCGCTCGCCACGAACACGCCGCCGACCTCGCCGATCACGGGGAGCTCGTCGGGCGTGCCGGGTCGGAAGCCGGACCACGCCCCGTCGAACCCGGCCGCCGCGAGGCCCGGCGCCATCGCGAGCGCGGACGTGAGCACGTGCGCGAGGCCGCCCGCCGTCACCCCGCGTTCAAAACCGATCTCCTCGACCGTGGCGCCCGCCACCACGCGGCCGTCCGCGCGCGGCACGAGGTAGCCGCCCGCGCCAAAAAGCACGCGGGTGAGCGGAACGCCGGAGAGCGCCACGAGCTGCCCGCGCACGGGCCGCACCGGCAGCGCCGGGAGCCCCGGCACCTTCGCGGTCCACGCGCCGGCGCACACCACCACCCGGCCTTCCACCCGCCCGCCGGACGTGAGCGTCACCCCGGCGGCGTCGAGCGCGGTCACCTCTTCGCCGGTGCGGAACGTTGCCCCGGCGGCGAGCGCGGCGCCGTGCACGGCCGGGAGCAACTTCCGTGGATCGAGGCACGCTTCGTCGGGGAGACGCCACGCGCCGAGCACGTCGGGCGCGAGCGCCGGCTCGAGCGCGCGGGCCGCCGCGGCCTCGAGCCACTCGGCCTCGGCGTCGGGCGAGTCCGTGGGGTCCCCGGGGCGCACCACCTTGAGGAGCCCGCACCGGAGCAGGCCCACGTCCGCGCCGAGCGACGCCGCCCAACCCGGGTAAAGCGCGAGGCTCTCGACACCGATGCTCCGGAGCGGCTCGCGCCCGTGGGCCTCCATGCGCGGCGCGAGAATGCCGGCCGCCGCCGACGAGGCCTCCGCGCCGACGATGGCGCGTTCGAGCACGGTCACGCGCCGGCCCCGCCGCGCAACTTCCAGGGCGACGGCCGATCCGAGCAGCCCTCCGCCGACGACGACAATCGGGTCACGATCCATGGCCGCACTGGTAGCGGTTGCCGCGAGCGTCGGCCACTGTGATACTCCGGCGCCCGTAGCGGAGGTCGAACATGCTCCTCGCCCTGGTCTCGCCGGTCCTCGCCGGTCTTCTGATCAACGAAGTCGTGTACGACCCCGCCGGGGACGAAGGCGGCTTCGAGTGGGTCGAGCTGTGCAACAACGGCTCCTCCACCGTCGATCTCACCGGGTACCAGCTCGAGAACGCAGGTTCGTCCTTCACCGAGGTCTACACCTTCGCGAGCGGCACCCTCGCGCCGGGCGCCTACCTCCTCGTGGGCAGCGGCTCGTCCACCCACGCCGCCACCTTCTCGCCGAACCTCCAGAACGGCGGCGATACGGACGCCCTGCGCATCAAGGACGGCGGCGGCACCGTGCTCGACACCGTGCTCTACGACGACCCGAACGACAACGGCCTCGCCGAGGACTCGGGAACCATCCCCTCCGCCGGCGCCCCCGCCGCCACCAGCGGCAAGAGCTTCGGTCGTTTCCCCGACTGCGCCGATACGAACGTTTCTTTGGCCGACTTCGTGCTCTACGCCGTCGCGGACGTCACCCCCGGCGCCGTGAACGCCGAGGTCGACTCGGGCGGCGGCGACGACACCGGCCCGCCCCCGGTCGACGCCGACTGCGCGGGCTCCCCCGACGTCGTCATCAACGAGCTGCGCTACGCCACCGGTGAAGAGTACATCGAGTTGTACAACGCCGGTAGTTCCACGGTGAACCTCAGCGACTGGGAGCTCGCGTTCGGCACCCAGCCGGGCTCCACCACCGAGCTCGCCATCCCCGCCGGCACCACGCTCGCGCCCGGCGCCTTCTGGGTCGTCGGCAGCGCCGGCGCCTCCTACCGGGACTTCGAGGCCGATCTGGAGGACATGGGCAACGCGAGCAGCGCGGACGGCGTGCTCCTCACCTGCAACGGCGCCCGCGTCGACACCGTCATCTACGCCTCCGACAACGCCGACGGCTGGACCGACGACTCCGGCGCCGTCGCCACCTCCCTGGCACCCAAGCCCGGCTCCAGCGAGTCGATCGCCCGCGTCGAAGACGGCCTGGACACCAACCAGTGCGCCGTCGACTTCCTCGCCGACATCCCCTCCCCCGGCCTCTCCAACACCGCCGCGCCCGTGGGCGACGCCGACTGCGCCAACGCCGACGGCATCACCATCAACGAGCTCGTGTACTCCACCGACGCCGAGTGGATCGAGCTCTACAACGGCGGCGGCAGCGCCGTCGCGCTCGACGCCTGGGTGCTCCAGTTCGGCACCAGCTCCTACAACAAGGAGTTCGAGATCCCCGACGGCACCACGCTCGCCGCCGGCGACTGGCTCGTCCTCGGCACGGACGCGACCGCCACCGTCGCGGCGTCCCTCGACTTCGGCAACGCGTCGGACACCGACGCCGTGCGCATCACGTGCAACAGCACCCCCATCGACACCGTGCTCTACGGCGAACCCGACGCCGACATGGCCTGGCTCGACGACACCGGCGCGCTCGGCACCTCGTTCGCGCCCAAACACGGCGACGGCGAGTCGCTCGCCCGCTCCTCCGACGGCTACGACACCGACGCCTCCGGGCTCGACTTCGTGCTCTCCGAGTCCCCGAGCCCCGGCGAAGCCAACCCCTACGTGCCGCCCCCGGTGTGCGAGTCCGGCGCCGCCCTCGGCGTGAAGGTCAACGAGTTCATCTACAACCCCGAAGGCACCGACACCGGGAGCGAGTGGGTGGAGCTCGTGAACACCGGCGACGCCGCGATCCGGCTCGACGCGTGGGTAATCGAGGTCGCGGGCACCGACTGGGACGACAAGTTCACCTTCCCCACCGGCGCGGAGCTCGCCCCCGGCGACTACCTCCTCGTCGGCGGCGACAACGCCGGCGGCGACCTCGTCGCGGACAGCCTCACCATCGACAACGCCAGCTCCGGCGCCGGCGGCGTGCGCATCGTGGACTGCGAGGGCCTCGTGGTCGACACCGTGCTCTACGGCGGCGACATCGAAGACCCCATCACCGGCGACGGCGGCAGCA
Source organism: Myxococcota bacterium (assembly GCA_964202365.1). GTDB lineage: Bacteria > Myxococcota_A > UBA796 > UBA796 > SXON01 > CAJBVW01. Next base: position 3,975 of record CAXNIN010000206.1, on the reverse strand, counting down.
TGGAAGTGGTCCCCGAGACCGCCGAAGGCGCCTCGCTCGGCCGCTACCCGAACGGCGAAGACAGCGACGCCGCGGCCGACTGGCACCCGTACGGCGAGCCCACGCCCGGCGCGGCCAACACCGATCCCGGCGCCACGGACGACACCGGCGGCGGGGGCGGCGGCGGCTGCAACGACGACAAGACCCCTCCGAAGCCCGGCGAGAGCGGCTGCACCACCGTGCTGCCGTTCGGCGGGCTCGAGGTCGGGCTCGCGGCGCTGGCGCTCCTGCGGCGGCGTCGGCGGGCGTAGGGGCGGGGTCGGGGCAACCGCTCCGCGTTGCGGCGGCGCGGTGCCCGGGCGGGGCGGCGGCGGCTCACCTGCCCCGTCGCTCCGCGGATGTTCGGCTATTCGGCCGGAGGCGTGCACACTTCCTGGCAGGCGCGCGCGGCGACGCCCCCCGGGAACTCCTCGCAGGCGCGGGCCATGCGGAGATCTTCCCGCAGGCAGATGTTCGCGACGTTCTCCTGGTAGTCCCGGCACGCCTCCGCGGAGAGGAACGCGACGGTCGCCTCGACGCAGGCGCGCACGTCGGCGTAGCCCTTGTCGTCGAGGTAGCCGCACGCCTCGAGGCTCGCGCACCACGCGCCGGCGTGGGCGTCGACGAAGCCGGTGTACGTCGAGAGGTCGGGGGTGCCGGAGTTGGTGTCGGTGTCGGTGTCGGTGTCGGTGTCGGCGTCCGTGTCGGCGTCGGTGTCCGTGTCGGCCGACGTGTCGGCCGCGGAGTCGTCCTTGGCGGGCTTCTCGGTGTCCGCGGGGTCTCCGGAGGAGGTGCAGGCGAAGAGGGGCAGCAACAACAGCAGGCGGGACATGGGCGCTCGGGAGGGCCCCCTTATAGACGCAAAGTCACACCAGCGGCCACTCCTCGCGCGGCCAATCCCCGAGCACGTGCACCTCGGGCACGAGCGTCACGCCGGCGTCGGCGCGCACGGTGGCCCACGCCGCGCGGATGCACGCCATCACGTCGGCGGCCGAGGCGCCGCCTACGTTCACGATGAAGTTGGCGTGCCGCTCGCTGATCGCCGCGCCGCCCACGCGGTGCCCCTTGAGGCCCACGGACTCGATGAGGCGGCCGGCGGCGTCGCCCGGCGGGTTGCGGAACACCGAGCCGCAGCTCGGGAGGTCGAGGGGCTGGGTGGCCTTGCGGCGCGCGAGGTGGTGCGCGATGCGGGCCTGCTCGTCGGCGAAGCCGGCGCGGGTGAGCCGGAACACGGCCGCGGTCACGACGAACCCGGCGGGGAGCCCGCCCTCGCGGTAGCGCATCGGGAGCGCGGCGCGCGAGAGCGTGGCGGGGCCGTCGGGGCCGAACCCCTCGATCGCGTCGAGCACGTCGGCCACCTCGCCGAGCGCGGTGCCGGCGTTCATCGCGACCGCGCCGCCCACGGTGCCCGGCACCCCGGCGAGCGGCCCGAGGCCCGCGAGGCCGAGCTTCGCCACGCGCGCGAGGAGCACGGCGTTCTGGAGCCCCGCCCCCGCGCGGAGCCACACGGTGTCGCCTTCTTCGCGCACGGCCGCGGTCGCGCGGAAGTCGCCCGCGAGCTTCACCACGGTGCCGCGCAGGCCGGCGTCCGGCACGAGGAGGTTCGAGCCGTTGCCAAGGATGTGGAGCGCGGGATCTTCCGCGTACACGGCGGACAGATCGGCGGCGTCGTCCACGGTGACGAGGCGCTCGATCGGGCCGCCGACGCGCCAGTACCCGTGCCGTGCCAGCGGCTCTTCGCGGAGGATCTTCACCCCACCGGCTTATCCGGTCCGCTCACGGTGAGGCGCGGCCGCTACCGGATGGTCCAGCGCTCCGGCACGCGCGCGAAGGCCTGCGCGGGGTCGCCGGCGGGCCAGACGCGCGCGGCGTCGGCGAGCAGCGCGCCCGCGAGGGTGGGGGTCACCGCCACCTCGCCGCGCCACGCGCCGCCGTCGAGGCGCACGCCCCGGAGGGTCACCCGGCCCGCTTCGGCGCGCCACGACGCGATCGTGGAGGCGTACACGAGGGCGTCGAGCGCCACGCGGTCGGGGTCCACCCCGGCCGGCAGCCCGATCGACACGTCCACGACGGCGCCGGCGGGGCCCGCCACCGCGACACCGAGCACCGCGCGGGTGCCGACGACGAGCGCCGGGCGCGTCACGTTCAGGTCGAGGCCGGCCGGGGCCGACTGGCTCCACGGGAGGTAGTCGCGGGTGCGCGCGGTGAACGCGAGGCCGGGCACGGCGGGGCTCGACGTGATGGTCACCGCGTGGTCGCCCACGCCGCCGAGGCCGGGGGCGACGATGCGCACCGGCGCGTGCGGCTGCTTCGCGTCGAGCACCGCGCGGCCCACCTCCACGCCGTCCACCGTGACGTAGATGGACACTTCCTTCGGGATCTCGCCGGCGAAGACGGCTTCCAGGGCGCGCAGCGCGAGCAGGCCTGTCCACCCGTCGCCGAAGCCGGCGGCGGGGTCGTACAACCCGAGGAGGCCGGCGGCGAGGTCGGCGGCGAGGTCGGCGGAGGCGGGATCGTCGGCCGGGAGCGCGAGGATGGCGAGGGCGGTGGCCTCCGCCTCGGAGACGACGGTGCCGTCGGGGCGGCGGGCGTCCACGCGGAGGGTCTTGGCACCGTCGGCGCGCACGCCGAGCGCGTCGCGGACCGTGGCGCGGAGCGCGTCGGCGCGCGCGGGGTCGGCCACGTTGGCGGCGAGCGCCCACGCCGCCACGTAGGGCGACGTGAGACGCGCGCGTTGGCGCTCGAACGCGCCGGTGGCGCGGAGCCGGTTGGCCTGGTTGTCCGCGCCGAGCGCCCACACCGCGCGTGCGGTCTGGACGAGCGCGCCGTCGAGCGGCGTGCCCGCCGGCACGCTCCACAGGCCGTCGGCCGCCTGCTCCGCGCGGAGGCTGTCCGCGAGGCGGATGGCGAGCCGGCCCGCGAGGGTGTCGTGCGGCGCGGTGCGGAGCGCCACGAGCGCCGTGGTGGCCTCGGGCGCGCCGGGAGCCCGCGTGCCCTTCGCGAGGGCCTGCCAGGCGCGGAGCTGCGTTGCGCGGAGCGTGTCGGCCGGCACGGTGCCCTCGGCCACGAGCGGCGCGGCGAGGCCGGCCACCGCGTAGGTGTACGCGGCCGAGGCGAGGTCGTCACCGCGGGCGGGCGCGGCCTCGAGCTCGACGCGCGCGACCCCGAGGGCGCCGGGGAACACGGTCACGGTGAGGCCGCCGGGCGAAGCGCCCGCAATCGTCGTGAGCGAGAACGTGCGCGGCCCGGCGAGCGTGCCGCCGCGGGCCTGATCGACGGGCCGCCCCACGGGCCGCACGGCGACGCGCTTCTCGACGGCGTCGAGCGCGCCGAGGCGCGCCGTGACCACGAGCTCGCCGGCGCGGTCCGCGCGCAGCGACACGCGCTCCGTGCGGGTGCCGTAGGCGGGCAGGGTGACGCCGCCGCCGTCGATGGCCGCGCCGTCGGCGAGCACGGAGAGCGTCTCGGACTTGGTGTCGCCCTCCTGGTTCACCGCCATCACCGGGAGCGCGACGGTGTCGCCCGCCCACAAGAAGTCGGGGGCCAGCACATCGACGTAGGCGGGCAGCGTGGACGCGAAGGTCGTGACGGCGCCGCCCTGCGCGCCCGCCGCCGACTGGCCGAGCGCGAGGATGCGCCACGTGGTGAGGGTGTCGGGCACGGGCACCGGCACGGTCACCGAGCCGGTGGCGGGCACCTCCACGAGCGGCGCCCACAAGAAGCTCTCCGGGAACCACGCGCGGGTGGGCGCGGCTTCGCCGCCGGCCGGGGCGCCGGGGCCGTCGGTGGGGTCCGGCTTGGCGTCCTCGGGGGCGGCTTCGCCCTCCGCCGCGCCCAGGTCTTCACGTCGCGCGCGGAGCTTGTCCGCGCGGCCCGCACCGTCGGCCATCACCGGCGCGGGCGCGGACGCCGGGGCGCCGCCCATGCCGCCCTCGGCGTCCTTCTCCTCCTGGTAGC